>JADDPA010000178.1 GCA_016782125.1 Thermobaculum sp.
GATGGCGGTGTATCTCGCGTCTGACGAGGCGGGTTCCATCGTGGGCGCCGCGATGATCGTGGACGGAGGCTTGACCGCACGATGAAGGTCTCCCTGTTTATAACCTGTGTTGGCGATCAGTTTGGTCCTGCGGCCGGGGTAGCGGCCGTCCGCTTGCTGCGCGCCGCGGGGTGTGAGGTTGACTTCCCCGTGGGGCAGACGTGTTGCGGACAGCCAGCGTACAACGCCGGCTATCACGACGACGCCCGTGCGGTAGCGAAGCACTTCCTCAAGACGTTCGAGCGCTCGGAGTATATCGTGGCATCCAGCGGATCTTGCGGTGCGATGGTGCGCCACTATGCGGAGCTGTTCCGGGATGACGCGCCGAACCTGCGGCGTGCCTGGGCTGTGGCGGATCGCACATACGAGCTCACACAGTTCCTTGTGGATGTCCTCGGCGTCGAGCGGACGGATGTAGATCTTTCCGGCCTGCGTGTCGCCTATCACGATTCCTGTCACGCGATGCGGAATCTCGGGGTACGCGAGCAGCCGCGCGCGCTGCTCCAGGCCGCGGGTGCGGAGTTGGTCTCCTGGGATCAGACGTGCTGCGGGTTCGGCGGCCTGTTCAGTGTGAAGATGCCGGAGATCTCCAGTGCCATGATGAACCGGAAGCTTGATAGTCTCTGCGAAGCGGGAGAGGAGCAACCCGTCGATATCCTGACTTCGACAGACTTGGGCTGTCTAATGCAGCTCGGGGGTGGGCTGGAGCGACGCGCGCTGGGTCCGCGATGGGTGCATGTGGCGGAGTTGCTCGACCCCGCCAGCGACATATCCCAGGAGCTACGCAGACGAGACCGAGCAAGGGCATTGGCGTAAGCGCGGAGTCCGTAGACACGGCCTTTTTGGTGGGAACCTGGATGGAGTGACTACAAGTGAAGCTGGAGATCAACGAGTTTGGCACGGCGTCGAAGCGTTTTCTGCTCAACCACGAACTGCGTGGCGCGACGATGCGCGGCACCGAGAACTGGAACGGGAAGCGAGCGACGGCGTACGGTGAGCTAGACGACGTCGAGGCGATGAAGCAGTACGCCGCGACCGTCAAAGACCATACGCTTGCTAATCTCGATCATTACCTCGCGCTGCTTGCCGACAACATAGAGCAACGCGGCGGTCACGTACACTTTGCTCAGGACGCGCAGGCAGCACGGGAGGCGGTGCTCGCCGTGGCGCGTGCGGCGGGTGCGCGGCGGGTCGTGAAGTCCAAGTCGATGTTGTCCGAAGAGATCGAGCTCAACGGGGCACTGGAGCAGGCTGGACTCAACGTCGTGGAGACAGACCTCGGCGAGTACATCCTGCAGATGGAGGGCGAGCACCCAAGCCACATCGTCGGTCCCGCGATGCACAAGCCGAAGGATGAGGTGCTGCGGCTATTTCACCGCCTCCACGAAATGCCGCTTGATGCCTCGGTCGATCAACTCGCGGCGAAGGCGCGGGAGGTGATCCGCGACGAGTATCTGACCGCGGACATCGGCATCTCAGGTACGAACTTCGCGGTCGCGGAGACGGGCAGCGTCGTAACGGTGGAGAACGAGGGGAACGCCCGACTCACGACGAGCGTGCCACGCGTCCATATCGCGCTGATGGGGATGGAGAAGGTCATCCCTCGCATAGAGGATTTGGGCGTATTTCTGAAGCTGCTGCCGCGTGCCGCGACCGGCCAGCGGAGTACGAGCTTCGTCTCCATTATCACTGGTCCGAAGCGGGCGGAGGAGCCGGAGGGTCCGGAGGAGTTTCACCTGGTTATCGTGGACAACGGCAGGACCGGGGTGCTAGCCGACCCGGAGCTGCGCTCGACCTTACGTTGCATCCGCTGCGGGGCGTGCCTGAACGTGTGCCCGGTATATCAGCAGGTGGGCGGACACTCCTACGGCTGGGTGTACTCCGGGCCTATCGGGAGTGTGCTGAATCCGGCGCTGCTGGGTATCGAGGAGGCAAAGACGCTGCCCTTCGCGTCGAGCCTGTGTGGCGCATGCGGCGAAGTCTGTCCGGTGAAGATCCCACTGCCGCAGCAACTGGTGGCCTTGCGACAGCGCGCGGTTAGCCACGGGCTGATGGCGGTGGGTGAAGCCGCCGGCATGCGTGGCTTTGGCTCGTTGATGGGGCATCCGTCCCTGTACCGGCTGGCGAATGCCGCTGCTCGGTTTTCTCCGAAGAAGGACGGCAAGCTGCCGCGACTTGCGCTACCGATGCTGCGGGAGTGGCAGACGAGTCGGAACTTTCCCGCACCCGCTCCCCGTAGCTTCCACGACCTGTGGCGGACCGGCCTGAACCAGGAGGATCTGACGCGAGCGGACGACACCAAGCAGGGTCCTAACCATCAGCCACCGGAGAGCTCGAGGGAAACCAAATGACGGAGCTCATAATAGAGCTACCGAAAGCCTATTCTTGTCTTTGGCAAGGAACATCGCTGGGTCTGCCTGCAGCTGTCCGTAAGCGTTGTGCGTCAATCGCTAGGAACGGCGACGGTAGCGCTACCTGGGCAGTATCCACGTGAGCCGCGAGCTGTTCCTGCACCGGGTCCGGGAGGCCACAGGGCGCGACCAGAAAGCACCCGTTCCCCTGCCACCAGCCCCGCCCCAGCCCTCCGACGCGAAGTCGGTCACCGAGATGGTCGAGCGATTCAAGCTGGAGCAGGAAGCCGTGCTTGGGCGCGTGTCCATCGTGCCATCCCTCACCGAGGCACGGACGGCGCTGCAGGAACTCCTGCTGGGCTTGGGGACGTACACCCGCTCGCCGCATTCGTTGCTGGACAACGTCGGACTGCCTGAGTTGGCACGTGAGTTGGAACTGGAGCACGTGGCTGCGGAAGAGGCGGAAATCGGCGTGACGGGGTGTGAGCTGGCGGTGGCCGCGACTGGTAGTATCGCGCTGTCCTCGGAGTGGGGCCGACTTGCCGCCCTGCTGCCACCGCATCACGTCGTCATCCTGACGGCCGATCAGATGGTGTACGACCTCAACGATGCGTATCTGCTTCTCGCGCAGCGGGACCTGCCCGGGTCGTGGGGGATGCATACCGGACCATCGAAGAGTGCCGATATCGAGCAGACGATGGCGCTCGGCGTCCACGGTCCCGGCAAGGTGGATGTGATCGTGCTACTGCCGGACTAACTTGGGCTGCTACCCGAGGGATCCCTGGAGGTTTTCTCGTGCTACTGGACATCATCTTATTCGTCGGGGATGTGCTCGCAGAGTTGGTGGTTCGAGCGGTGCGGAAACTGCGCGGGTGAGGGACTAACGTTGTCCCCACTGCCAAACGATGCCCATGCCCGCGCCTCCGCCCGCCGCGACTCGCTGCTCTTCGCGGGCGCGGTGGCATTGCTCACAGTCGGTGGACTGATCTACGCCGGATTCGTCGAGCCGGCGTGGCCACAAGTCGTGCGGCTGGAATTCACCCTCCCGAGCCTTGCGCCGGAGTTCGACGGTTATCGCATCGTGCACATCAGCGACCTGCACGTAGATGAGTATATGAGTCCTGCTCGGCTCGCGCGCTTCATGCGGCTCGTGAACGAACAGAACCCACACACGATTGCCATCACCGGCGACTTCGTAAACCACGAGGCGGAGCGCTTTGCCCCCACGATTGTCACAGCCCTGCGCCTACTCAAGCCACACGACGTAACTGTCGCCGTCCTGGGCAATCACGACCACGAAACGAACCCCGCTTCGATTCGATGGGCGCTGGAACGGGCCGACGTGCTGGACCTGAGTAACACCGTCCATACGTTGCGGCGCGATGGGGCGGAGCTCCACCTCGCCGGGGTGGACTCTGTGTGGTCGGCGGTCGACCGCCTGGATCTCGTACTCACGCAGCTACCACAACACGGGGCCGCAGTGCTCGTCACACACGAGCCAGACTTTGCGGACATCGGTGCCGCCACCGGGCGCTTCGACCTACAACTTTCAGGCCACTCGCACGGCGGGCAGGTACGCCTGCCAGTCTTCGGTCCTCCCCGTCTGACACGCCTGGGGGAGAAGTACTACACCGGGCGGTACGACGTGGGGAGAATGATCCTCTATGCGAACCATGGACTCGGGATGTTGCCGCCGCGCGTGCGCTTCATGTGCCGCCCCGAGATCACGCTAATTACGCTTCGTGCTCCGTTACCGGAGCGCGATGGGGCGGTTCCACGCTTGGAGGGGCATCAACAGTAGCCGTAACTCCTGGCCCATCCCTGTGTGTCACAACTCAACAACTCTTCCTGACAGGGATACTGCCCTCGGCCGCGCCCTCCCTACTTGGTCTCGTGCTCGATCGGGTTGCCTAGTCCACGTTCCATGCGGTGTCGTGCCAACTCGCCTGCGACGTCGCCCACCTGGTTCTCGGTGTTCTGGCGAAGGTGTTTGAAAAGCTGCTTGCACTGCTTTTCTGGCGCTTCCTTTGCCGCTCTTTTGAAGAAGTCAACGAGTTCGCGCTGTCGCCGCATCGCCTCTTCGAGCAATTGGTCCTCAGACCTTTCCTGGCTCATGCCCCCTCCTTGCAACTCTGATCGCCGTTATCTAACCGGTAAGGCGTCGATTATTCTGGGAACTTAGCGCACCTGTTCGCACGCGTCACGCCACCCATCGGTGTATGCCACCTTGCCTCGTCCTGCCTCGGACCCTATCATAACCGTATGGCCTCTGCTCGTACCGTCACCGATGAGAGCGTTCGGCGCCATGTGGTTACAACCGCGACCGCTTCTGGGACAATGGCACTCGGCGCACTACTGGCTCCCCTGCTGCGCCCCGCCGATGTCGTCCCACTATGGGGCGGTTTCGGGGTAGGCAAAACGACGTTCACTCAGGGCGTTGGTCGTGCTCTCGGTGTCCACCAATCCGTGGTGAGTCCGTCCTACGGCCTCGTGCATGAGTACCGCGGCGAACCCGGGCGGCCCGTGCTCTATCACCTGGACCTCTATCGCCTCGCATCGGCCGGAGAAGCCGCCGCGATCGGGATCCAGGACATCCTGGGCGGTGACGGCGTGGTATTGATCGAGTGGCCGGCCGTGATCCAGCAACTCCTGCCGCGCGAGCGGCTGGATGTGCACCTGGAGCTGGTGCCAGGCGGTGCGCGGTCCGTGGGTTTCGTCGCTACCGGCGGGCGATACGTCGATCTGCTCGCCTCCTATGCGCACTCGATGGACGAATAGGCGTGCTCCTGGCGATTGACACTTCGACCGCATGGGCGGGCGTTGCCCTTGTTGGCGAACGCGGGGCGGAGGCAACGTGTCTGTGGAGGGCCGAGCGCATGCACACCGTGCAGCTCCTTCCGTGGATAGACCGGCTCTTTGCTGTGCGTGCGCTACGGCCGGACGTCTTAATGGGTGTAGCCGTCGCCACGGGACCGGGTTCCTTCACCGGGTTGAGGACGGGTATCGCGGCCGCGAAGGGAATAGCCATGGGCCTCGATGTACCGCTTATCGGGGTGCCCACGCTGCTCTACACTGCCTGGCCGCACCGGCACCGGGGTCTGCCCATCCGCGCGGTACTCGCCGTTGGCCGCAACCGGCTGGCCGTGGCGGCGTACACGCCCGATCCCACCGACGGGCTGACGCTCAACTGGCTGCGAAATACCGCGCCAGACGGTGCTGCGGAGGCAGGGGACCTGCTCTACTGCGGTGAGATAGATGGGGAGTTGCGTCGCTTGCTTGTCGAGGCCGGAGTCGCTCGGCTCCCCGACCCGGGCGTTGTGCCGCGCGATCCTTCGGTGCTTGCGGCTATCGCCTTGGAACGGCTCTCGCGGGGGACGACCGATAACGCTGCCGCGCTGCAGGCGGAGTACCTCGAGACGAGCTCGGCGCAGGGACGTTGAGTGGCGATTGCCCTTGCTGAGCCCGGATAGTGAGGTGATGTGCGGACATGGTATTCTGGGAACGTAGGAGTGGCGCGCTGCTGCGACCACTGACTCCGCACTAGGGGTAGACCGTTGCCGTATAAGATAGACCGGATGCGCATGGAGGACGTGCCGGAAGTTGTCGCCGTGGACCGGCGCTGCTTCACGACGGCGTGGCCCGCGAGCGCGTATCGGCGAGAGGTCACCCATCCCGAGAAGAACCTCTATATTGTTCTCCGCCGCGTCGGCGAGGGTCCGCTCACCATGCCGGATCCGAAGAACGGGTTCCTCACCAACATCCTCCCATTCCTCAAGGACGACCAGGCGCCCAATCCGGATCCGATCGTCGGCTACGCCGGGCTCTGGATCGTGAGTGACGAGGCGCATGTCACCACGATTGGCGTGCTTCCGGAGCTGCGCGGCCAGGGCCTTGGCGAGTTGCTGCTCATCACCCTAATAGAGCATGCCCGCGAGAAGCGAGCGCGCTGGTTGACCCTGGAGGCACGCGTCTCGAACACGGTTGCTCATGCGCTCTACCGCAAGTACACCTTCAAGGATGCGGGGTATCGTCGGCGGTATTACAGCGACGACGGCGAGGACGCGCTCGTGATGTGGTCCGACCGTATTGATACCCCGGAGTTCGAGGCGGTTTTCCGGGATGCACGCGGAAAGCTGGAGCAGAAGATCAACGGCAGCTTGCTTGGCGTGTCCGTATGAAGGTCCTGGCGATCGAGACAAGTTGCGATGAGACCGGCGCGGCGGTGGTTGCGGATGGCACAACCGTCCTCTCAAACGTGGTTGCTTCGCAGATCGAGTTGCATCGCCGGTATGGCGGCGTGATGCCGGAGGCCGCAAGCCGCCAGCACGTGCTCGCTATTCTTCCCGTAATTACCGAAGCGCTGGAGCGTGCCGGCACCGGTTGGGAGGATGTCGACGCCATCGCCGTCACCCGTGGTCCGGGGCTATCAGGTGCGCTGCTGGTAGGTGTAAACGTCGCGAAGGGCCTCGCATGGTCGCGGAGTCTACCGCTGCTCGGAGTGAATCACATCGAGGCGCACTTGTACGCAAGCTGGCTCCGGGCGCCGGGCGAACCGGCGACCGAACCCCAGTTTCCGCTACTCGGTCTCGTTGTGTCTGGCGGCCACACGGAACTCCTGTTGATGCCGTCCCATGGCACATATGAGCGGCTTGGGCGCACGGTGGATGACGCGGCTGGTGAAGCGTTCGATAAGGCAGCCCGCATTCTTGGCCTCACGTATCCCGGCGGACCGGCGATACAGGCGGCGGCGAGCAGTGCGGATGGCCGCGAGGAGGTGCTACCGCGAGCGGAGATGCCGGGAACACTCGATTTCTCATTCAGCGGCCTCAAGACGGCGCTGCTCCGAGCGACACAGGAAACCGATACGCCAGATGTTCCTGCTCTGGCCCGAGGTTTCGAGGAGTCCGTTACTGACATTCTGGTGCGTAAAACGCTGGCAGCAGCAGAGGTACACGGTGTTGCGGAGGTCGTAGTCGCGGGCGGGGTGGCGGCGAACGGCAGGCTGCGCAGCAGAATGAGCGAGGCCCTTGGCGGTCGACTTCGCGTTCCCCGGCTGGAGTACTGCACGGACAACGCGGCAATGATCGGCGCAGTGGGGTGTTACCAGCTCGCACGCGGGCAGATCGACGGCCTTGCACTTGATATCGATCCCAACCTGGACCTCGCGGCATGAAGTGGGTGGTTTCGACCAGAGTCGACCGTGCAAAAGCTGCGCGGGCAGGGGCGATCGCGTCTGCGGCGTACGCGGCGGAAATGTTGGCGGACCTCCGAGTCCTGCGATACGACTTCAACGACTTTACGCTGCTCGGACGGCCGTTCACCAGGAACCGCACTTTATGGCTACCGATAGGTGCCGTGATCCATATGTTCAACGGAACGGTGCTCGGGCTGGTGTATGGCTGGGCGCATCACTTTATGCGCGGTCCGGACTGGTTCCGTGGGCTCTGTTTTGCCCAGGCTGAGAACCTGGTGCTCTGGCCGCTGATGCTCGTGGTGGACCGCTTCCACCCCGCGCGACGCGAAGGGCAGCTTGCAACTGGCTGGTCTAAAACGGCTTTCCTCGTGGGTGTTCTCCGCCATGCCGCGTATGGTGTGACGCTGGGTGCTTTGTACCGTCCTGGGGCCAGAATCCGCTGAACTGGCATCGGTGCCCGTGCGTGACGCGCTCCAGAAACTAGACCGCCTATGTCATTTGGCGTAGCCTGAATGCCCTTTTGGCGGATGCGCGTGCTTGCGTGTGTCGGTTAACATTTCTCGTGTAGATGACGGATTATCCGGCAACGTACATCCATCCGACGTTTGCGATAGTGCTGGACGGCTCGTATCATTGTTGAAAGATGCTACCTGCCAAACACTGGTTGCCCCGGATGGGAGAAAAGACATTAATTTGGATAGCAATACCTCGGCCTTCCCCCGCATGCTCGCCCGGCCCTTTGGACGCTCGTCGCGTCGGGGGCGCCGCCTACTCCTCCTCCCACCTGCGCTGCTGCTCCTGCTGCTGCTCGTGGCCGCTGGATCGGCTGTCGCCTTCGAAGCCCGATATGGTTCCAATGTTCACCCAGGTGTTCAGGTACTAGGGGAGAACTTGGGAGGGATGGAACGGCAGCAGGCGATAGCTGCCGTCGAGAGCCGGGCTCGAACGACCATGCAGCGCCCTGTTGAGTTCCGCCTGGTCAACACGACCGAACGGGTGTCCGCCAGTGAGTTGGGCCTCGGCGTTAACGCTGCTCGCACCGTGGACCGGGCATTTGAGGTCGGTCGGACGGGAGGAGCGTTCAGCAAATGGACGGCGCGTTACCAGGTATGGAGTGACGGCAAGCAAGTCGCACCCGTCGTGGAGTTTAACGCTGATGCCGCACGGAAGGCACTCAGCGGCATGGCAGCTACCGTCAACCGACCGGTGCGAGATGCGAAGCTGGCACTATCCGCCCAGGGACCGGTTATTCAACCTTCGCAGGTAGGATATGAACTTGTCGCTGCCGCTACTGAGTCCAAGCTGCCCTCCTCACTGGAGACGTTGCATGCGCAGGATCGTCCGGTGGCGGCGGTGATACACACCATCCAGCCGTCTGTACGCGAAGCGCAACTGACGTCGGCGCGCGACGCAGTAGAAGCGACATCGAACCGACCGTTGAGGCTATCGTTCCAGGGGCAGGTATGGAGTATGACGCCGGAGCGAGTCCGGCCGCTGATTCGTCTGACGGGCGAAGGGGCGTCGGTGCAGCCGGCTCTACAACCCGCACCGCTGCGTCGGTGGGCGCAGCAGGTTTCTGCGGATATCAATCGTCCGCCACGTAACGCCCTCATCAATGTGCAGCCCGGAGCCGTGCGCTTGAAGTCTGCGCAGGCCGGGTACGAAACTAATCTCGCAGCCACGGTGGAGCGGATACAGGGTGCTGCATTTGCCAGCGCTGCCCCCGTCCCGGTTGGCGTCCGCGTTGTCCGGCCGGCAATCGGCGACGCGGACCTACAGCCTGAGGTTCGCGGAGCGCACGCGATGGTGAGCCGGCCGCTCCGGCTCCAGTACGCCGATCGTGACTGGACGCTCAGTCCCGCCCAGTTGACGGCGCTGCTCCGCTGGAAGGGGAACGATCCAAACCGTACACCGTACCTGCCTCCAGGGCCGATCGAAGCGTGGGTACGCGGGGCTGCTGAGGAAATAGACACTAGCCCCAGGGACGCTCGCATTGAGGTTCACGACGGGCTGGCTCGTGTGGTCGCGGAAGCGCCGGGCACGCGCGTGGATATACAAAAGACGCTTGCGGCCGTACAGCGTGCACTTGATGACCCGCGCGGCGTGGTCGCGGTTACCACCGTTCGAGTGCCCGCAAGTGTGTCAGCTACTGACCTGCAAGCAGCGGCCGCCCGTGCGAACCGACTGATCGGCTCTCCTGTGTCGGTGGCTCACCAAGGGCAGTCGTGGACCATAGACACCTCCACGCTTCAGGAATGGCTGTACTGGACCGGTGAGGGCAAGGACGTCGCGCCGGTTCTTGATGAAGAGCAAGTGCAAGGCTTTGCGCAAAACATCGCGTACGAGGTCTACCAGGAACCGCAGAGCGCTTACGTGGAACTGGAGCAGGGCGGACTGCCGGAACTGATCCCTGAGATCAAGGGCGTCGACGTGGACGTGGACGGTACGGCCGATGTGCTCAGGACGTTAGCTGCGTCAGAGAACCGCGAAGGGGTGGTAACAGCCTTCAGTGTTGCCCCTGCCGTCAGCGCGGCGGACCTGCGGGATGATTTCGATCAGATAGCGGCGTGGTCCTCCGACCGGTTCTACATTTCGATGGATGACGACCACACTTGGTGGCTTGACCGCGAAGATATTGCCGACGTCACGTTTTGGAAAAACGCAGGTGGCGCGGAGATCGAACCGTATCTCGATGTGGCGACGGTGGAGCAGCAGATCCGCCGCTGGGTGAAAGCGCCGCCGAAGACAGTAATCGACTACGAAACCACTGCAGCAAACGCTGTCGAAGCGCTGGAGCGTGGGGATCGCAGTGTCGCGCTTGAGTATAGTGTGATCAAGGACAAGCCTGATGTCTCCCAACACGTGGCCGATCTGGCGTACTGGAACGGTCAGTATCCCGACAAGTGGATAGATCTGAATCTAACCACCCAAACGATCGCTGCGTATGATGGCGAAACGCAGACCAGGATATCGCTGATCACCTCGGGCCGTCCCGAGCTCGCCACACCGACCGGCGTGTACAGTGTCATGGACAAGCTCACTCCGTACACGTTCATCTCCCCGTGGCCCGAGGGCCACCAGTGGTGGTATCCCACCGCCGAGGCGAACTTCGCGCTCCGCTTCCGACACGGTGGGCTGTACATCCACGATGCGCCGTGGCGCACGCAGTACGGTCCGGGCACGAATGGCTCCGGGCGTAGTGGTGCGGCATCCACGGGCTCCCATGGGTGTGTCAACGTACCCTACGATATGATGGCCTGGCTGTTTTCCTGGTCCGAGGTGGGAACCCCGATCATCATTCACAACTAAGGCCGCGCTCGGCGCGCGTGCTTACGCCGAGACTACAAAACCGGAGGCATTCCAGCGAACGCCTCCGGTATTTTCTAGGAGTTTGCCGCGCATGGATGCCCTTATCGCGGCTTGCCCTGATTCTTGCGGCTTGTTTTCTTCGGTTTCTTCTTCTTTTCGGGCTTCTGAGCCGGACTCGTCTCGGTGACCATTGGCGGTCCGGACTGGGGCCTGCTCTGCGTCGTGCTATCGGCCATCTTCTACTCCCTTGCTATAGCACCGGTCACTCCTAGTGTGATCAGGCGTGGTCATTATGACATAGTCAATCGCCTGGCAAGGGGCAGCTAGTACAGAATCGGCCCAAGCCGTCGTGAGCAAGCACGTCGTAGACGGCCTGTAGAGTCACGCAAGTCGCACTACTTTATCGCGCGAGAGTCCGACAATTCCACGGTACCGTGTATGCTGCAGGGCGCGGGCAGTGTCGCGTGCCACAGCCAAATCGTCGTCCTGCAGATGCGTAAGGACCGCCCACGCGTCGGCGGTCATAGGCACGCCTCTTAGGCCACCGTCATGCGAGGCCAACAGGCGGGCGATGGTCATGCCGGAGACCGGTGTCGCCATGGACTCACCGGTCAGTACCGCCGCCCGTTCCGAGCGGTGACACACCTCGCCTAACGGACGCCCCAGTGCGTGAAGCCCGGAGACGGAGAGACACACCGTCGTGCACGTCGGCACGGCGGGTTCGTGCTCGGCGGGCACCTTGATCGCCGCGTGGCGCGCACCGTCGGCCTCTATCACGACGACATCGGCGAGGTCTCGGAACGTGGCGATCCGTGCAGCACTCACGCCCTCAAACTTGTCGGCACGCCGTGCCTTTCCGACGACGGTAACATGCCCGTGCGCCTCCAGGCCCTTCGCAATGGCAGCCGTGAGGTCAGGGGTATCGGATGCGATAAGGAGCAGAGGCGATTGCTGCGATGTGGGGCGCTGGATCGCGGTTGTGGTCGTGCTGATAACGCGCAACCCACGCGCGCGCAGCTCTGCGCAGCTTCGGTACATCGTCGTGGTCTTTCCGCCTGCACCGACGATGCTGACCACATCTCCCGAGCGTAACCCGAGCATCGAACTGATGCTGTTGTTTTCCACCACGATCCCACCCCTTGCCACAGAGTGTAACAGGACGGCGCCTTTACAAACCCAGTTGCTCTGCGCGTCATATAGGGATGAGTACTCGCGACTGGTAGAATAAGGCATGCACGAAGCTGAGTTGACTGCAGGTAGCATCGTGCCGTGGCGTGCACAACCAGGGTCCAACAACTGATAGAGGGGTGACGCGGATGGCGATCAGCACAGAGAGGGACACGGACACGGGACGCCTCGAGGCGGTGGATGCCGAGATCTTTGCTGCCATTAAGCAGGAGCGCCGCCGACAGATGGGAACGCTTGAGCTGATCGCCTCTGAGAACTTCGTCTCACGCGCGGTGATGGAGGCGCAGGGGTCCGTACTCACGAACAAGTACGCCGAAGGGTATCCTGGCAAGCGCTGGTATGGCGGGTGTGAGTTTGTGGATGTCGCGGAAACGCTGGCGATTCAGCGCGCCACCACGCTCTTTGACGCCGAACACGCGAATGTGCAGCCGCACAGTGGTGCCCAGGCGAACACCGCGGTGTACCTTGCTACGCTGACGCCGGGAGATACCGTGCTTGGCATGGACCTGACGCATGGTGGACACCTGACCCATGGCAACCCCATCAATATTTCCGGACTGTACTTCAACTTTGTACGCTATGGCGTGTTGCAGGAGTCGGGCTACATCGACTACGACCAGGTACGCGCTGTCGCCCGCGAGCACCGTCCGAAGCTGATCGTCGCGGGGGCAAGCGCGTACCCGCGCGAGATCCAGTTCGACGTCTTCAAGCAGATTGCCGATGAGGTAGGGGCTGGACTGCTCGTGGACATGGCCCACATCGCGGGCCTCGTCGCCGCAGGCATCCATCAGTCACCCATCCCGTACGCCGATTACACCACGACGACGACACACAAGACGCTACGTGGCCCGCGCGGCGGATTGATCCTCACCCGTGATTCAAACGCGAAGGCGATCGATAAGGCGGTGTTCCCGGGCGTTCAGGGCGGCCCCCTGATGCACGTCATCGCCGCTAAGGCGGTTGCATTCAAGGAGGCACTGGAGCCGGCGTTCCGCGAGTACCAGCAGCAGATCGTGCGCAACGCACAGACACTCGCTGGGGTGTTGGCCGCCCGCGGCTTCACGCTGGTCTCCGGCGGCACGGACAATCACCTGATGCTCATCGACCTCCGGCCGCAGGATATGACCGGCAAGGCAGCATCGGCGCTTTTGGAGTCGGTCGGCGTGACGGTGAACAAGAACACCGTCCCCTTCGAGACTGCGTCCGCGTTCACGACGAGCGGGATCCGAATCGGCACCCCTGCCGTGACGACCCGCGGGATGCGCGAGTCCGAGATGGAGGAGATTGGCGACATCATCGCAACAGCGCTCGAGCGCCAGGACGAGGCATCGCTGGTGAGGGTGCGGCGTAGGGTGACTGATCTCACCGACCGTTTCCCATTCTACGAGGTGTAACGACACGGTAGCTCTCCGAGGCACCAGTAGCATTCATATGACGTTCCGAACGCGCGAGCGATTACTTGCTGCTGAACAGTTGTAGTCACCACTACCCCAAACCGAATACGTGTGTGCCGGTCCTCGTTCGCTGAGTGGAATGGCCTGTGACATGGATTCCACTTGAGCTTTGGGGCGTGTCATCCCAAATGGAGTGAGGGATCCGCGCCCCGTACCACGGATTCCTAGCAGGCTCGGTCGGAGTGACACATCCCCTACGGTATGGACGGAGTCCGAATGACTTGATTCTGCATCTTCGCTTCGTGATGGACAGACGTTAGGCACTGGCAGCGACCTTCTACCCCCGGTATAACTCTGGCTTCAACACGCCGATGTACGGCAGGTTGCGGTAGAGATCGTCGTAGTCGAGACCGTATCCAACCACGAACTCGTCCGGTATCTGAAAACCTGTGTAGTCGAGTGGCACGTTCGCGACTCGGCGCTCGGCCTTGTCGAGCAGCGCACATATCTTGATGCTCGCGGGCTGACGAGCGCTGAGGCTCTCGATCAGGTACGAGAGGGTGAGGCCAGTGTCCACTATGTCCTCCACGATGAGCACATGCCGCCCCTCAATGTTGCGGTCGAGATCTTTTAGGATGCGTACGACGCCGCTCGAACGCGTACCGCTGCCATACGAGCTGACCGCGATGAAGTCGATGCTCAGCAGGATTCGGCAGGCGCGAACCAGATCTGACATGAACAACGTGGCGCCGTTGAGCGCGCCGATCAGGATGGGCACCTTACCGTCATAGTCCTCGGTAAGCCGTGCGCCCAACTCGCGAACCTTCGCGCCAAGCTGCTCCTCGGTGATGAGCACGTGGTCTATATCTGCTTCCAAATCAGCCTCCTGAGACCTCAATTGATGTGGCCCGATGTAAACAAAACAGCGCTCCAGCACGTTGACTGTAGAACAAATGTTCTATATAATGGAGGCACTCGGGGAGCAGAGGAACATATAGGGAGGGTCTTGTAAATGAGCGCTTACCCATGTCTCGACGAGCTACGTAGATACACGTCATTCCCGTGCTCGCAGTGCACCGCGTCGCGTTGCTGGATGGGTAAGAAACCGCTCGGCCGTACGCCCGTACTCCACCCCGGCCAACGTGCTTGTAATCACTGCGCTATCCCGTTTCGCGCCAGCGGCCGCAACCGCTACTGCAGCGAGACGTGCCGGTACAACGCCATGATGAAGCGCCGTCGAGCGCGCCGCGCCGCCTAGAACATCGCCACACCGCGCGAGGGGCCCACGAGCATGCTCGTGGGCCCCTCGCCCCGACTCTGTGGCTTGTCGTGAACAGTTCGAGTGTTCGTCCTCACCATCGGACCGCTGATGCTGACAGCGAAGAGACAGGCGTGGACGGTGGACCCGGCCGCACCCGGATCTTGATCCTATACGCGAACGCGCGTGATCAGGCAACGAGTACCATACGTCGCTGTGTGACGCGCTCGAGTCGTTGATCGTCAACTTCCACACCGGTGCCGAGCGTCGTCGGTACAGTGAGCGTGCCCTGCGCGCTCACTGTGAAGCCCGGATACGCGATGTCGTCCGCGAAGTATCGCTCGCTGGCGGAGATGTCCCCCGGCAGTGTGAAACCCTGGAGAGAGGCAAGGGCAACGTTGTGCGCCCGCCCGATGTTGGTTTCCAACATTCCGCCGCACCAGACCGGCACCCCGCGTTCCCGGCATACGTCGTGAATGCGGACGGCTTCGGTGAGCCCGCCGACCCGACCAGCCTTGATGTTGATGATCCGGCAGCTGCCTGAGTTCAGTGCGTGCCGCGCATCCCGAGCCGAGTGGATGCTCTCATCGAGGCAGATCGGCGTCTCCACCTGAGCCGCAAGGGTTGCGTGGTCCAGGATGTCGTCGTACGCGAGCGGTTGCTCGATCATCGTCAGCGCGAACGCATCCAGCTCTCGTAGATGGCCAACATCGTCCAGCGTATATGCGGAGTTCGCATCCACCATGAGTTGAGCATCCGGAAAGACACGGCGGACCGCGTGGACGTACTCGATGTCTGCACCGGGCTTGATCTTGAGCTTCGCTCGGCGATACCCTGCAGCTAGCTCGCGCTCCACGGTTGCGACCAGGGCGCCGGGAGACGGCTGGATGCCGATGCTGACGCCGGACTCTATCTCATGTCGCTCACCGCCCAACAGTTGGGCGAGCGATTGGCCGCGCGACCTGGCGAGCGCATCCAGGGACGCCCCTTCGAGGGCGGAGCGGGCCATGTTATTTCCGCGGACCCTTGCGAGCATCTGCAGCAGATCGGCCGCGGAATCGATGTCGCGACCGAGGACCTGAGGAATGAGGAAGTTTGAGAGGATGTCCCAGGCGGTACCGGTGGTCTCTTCAGAGTACCACGGCCCGTTCATGGCGACACATTCGCCCCAGCCGGTGACGCCCTCGCAGTCCAAGCGAACCAGCACACAGTGCTTCTCCGACTCAAGTCCGAAGCTAGTCTCGAATGGATAGAGCAGTGGCAGCGCAATGTGACGCAGTTCAGCGCGTTCCAGTCGCACGCGCCCCTACATCTCCAACTCTGCGGAACCATCGGCCACCTGCAGGATGCGCAGCTTCGGGTCTGGCAGGGCAGCGAGCGCGTCCGCAAGCTCTTGTTCTGTGTCACCGGTTTGAACGTTGAAGAAGAGGGTGCCTTCAGAGACGAAGCGACTCTCGATGTTGTCGATACTTGGCAGGCTCTCGACGGCTTTCCGCGCCCGCATCATCGCCGAAACTGTTCCGACTCCCCTGATGGCTATTTTCACGGATCGGTTCGTGGCGCCTTCCGCGGCACTGAATGCGACCGTGTGCTCTCCTGGATCCTCTTGTGGGGTTCCTGACCAGCTATCCATCACATGCCCGCGACGCTGTCGGAGCGGCTGTCCCACCTGAGGTTGCCGAGGCGGGATGCTGAGACCATCTCCCGAAACCAGTGCACCGTCCAAGGATGCCACCATCTCGTCGACGCGTTCGAGCTGACTGCGTGCTGCACCTGCCTGCTGTAAACGCATCTCCAGGTCACCGCGGTAGTCCTGGAGCACCCGATGAATCTGTCCCTTCAGGCCGTTCACGCGCTCGTCTTGCGAGGAGCAGCGCTGCTGCAGTTCTTCGATTTGCCCTTCCAACCGGGACCGCTCGGCTTCGTGCTCTCTGCGCATCCGGGTTATCTCGGCGTGCGCCGCCTGCCGCATCTCGTTCACGCTGTTCTGCAGGTTCGTTATCACGCTGGTCAGATCTAGCCCAAGGCGCTCGAATCCCCCGTCGGTCTGCCGGCTCGCCTCAACATCTTCGTTCCGAATCTCCTTGGGTGTCTCTTGCATACGTCACTCGACTCCTTTGTATCTACCGGAAGCCAACTGGCACAGCTTAGGGCTCCGCACCGTCACGGCTTATTGCTATCCGACGGGTCCTGCCTGCGCTCCAACCTGTTGGAGCAGAAAAAGCAGTCCGAGCAGAATCACGAGGACTGCAGCTATCGCGACATAGGGCCGTGTGCCCTGCTGGCCGACTCCCGCAAACACGGCACTGAGACCAGCACGGCTTTCCGTCCGCGGTGGAGTGGTCCCAAACTCCGCGGCGACCGTAGCGTTCATCAGTCGCGACCGTACGCGTAGCGCCAGGCGCTCCGTGTCGCTCTCGCTCTCCGGAGTGGCAACGTATTCCATGCGGTCCGGTGTATGCTTCCGTGCTTCAGCGAGCGCAGCACGCGGCACTGTGACCATGACGATGATCGGTCGGTTCTCGCCCAGGTCATCGAGGCTACCGAAGACCTCCAGACTCCCACCCTTTGGCAAAGCATCATCGAGCACCAACGCGCCGAAGGTCATCGCCCGCATGCGCTCGGTGGCGGTGGCCGGCTCAGATATCGTTTCCGACGGAACGCCTAGCCCCTCGAGGGTGGTGGCTAGTGGTGCGCTGACGTCGCGTGATTGGTGTACGATAAGTGTCCGGAAGTTATCCATACCAGTCTCCTGCGACCAGACCCTGCGATGACGCCGATGTAAGTTCAACTATACAAGGACAGTGGCGCACTTACACACTGCAGCAGTCACTGTGCCCCGCCTGCAACGCGACGCTCAGGCGTGCGGCTCTAACTCGATTGTCGGGCGCTGTCTTCGATGTACAGCCCGCATCAGCGATGCCGCGAAAAGGCGTGTTTCCAACTCCAGCGATGCAATGGCCACCACTGCCATGCCCGCTGGGGGTGCTGGTCCGGGTGATCCGGCTAGCCCAACCGGAACACCTTAAAGCACTCCGCGTACTGCATGTCCTGGCCCTCAGCAACCTTCGCGCCCCGCTCCCGGATCCACTTCGGCAGTTCCGGATCGCTAACCTGACTGGCATGCTTGTAAAGCGCGGCAATCTTCTTGTCGATGGTCTCGGAGATGTCGATCCAGCAGTCGGGTGTTTCTGTGCCGGTGACGTAGACCTCGCGCACCTTGTGCGGCTCGTATCCCTCCGTGATCAACTCCGGGAAGGTCATGCGGTCCCTCGCTGTTGGATACACGGCTGCGAGCGTGGCGTCACCGGTCGCGATGTGGTCCGGGTGGTTGATATAGCCGCTGATAGTGAACGAGCGGGTCGAGGTCATGCTGATGAGCCGGTCGGGACGGTGCTTGCGGATCATACGGGCGATATCGCGCCGGAGTTCCAGGGTGTGCTCGAGATAGCCGTCCGGATGATTCAGGAACTCCACCTCGTGCACGCCGAGCTCCGCAGCGGCGTCTCGCTGCTCAGCTTGCCGGGTCTGTATCAACTGCTCTCCACTGACATTCGGGTCACTGGAGCCCTTGCTCCCGTCCGTGGTGACGACGTATACGACCTCAAGTCCCTCGTTTACCCATTTCGCGACCGTGCCCGCGCAGCCGAACTCCGCGTCATCGGGATGCGCGAATACGCACATCGCGCGTTTTGCCTCATACTTCTCTTCCTGACTCATCGAATCTCCCCTGTATCGACTGCTGCTGGTGGGGCGGTAGACAGGGTGCACGAATACCACCCTCGTTGCTCCGCGCCCATTCTATCGTAAAGCCGCCGCGCCTCCGTGTTGGACTGCTCAGTCTGCCACTCGAGGCTCGCGTATCCCGCTTCGAACGCGTACAGCCGGCACCGCTCGATAAGTGCGCGGCCCACACCACACCCGCGGGTTGTCGGATCCACGTACAGGTCGTTGAGCAGGCAGTACGATCCCGCTGTGACGGAGGACAAGGGAAAATACAGGGTGGCGAAACCGATAGGGCCGAGTGTTTCTTCCAAGGCGACGAACTGCACCGCCACACTCGGGTCCGCCAGCACGCGCGTGAAATGCTCTCGGTTGTGCGCCTCATTGGGCTCGGTGCGGTAAAAGCGTTGATATGCGGCTAGCAGAGGGAGTATACGACCAACGGAGTTTGAGGTCACGCGTTCTATCCACACGCGGATCTCCGGGTGATGCGACTGAGCCCATCATGAAACGACCGTTCAGCCACTCGGGCCGGACAGATCATGCGCCGGTGAATGTGCCCGTGCACACTCGACGAAAGGCTCCCAGGTTTTGGCGCCACTATACCCCTACGATGGCCGGTTCGGTGAGCGCGGTCATGAATACATCGTCCACGTTGTCCGCAAAGACGAAGGTCATTTCTCTGCGCAACTCCTCGGGGAGGTCCTCCAGATCGCGTTCGTTGCGTCGCGGAAGGATCACCGTGCGAAGTCCGGCCCGATGAGCCGCAAGAACTTTCTCCTTGATGCCGCCGACCGGCAGGACTTTTCCGCGCAAAGTTATCTCACCGGTCATCGCGACGTCGGAGCGGACGGGCCTGCCACTCGCGACGGACGCAAGCGCCGATGCCATCGTGACGCCTGCAGATGGGCCGTCCTTTGGCACTGCGCCGCCGGGAACGTGCAAGTGCACAGCTTGCTTATCAAAAGCTGTGGGGCTTAGACCTAGGGCCTGTGCACTGGAACGCACGTAGGTCAGGGCGGCCTGCGCCGACTCGCGCATCACGTCACCGAGCTGTCCGGTCAAGATCAGGCGATCCTCGTCGGAGGGCGTCATCGACGCCTCGACGTACACGATGTCGCCACCAACCGGTGTCCAGACCAGCCCAGTTGCGATGCCCGGGCGGTCTATCCGTTCCACCGCCTCGTTCTCGAAGAACGGCCGGCGCAGATATTCCTGGAGGTCGGTTTCGGTGACGAGGAAGGGCCCGTGCTCACCCTCGGCATAGCGCCTCGCGACTTTGCGCAGAAGAGTACCGATGGTGCGCTCCAGGTTTCGCACGCCGGCTTCGCGCGTGTAGCCACGAATCATGCCTCGGAGCGCGTCCTCGGACACGGTGACCTCCTCGGGCTGAAGTCCGTTTGCCCGCAACTGACGTGGTATCAGGTACTGCTCCGCAATCCTGAGCTTTTCCTCCTCCGTGTACCCACTGAGCTCCAGTATTTCCATTCGGTCGCGGAGCGGAGCCGGGATGGTATCAAGGGTGTTCGCAGTCGCGATGAACATCACGCGCGAGAGGTCGAACGGGACATCTAGATAATTGTCCCGGAACGTGTGATTCTGCTCCGGATCGAGCACTTCAAGCAACGCTGCCGACGGATCGCCCTGGTACCCGATGGAAAGCTTGTCCACTTCATCGAGCATGAAGACGGGATCCGCACTCTCGGCACGAGTCAGTCCCTGAATGATCCGGCCAGGCATCGCGCCGATGTAGGTCCGCCTGTGGCCTCGCACCTCCGCCTCGTCGCGGACGCCGCCAAGGCTCATGCGTCCGAACTTCCGGCCGAGGGACCGGGCGATGCTCTGGCCGAGGGAGGTCTTGCCAACGCCGGGAGGCCCGACGAAGCAGAGGATCGGCTCGCGCAGGTCGGCACGCTCCGCGTCCGGGGTACGCTGAGCCTTCAGCTTGCGCACGGCCAGGTACTCAAGAATTCGATCCTTGATCCGTTCGAGGTCGTAATGATCTTCATCGAGTATCTGACGTGCCCGTGGTACGTCGATCTCGCCTTCGGTGTACACACCCCATGGCAAACCGAGCATCAGCTCGATGTATGTCCGAATGATAGAATGCTCCGGGCTGGCGGGCGGCAGGCGCTCCAGGCGACCCAGCTCACGCTCGACCTGCTTGCGCGCCTCCTCGGAAAGCGCCACTTCGGCCGCCTGCTCTCGGAGGCGGTTGGTCTCCGCGACCTGGTCATCTTCCTCGCCCAGTTCCTGCTGAATGGCGCGCAACTGCTCGCGCAGGAAGTACTCTCGTTGCGCTTTGGTCATCGTCTCCTGCGCCTGCGTCTGGATCTTCTGACCAAGCTCCAGCACTTGCAGCTCGTGGTTGAGGACGTCGGTGAGACGCACCAACTTCTTGCGTACGCTCGGCAACTCGAGAATTTCCTGCCGTACCGCCAGCTCCATTCGGATGGAACCGGCGATGAGGTACGTGACGTGGCGGGAGTCCGTGAGGCTAGTGGCATACGTCCCGAGCTCCTCGGGAAGTTGCTGGTTCAGGCTGAGAAGCCGCTGAAACATCTGCACCACGTTGCGGCGCATTGCCTCGATCTCGACGGTCTCCT
Organism: Thermobaculum sp.; assembly: GCA_016782125.1. Classification (GTDB taxonomy): domain Bacteria; phylum Chloroflexota; class Chloroflexia; order Thermobaculales; family Thermobaculaceae; genus JACDAU01. Next base: position 21,063 of record JADDPA010000178.1, read on the forward strand.
CGTGCTCCTCGTGGACGACCTCTATGTCGGCGACGAGGTACGGCTCCTCCTGTGTTACCTCGGTGACGCGAATCCGCTCCAGGCCCTGAACGGCCACCATGATCGTCCCGTCCGGCCGGCGCAGTAGCTGTGCGATGCGGCCAGCGGTGCCCTCCGTGTAGATGTCCGCGGGTCCCGGCTGCTCGATGCTGGAGTCCTTTTGCGCGACGAGCGCAACGAGACGGTCAGTCTTCATGATCTGGTCAATTAGGCGAACGGAACGCGGCTGACCGACGAGGAATGGCTGCACCGCGAACGGGTAGACGATGACCTCTTTAAGCGGTAGAAGCGGCAGGCTGCCGGGGATGTTGGGCCGGTTTTCACCCTCGTCGCGCGCCGAACCCTCGTTCGTGGCGGGGGCTTGCGTATCTTCTGGGGTTTGCGTGTCCGCTGGGTTCGTGTTCTCTTGCTCAGTCATGGGTGTTATCCAGTACCATTGTCTTTTGCAAACTGCTGGTTTGGCTCGGCAGCCCGATTCTCAGGAAGCCGTTCTGGTACGAAGCTTCGACGCGGTCAACCTCTACTTTCAAGGGCAGGAAGACCTCTACCCGGAACTCGCCGTAGCGGACGCCTGCCTCGTAGTATGTGAGCTCCCGCTCGGCGTCAATGGTGGGCTTGCGCTCACCCTTCACCACGAGCACGTCGTCAAAGAGCACTACCTCAATGTCGTCCTCAGCCATGCCGGCGAGCTCGATCAGCACGGTAAGCTCGTCATCCATCTGGAACACGTCCACGGGAGGCCGCCATTCCCCGGCAGCGTTCAGCGCCGTGTTTCTCGACGCGTCCATAAGGTAGTCTAGCATTCGCTCTAGCTGGCGACCCGCGGCTACGGTGCTGATGTAGCTCACTCGTTGGTATCGAAGCTTCATTGGACTCAAATCCTCTTTGCGTAACGCACCGGCTGTTCCATCAGAGGGTAGTATATCTGAGCACGCGCCCTGCCTCCGCTTCATCCCCAGCTCGTCGGCCGGATCCATACCCCAATGCTGCCGTTCGCGTCATGACAAAGGCTGTCCGGGCGCGGTGATGTCTGATGCTTGAGCAAGGACGCTAATCTTCTATCTCGGGATTAGCGGCGATGATCTCTTCAGCCATCTCCCAGACGCGGGTAAGGACTGTTACTACCTGGTTCCCGCGTTCCCGAAATTCGGTGAACGAGGCGATGCCGAGATCAGCGAGGAGCTGTCGGTGGCCCGTATCGAACCTGTCCCGCAACTCGTCGGGCGCATCCTCGTGCAGTACCTTCTGGCAGCGGGAATAGGTGACCGCTATCCAAAATACGGCCTCCCGATGGTAGCCCCGCTCGATCAGGTCCCGGCTACCGTCGATAGCGACCGGGCGGGCGATGTCGCTGATGTCTGAGGCGAAGGGGAACGGTGTCCTGATCACGGATGTGGCGGCATCGAACACATCCGCAAGCGCGGCAAGGTGATACTCAACTCGCTGCCGGCTCAGCTGGGCGCATCCGAGCAGTTCCAGCAGCGCCTCATGGAAATTCAGGTGGCCGTAATCCGCGAGCAGTTCTCGCACCGCCATATACCGCTGTCGCACGGTGGGGTTCTTGAGACCGGCCAAGAGCAACACGTGGGTTGTCACCCCCGTCGGAAAAAGCCAGCCAATCGCCTGATCGGGGAAAGGCGCGTCTTGGTCCATACGTCGAATTCCGTTGAGGATGTTGTCTCTGGCGTGTTCGCAACGTCGGCGCACCCATGGTCCCCGGGCAAAGCCGCGCGCCACCGCGGCTTGGAGTTCAGTGAGCTGTCCTGACGGATCCAGGATGATGCTATTGCCTCTGAGGCCGCCAGCTAAATGATAGTGGGCAAGGACTTGGTCGGGCGTTCCTACCTGATCGATCGACAGGTAGGTCACTTCGAGCAGCACGCCCTGATAGATGAATTTGCCGCGCTTGTCTCCTTGGTTTGGATTGGTCAGAACCAGATTTATATCAACGTCTGACGCGGCTGGGAGATCGGCATGGTCAGGCAGCCAGGTGGCAGAGCCCGCGAAGTACGCGCCATGCAGGCCCGAAACGCTGCTGGCTTCCTCCATCACCCACTGCCGAGCCAACGCTTTCGCTTCTTTGACAATCATGCCTTCTTCGCAATCTGCACGCTTGCGGCCGGATCCAAATAGGTGGCGATCTAAGCCTAGGGGAGCGACGCCGCTCGCAATCGCGCACTAGCGCAGCGTACGTGAGGGTGTCTGTGGCAGACACCGAATCTTAGGGTTAAGTCTGACGGAGCAGAGCAACCGTGTCTATCTCCACGCGCGCTCCCTGCGGTAGGGCCGCGACGCCGATGGTGGTACGTGCAGGCGGGTCGGAGGGAAAGAAGCTGCCGTAGACCTCATTGAACGCGCCGAAGTCTGACATGTCGGCGAGGTAGCAGGTGTTCTTGATCGCCAGTTCCAGGTGGGATCCGGCTGCTTGGAGAACGGCGCTCAGGTTTTGGAGTACCTGCCGCGTCTGCTCCTCGATACCACCGTCGACCAATGTGCCTGTTTCGGGATTTAGACCGATTTGTCCGCTCGTATACACGAATGTGCCGACGACGAGCGCTTGTGAGTATGCTGCCACCGCCTGCGGTGCGGCGTCTGTGGTGACGATCTTTCGATTATCGTTGGGCATCGGGAACTCCTGCTCCTACAGGTCGATCTCGGGGACCATCATCTCCTCGTGACTCTGTCGCCGCCGCACGAGTCGCGCCGCCGCACCGTCCACGAGCACCTCGGCCGGACGCGGCCTGCCGTTGTATTCGCTTGCCATCGAAAAACCGTATGCGCCGGTGTCAAGGATGGCGAGGAGTTCTCCGGGTTGGACGTCCGGTGTGGTTTCTTCGAAGGAGAGTACATCTGCAGACTCGCACACGGGACCGACGACCTGCGCCTGAACCTCTCCGGTGTTCTCCCGCACGGCGACGAGCCTGTGCTGTGCGCGATACAGCGCGGGCCGCAGCAGGGCGTTCATGCCGCCGTCCGCAACGATAAATGCGTGGTTGCCATTTCGCTTGCGGTAAAGGATCCGGACAAGGAGGGCTCCCGCCGCCCCTACTAGCCGGCGACCCGGCGCCGTCAGTACCAGAAGTCCAAGGGGGCGCAGGATGGGTTCGATCGCCGTTGTAAGCTTGCCTGGGCTATCAGGTTGTGTGTCGCCGTACGTGATGGGATACCCGCCGCCGATGTCAATGTGTTGCAGCGGCACGCCTTGAGCGAGCAACTCGGCCGCCAGGTGCGCAAGTCCGCGAGTTGCCTCGACGACCGGTGAGAGATCTTCCATCTGGGATCCGATGTGCATGCCTATTCCCTCCGCCCGCAGGCCCGGGAGCGTGGCCGCCAACCGATAGAGGCGTGTTGCTTCGCCAATGGGCACGCCGAACTTGCTGGAAGCTAGCCCCGTTGTGATGTATGGGTGAGTGTGGGCGTTCACATCCGGGTTTACCCGGAGGGCGAAGCCCGCGATAGTGGCGCGGTCTGCGGCGACCCCGGAAAGGAGGCGCAGCTCCCCCTCGCTTTCGACGCTGAAGTGGCCGATTCCAGCGGTCAGTGCCTGTTCGATTTCCGCGCGCGACTTCCCCACGCCCGCGAATACAATCTTCTCCGGGGGAAAGCCCGCCCGCAACGCACGAACCAGCTCGCCACCGGAGGTGACGTCCGCCCCGGCCCCCAGTGCCGCGAGGATTGAGCAGACGGACAGGTTTGGATTGGCTTTCACGGAGTAGCAGATTCGATGCGGGAGTCCGGCGAATGCTTGGTCGATCTCGTGGTACGCGAAGCGAATCGCCTCGGCAGAGTACACGTAGGTGGGGGTGTCGAAGCGATCGGCGATCTCCGAGAGCGGAACACCGTCGCAGAACAGCATACCGTCGGAGTATACGAACGGACGTTCAGGCATCCTCGTGCTTGTGTGCCGTCTCGCGAAGGATCTCGACCGCCGCCTCCGCCAGGATGCTTCCCGGTATCGCAACGCCCGGTTTGCGAACGCGCACACGCGCCCACTGCGCTCCCTCGTGGCGGAGCGCAGCTGCGGCGATACGCTCGGCCACGGCCTCCAGCAGGTTCAATGGCTCGCCCTCGAGGATCTGCTTCGTTTCCTGGTATAGCTCGCCATAATCGATGGTGCGGGTGAGGTCGTCGGATTCTCCCGCCGAGCGCAGGTCCGCACCGACTTCCAAGTCGACGACGAATCGCTGGCCAAGGACGCGTTCCTGCGCCCTCGCTCCGTGGTAGCCGTAGAAGGTCATCCCCTGGAGGATGATGCGGTCATTTCCAGTGCTCACGAGCCGCAGTGTAGCCTAGCACGACGCGGGCGGTCAAACCAGCATGCTCTGTTATAATCGCGGCACTTGTGGACTACGAGATACGAACGCTGAGCAGCCTGGAGGATTTCACGGAGCACGAGCGGCTGCAGCGTGAGATCTGGGGCTCGGATCAGATCGATGTGCCGGTGAACCTGCTCATGGCCAGCGCCCGACACGGCGCCGTCCTGCTTGGTGCGTTGGTGGATCATCGAATGGTCGGCATCCTCTATGGGTTCCCGGCACTCACGAACGGTCACCTCCACCACCACTCACATATGCTCGGAGTTCTACCACCATACCGTCGGTTTGGCATCGGACTGGCGCTGAAGTTGCGGCAGCGCGAGATCGTCCGCGCGCAGGGGCTGGACGAGATAACCTGGACGGTCGACCCGCTCGAGGTCGGCAATAACCTGTTCAACTTCGGCCGCCTCGGCGTGGTGTGCGATACGTACATCGTGAACGCGTACGGTGAGATGGCGGATGCGCTGAACCGGGGGTTGCCCTCGGACCGGTTGGAGGTGCGCTGGAACGTCCGGGCGGAACTGCCTCGGGCATCGCGCAAAATATCTCCACATGCCACCCAGATTACTGCCGTCACCTACGGGGAGGACGGATTACCCGGGCCTCAACGCGTGGCCGAGCTTGCGGGCGGCGAGTGCCTTGTCACCTTGCCACGAGACCACCGCACCGTTCGGCAGGCCGACGCGGACCTTGCTCTTCGCTGGAGGCTACGCCTTCGGCAGGACTTCACCGAAGCCTTTGAGGCTGGATACGCGCTAGCCGGATGCGTCGAACAAGTCGGGCACGGCTGCTACATCCTGTCGAAGCCAGGGGAGTAACCGGATCTCGCCCCGGCGATACGGGGACAGTGTCCATATTGTCAGTCAATCCTAACCGTCTGGCTCGTCCAAGGTGAGCAGGCTTCCCGCTGGCCGCTCGTAATAGGTGCGCTTCGCACGGACGTGCTCAAACGTCATCTCCGGATAGCGCATCGCAGTCAGTCTGCCGCCGAAGACACAGCCTTGATCGATGTTTACTGTTCTCCGAAATGGTATGGGCTTTGGCACCGGGGTATGTCCGTACACGATGAACGCATTGCCCCGGTACTGCGCCGCCCAGTCGCGGCGCACGGGCAGACCATCGGGCGTCCGCTCCCCGGTCACATCGCCGTACAACGTGAAGTCCTGAATACGCTTCGAGACCTTACCGATCATCTCCCGTTTTATCCCCGCGTGTGCAACGATCAGCTTACCGTCATCGAGCACGAGGTACGGTGGCGCCTCGGCGATGAAGCGGAGGATCGCAGCCTGCAGTTCGCCGCGCTCCCGCCGCGGCAGTGCATCCAGCTGCTCGATACTCGCCGCTAGTCCGTGGCTCACCGTGACCTTACGTCCCCGGAGGTAACGCATGAGCTTGTTGTCGTGGTTCCCCGGTACGAAGAGCGCCTTGCCTCCCGCGTGCAGCCGTATCCAGAGCCGGAAGCAGGCAGGCACGTCTGGGCCACGGTCCGCCAAGTCGCCGAGAGAGATTAATGTCCGTCCCTCCGGGTGACTCCACGTTTCCCCGTCCACCAGCCACCCAAGCTTCGCCAGCAATTCTGTTAGCTCGTCGTAACAGCCGTGAACGTCCCCGACGATGTCGTACGGGGGCGCAGTGGTCGACCGCACTTCCGCGCCCAGCCGCACGACGCTCGCTGGCTTCGTCTCTCCCTGCCCCAGCATATTGACGGTATCCCACCCCTCGCGGCCGATGCTCGCCACTGCCCTATCCATAGCAGCTTGCTGTGTTACGAGCACGTCATCGGGTACCTGCCTTGCGCGCCCGGCGTTGCGGCTGCGACGCGCGTCGAGCGATGCGGGAAAGACTATCGCAACCGCCGGATACGCGTGCGCGTGCGCCAGGTCCAACAGATTCCGTCGGGTGCCGGCATCAAGCGCGGTGGAATCGGCCACGATCATCTTCCGAAGCTCCATGCGTTTCTCGATCAGGAAGTAGAAGAGCTCGAACGCCTGCTTGCTGTATGCCTGTACCTCCTCGCGGTCGCCGACGAGGGCACGGCACCGATCCGTGGAGACAATCTCTGTGGGGGAGAAATGACGGGCTGCCCATGTGCTCTTTCCTGCGCCGCTTGCTCCCACCAAGACGACAAGGTGCGGACCGCGCAGACGAATCTCTGGCGCTGACTTTGGCGAAGCGTCCAACGGCTATCGCGGACCCGCGACGACCACACAGCGGCAAACAAAGCTGAGCCGGGATGTCGCATAAATAGCAGCATGGCCGGGATGCATCGACTGTTGCACCGCCTTCCTGATCTAGGCTCAACGCCGGTAGTCGGTTGCACGGACGGACGCATTGCACCGCGTCGGTTCTGTGGCCTTACCTCTATGACGCTCATTCTAGCACGGCGTTCGGGTACGGACGCCGAAGCGAGCAGCCCGAGCATCGGTATAATCATGCGAACGAACCAGCGGCTCACAAGTAAGGGGATGGTATACGCATGAGCGAGGAGGCAGTATCTGCGGGCTCGATCTCGGGGGCAACGCGTGAACTCCTGAGTAACCGACACCTCATCATCGCATCGAACCGCGGCCCGTTCGAATTTACGCTCACGGAGGGGGGCTATCAGCGCCAACGGGGAGCGGGCGGCGTCGTGACCGCGGTGAGCCAGATCAGCAAGTTCGCCAATCCGACCTGGATCGCCGCCGCACGTACCAGTGCGGATCGGCAGGTGCAGGCAGACCAGGGTAGTGAGCCCATACCGGTCGAGGAGCCCGACTCCAGCTATCTACTGCGCTTCGTTGATCTGGACGAGCACGTATACGACGGCTACTACAACGTGATCGCCAATCCGTTACTGTGGTTCCTCCAGCACTACATGCTCGATACGCCACGCGAGCCACGTATTGGGCTGAAGGAGTGGCGAGCCTGGCGCGAGGGCTACGTGCCGGCGAATCAGCAGTTCGCGGACATCATCTCCGAGGAGGTCGAGCGCGCCGAGCGTCCCGTGGTGATGATACAGGACTACCACCTGTATCTCGCGGCCGCCCCGCTACGCGAGCGCTATCCCAACCTCCCGATTCAGTTCTTTCTGCATATACCCTTCCCTGGTTCGGATTACCTGCGGGTGTTACCGGTGGAGATGCGCCAGGAGATCGTGCGGTCGCTCCTGGCGTGTGACATCATCGGCTTCCAGACGAACCGCTCCGCGATCAACTTCTTGCGGTCGGCGGGCTCTTTCCTACCGGGAGTCCGCGTCGACTACGAGGATGCGACGGTTGAGTACGAGGGCCGCGTGACGTACTTGCGCAAGTACCCGATCAGCATCGACCCCGCCTCGGTCCGTGCGCTCGCGACGAGTGACGAAGCGGAGCGTGAACTGACCTATCTCGCTCCGTACTTCGGGGAGAAGAACATACTTCGCGTGGACCGCATCGAGCCAAGTAAGAACCTATTGCGCGGTTTTGAGGCGTTCAGTCTCATGCTCGATCAGCACCCCGAACTACGCGAGAAGGTGAACCTGCTGGCCTTCCTCGTCCCCTCGCGTAGCGACATTGCCGAATACGAGCGCTACCAGGACGAGGTGTTCGCGGCCATCGGACGGATCAACCAGCGTCACGGCACCGATTACTGGCAGCCCGTGAAGCCGTTCATCGGGAATAACTACGTGCGTGCGCTTGCCGCAATGCGTTGGTACGACGTGCTGCTTGTCAATCCAGTCATCGACGGCATGAATCTGGTCGCGAAAGAAGGCGCCGTGGTGAACGAACGACACGGCGCGCTCGTTCTCTCCGATGGCGCGGGGGCGTTCGAGCAGTTCGCTCCCTTGCCGAACTTCGTGAGCGCCTCGGATGTGTACGGCACCGCGGAGGCACTATACATCGCTCTGATGCAGCCGGAAGAGGAGCGGCGCGAGCTCGCCGATCGGTTGCGGTCGTGTGTCGAGGGTGAGGACGTTGCGTGGTGGCTGAATCAGCAGTTGGAAGATATCGAGCGCTTGTGCGAGGAGCGCGAGGATTGCGGAGAGTGATTGCTCCGGAGAGTTGGGAACTCGTCTTCGATGCGCTTGCGCTGACACCTTCCGGCCTTTTCACGGACATCGATGGCACCATAAGTCCCATTGCTCCCACCCCCGACGAGGCGAAGGTCGAGCCCGAAGCCGCAGAACTGTTGGGTGTGCTCTCGAAGCGGCTAGCCGTCGTCGCTGCCATAACGGGTCGAGGTACGGAGTACGCACGAACAATGGTCGGTGTTCCCGGTCTGCTTTATTCCGGCAACCACGGACTGGAGGAACTCGTGGATGGGGCGGTGACGCTCATCCCGGAGGTTCGCGAGTACGCTGGTCGTCTCGAGCAGATTTTTGCGGAAGCCCGTCCGCGAGTGAGCACGCCGGATCTGCTTTGGGAGGGGAAAAGCGTCACTGGTACCGTGCATTACCGACTAGCGCCGGATCCTGAATCTGCCCAGGAAGAGTTGATTCGCGTGCTCTGGCCCATCGCGGAGGCGCAGGGTTTCCGGCTACACGAAGGGCGGATGATCGTGGAGTTGCGCCCTGCGATCGAGCTTGGGAAGGGGGCCGCGGCGCGCAGGCTCATCGAGCGTCATGGACTCCGTGGCTGTGTTTTCCTCGGCGACGACGTGACGGATGTCGACGCGTTCAGAGTGTTGCGCGAGATGCGGGATGCCGGGCAACTCACGGCGGTGTGTGTCGGCGTGACGAGTGCCGAGACGCCGCCCACTGTACTGGAGTTGGCTGATGTCACGGTTCCCGGCGTGCCCGGAGTGATCGAGCTACTCAGCTGGCTCGAACGCAATCTGTGAACTGAGTGCCGCCGACGTGTGGATGGCAGGGAATCCTTGGAAAGTGAACAGGGGGCAGGGGCAAAGGATGGACGCAAAGTTGGATGTACTTGAAGTCATTCGGACGCGGAGGAGCATCGGCAAGATGCGGCCCGACGCAGTGCCGCGCGACGTGTTGGAAAAGCTGATCGATGCAGCGGTTCAGGCACCGAACCATCGGCTTACTCGTCCCTGGCGCTTTTGGGTGTTGACCGGTGAGGCGCGAGAGGAGCTTGGCGAGGCAATGGCCGAGGCCGCACGTTCCGGACTCGATACATCCGCCGGCGATGATGTTGGTGCCGTGCTCGACCGGGAACGGGCAAAGCCGCTCCGCGCGCCGGCGATCGTCGTCGTGGGAATCGACCAGGAACCGTCGGATCCGGTGCTTTCGATGGAGAACGTCGAGGCCGGCGCCGCCGCCATCCAGAACCTCCTGCTGGCGGCGCACGCGATGGGACTCGCGGCGATCTGGCGCACCGGTGCCTCCGTGTACAGCACCTTGGTCAAGCGGCATTTTGGACTTGGAGACGAGGACGTGCTACTCGGTTTCGTGTACGTCGGATACCCTGCCATTACCGCACCGGAAGTCGAACGGACGGCAAGCGGGAAGGTTGAATGGTGGGATGGCCGCCGCCCCTCATGAGCCGGAGGGTTTGATGCCGCTGCTCATCTCGGAAGCTGAGGTCGCAAGCCTGCTCACGATGAGGGATGCCCTCGCACTGGTCGAAGAGGTCTTCGCGTACACCGGTTCCACAAAGCCATCAAGCCAGCCGCGCCGGCGGGTGGCTTCCGGCACGGGCACCCTGAACGTCATGTCCGCTGCCCTGCCCGCGCGTGACGTGATGGGGCTCAAGGCGTATCCCACGGGTCCGGGCGGCGTGCGGTTCGTCGTCTTCCTGTACCGCGCCTCCACGTCGGAGTTGCTGGCCATCATCGAAGCCGGGCGACTGGGGGAACTGCGGACCGGGGCGGCTAGCGGCGCGGCGACGAAGCACCTGGCGCTCGCCGGAGCGAGCACGCTTGGCATCTACGGCGCGGGGACCCAGGCGGCGACGCAGGTGGAAGCCCTTGCGAGCGTGCGGCGACTCGACCGCGTGGTGGCGTATGCCCGGCAGCCAGACCGCCTTGACACGTTCTGCCAACGGATATCCGAGCAAGTCGGCGTGTCCGTAGAGCCTGCTGCATTGCCTGAAGATCCGCTGGATTGTGAAATCGTCACCACGGCTACCTCTTCCGCCGTGCCCCTTTTTCCGGGGGACCAGGTTCGGCCCGGTACTCACCTGAACGTCGTCGGCTCAAACTTCGCCAGCAAGGCGGAGATCGATATTGCAACCATCAGAAGTGCGTCTCTGGTAGTCGTCGACTCACTGGAATCGGCACGATTGGAGGGCGGGGATCTGCTACCCGCGATTGATAGAGGCGTGCTCTCCTGGGAGTGGGTAACCGAGCTTGACGACGTCGTGAGCAGCAGGCAACCAGGGCGTCGGCTGCCGGAAGACGTGACGATCTTAAAGTCTCATGGTGTTGCGAGTGAGGATATCGTGCTTGCCCACGAGATCTGGCTGCGAGCAATCCGGAACGGCGTCGGTCGCCGCGTGGGTATGTTCGGCGAAGCGGTCTGAAGTTATCGCGCAGAGCTAGCAACCTAGGCCACGCCGTGCGCGTGGCCGAGTGCTTGCGCTCAATGGCGAAACGACGTTCGATCCGAAGGGAGAGATAGGTATGCAAGAAGAAAAGATCCGAGTGGGCATCGTTGGCGCGGGCGCGGTGGCTCGCATCTGTCACCTGCCGAACTATCTGAGCGATCCGCGGGTCGAGGTTGTCGGCATCGTGGATATCAACCAGGAGCGGGCACAGGCACTCGCGGACGAGTTCGGCGTGCCTGCTGTGTATCCGTCCACGACCGAACTGCTCTCTGAGGGCAGAGCCAAATGTATCAGCGTCTGTGTCGCGAACGCGTTCCACGCCCCTATCGTGCTGGAGGCGTTACAGGGTGGGGCGGACGTGCTCGTGGAGAAGCCGATGACCTTGACCACCGCGGAGGCGGCAGAGGTGGCAGCCACTGTTAGGTCGTCCGGCCGGTTGCTGATGGTGGGCATGACGAATCGCTTCGGTCTTTCCAGTGAGGTGCTGGCACGCTACGCGCAGGCTGGTGAGTTTGGCGATCTGTATTACGCGCGAGCCGCGATGCTCCGGCGACGAGGCAATCCCGCGGGCTGGTTCACAAACTCGAAGCTATCCGGTGGCGGGGCAATGATGGACATTGGTGTCCACGCGATTGACCTTGCGTGGTACCTGCTCGGCCGGCCACGGCCGGTACGGGTCAGCGCGGTGATGCGCCGCGAGATCGCGCCCTATGAGACGGAGTACGTCAGTAGCTGGCCCACGGCCGACCGGCCGCCGGACGGGATCTTCGACGTTGAGGACTTCATGACCGCCTTCATCCGCTTCGAGAACGGCGCAGCATTGGAGGCAGCGGTGGCTTGGGCAGTGAACGGGCCAGAGACGCAGCTCACCGTGGACCTGTACGGCAATAAGGGGGGAGCGTCGCTGAACCCCCTGAAGGTCTATACGGAGACCGCCGGGGTGCTTTCGGATGCCGAGCCTGTGATCAGAGTAAAGCGCGATCCGTATGCGGAAGAGTTCGCCCAGTGGATCGAGGCCGTTGCCACACGCGGCGAGAGCCCAGTGCCGGTGGAAGATGGCGTGACCGTCGTCAGCATACTCGAGGCGATCCGCCGCTCCGCCGCGGAAGGGTGCGAGGTCGAAGTGCCCCAGGTCCTTTAAACTCGACGAGCGCCGTAGTGATAGACCGGGCCGAACCAATAATGGTTTGACTCGGTCTGTATTTTTCATAGCAGTATCCATAAAGTCCCGCACGTTGCGACGAGTCGTAGCGGCAAATCCGCTTGGTATACTTTCGTGACGGTCCCGTCGCCAAGCACAAGGTAGGTAGGACACGGCTTGACCCGAAGATCACGGTGCGCCGTGTGGAACATTGTTGTGCGGTACCAGTCTCAGCGGGCAGCATTATCACGAGGAGTCGTGTTCTGTTTGTAGTTGGCACCGCCGGTCACGTGGATCACGGCAAGAGCACACTTGTGAAGGCGCTGACCGGGATCGATCCTGATCGTCTTGTGGAAGAAAAGGCGCGCGAGATGACCATCGATCTCGGGTTCGCCTGGCTCTCTCTCCCCTCCGGTAAAGACGTGTCCATCGTGGATGTCCCCGGACATGAGCGATTCATCAAGAACATGCTGGCTGGTGTCGGAGGGATAGACGCCGCGCTCCTTGTGATCGCGGCGGACGAAGGGGTGATGCCGCAGACCCAGGAGCATCTCGCCATACTGGACCTGCTCGGAGTATCCCGTGGCGTGATTGCGCTAACGAAGCGCGACGCCGTGGACGACGAGTGGCTCGAACTAATGTGTGAAGAAACTCGCCAACGCTTGCTGGGGACGTCACTGCAGGACGTGCCGATGATACCCGTCTCCGCCCGCACAGGCGACGGGCTCTCGGAGTTGCGGGATGCGCTCGACGCTGTGTTGTCGCGCGTGGAGAAACGTCCCGCGGCGGGCGTTGCGCGCTTGCCGGTAGACCGCGCGTTTACGGTGCAGGGCTTCGGAACGGTTGTCACTGGTACGCTGCTGGATGGCCCGCTAAGCCTCGGTCAGGAGGTGCAGCTCTTACCCGCCGGAATACGTGGCCGGGTGCGCGGCCTGCAGACCCACAAGCAGCAAGTGGAAGATGTCGAGCCAGGGCGCCGCCTGGCGGTGAACCTTGCCGCCTTGCCCGCTCACGCCGTGCGCCGTGGCGACGTGCTCGTGCCTGCTGCAACGCTTCGGACGACACGGCGCTTCGATGCGAAAGTGAGACTTACCGCGGATGCGCCGCGCGCTCTGGCCCACGACCAGCGGCTGGATTTGTTTGTCGGCGCCGCGGAGTCCGTCGCCACGCTGAGCCTGCTGGATCGAGATGAGGTGCGTCCCGGTGACACCTGCTATGCCCAGGTTCGTGTGTCTGATGGGCTCGTACTCCTCAGGGGCGACCGCTTTATCTTGCGACAACCCTCCCCGAGCATCACGGTCGGCGGCGGCATCGTGCTCGACGCCCACCCCAAGCGACATCGGCGCAAGACTCCGGAGACCCTGAACGAAATGGTGGCCCTGGAACGGGGAACGCCGGAGGATCTGGTGCTCGCGGCACTGGGCCGTTCGGGTCCGGCGGATCGAGCAACCCTGCTCAAGGCGGTCGGCGGCACCGCCAGTGACATCCTGGAGAGGATGGTTGATACTGGCGCCATCGTCAAGATGTTGATGGCCACGGCGTCGGAGGCAGGTAGTCTGTACGCTACCCGCGCGCAGTGGGAATCCCTGTCTGGCAGGATCACGCAGACGGTTTCGGACTACCACGCGGCCTTCCCGCTGCGTCCTGGCGTGCCGCGCCAAGAGTTGAAGAGCAGGCTGCGCCTGGACAGCCGTGTGTTTACCCAGGTCGTTCAAGGGTTGCGAGAGCGGGAACTGCTGGTGGAGCAGGGTTCGCTGGTCCGGCGTGCGAACTTCTCCGTCCAACTCGACGGCCCCGTCAAGGCGGAGGCCGAGCGTCTGATCTCCGCCATTGAAGCCAGCGGCTACACACCACCCGCGCCGGTGGAGATCGGCGCCGGGCCGGAGTTGCTCGCGGCGCTCGTGGAAATAGGAAGACTCCAAAAGCTCAATGATGCCGTGTATTACACGCCCGCGACGTACAGCGAGATGGTATCGGAGATCCTGCAGGTCATCAAGACCGATGGCTCGATCACCGTGGCGCAGGCCCGGGATCGGTTCGGTATGAGCCGCAAGTACGCGCTGGCCATCCTTGAACACCTCGACGCTATTCGTGTCACCCGCCGCGAGGGCGATACCCGCGTTCAAAGCTGAATCGGTGACGCGCTACGCCTGCACCAGCGACCTCGGGTGGAACCGTGTGATGTACTCGCGATACTCTGCGACCTCGCGCGTCGCGCGCTGGTCGTCCCAGCCGAGATAGGCACATGCGATCATCGCTGCGGCTTCGTCCGCACCGACACCCACAGCCGGCCCAATGCCCACCATCGTGCGCCGCAGCAGTACATCGGTGAGTGTCTCCGCCATCTCGCGCTGGAAGGCGAGCAGGATCTCGGCGCCGATCGCTCCCGTCTCCGGGCTAAAGACCGCACGCAGCTTCGGGTCATCGCCCGCGAGGTCGAGGACCTCCAGGGAGCGGCTGCCGTAAACACGCGCTAGATGATCGGCGGAGCGGTGGGACAGTCCCTCCTCAACTTGGAGTCGCTCGATGAGCGCTGCATAGCTGCTTGCCGCGCCCGGAAGTGGCTCTCTACCCGTTTGAGCGCGGGGAGCTATGCGGCGCAGCTTGCCGTATGCTGCATCTACGGCCTGCTCTGAAAGGTTGCGGTAGGTGGTCAACTTGCCGCCCACAATCGAGAGAAAGTTCTCAACCGTGGGAGCATGGTCGTTGATGAAGTGACGGCGGCTGATCGCGCCTTCCGCGCCATTGGTCTGGTATGGCAATGGCCGAATGCCGGAGTAGGTGTATAACACCTGATTACGGGTCAGATTCGCCTGGGGAATGATGTGGTTCGTTTCCGCAATCAGATACTCGATCTCAGATTCATCCGCCATTACACGGTCGAGGCTTCCCTGGTATCGGACGTCCGTCGTGCCAATTAGATAGAGGTCATTCCAGGGCACAATGAAATACGGTCGTTGATCTTCCCGCGCCTCGACGTACAGCGCATCGTTCGGTGCGCCGGGAAATCGATTGACGACTATGTGACTCCCCTTTGTCCCGCCGATCATGCGCTCGCCGGTCCACGACACCCCGGCGAGGACCTCGTCCACCCAGGGGCCAGCGACGTTGATCGTGACCGACGCTCGCGCCGTGTAAGATCTTCCGCCAAGCAGGTCCGAGAACACCACGCCCTGTACCTGACTACCGTCGCGCACCAGTCGATCGACACGACTGTGGGTCAGGATCGTTGCGCCGTGATTGCGCGCCGAGAGCGCATTCTCTACCGCGAGGCGTTCGGCATATTCCACCTGGCCGTCGTAGTACACCGCCGCTCCTTTGAGTCCTTCGGGCTTCAGTCCCGGCACGAGGTGTAGTGCGTCCTCTCGGGAGAGCATACGGTGCCCGTCGAGCGATTTATCGAACGAGAGCAAATCGTAGCTGACCATACCGAGCTTCACGAGCAACTTGCCGCGTTTGTCGCCCTTGTACACGGGTATGACGAGGGGCAGTGGCTTGACGAGATGGGGCGCGATGAACAGGAGCTTCTCACGCTCGCGCAGGCTCTCTCGAACCAGTCCGATCTCGAAGTGCTCCAGGTAGCGCAGTCCGCCGTGGATGAGTCGCGTGGACCAGCTCGTGGTACCACTCGCGATGTCCGACTTCTCGACGAGCAGCACACGAAAGCCGCGCATCGCTGCATCTCTTGCGATTCCGGTGCCGTTGATACCTGCGCCGATGATCGCCAGATCGAACTGTGTTCGTTCGATCTGCTCTGGAATCCGACTGGTCATGGTCCCTACCTCTTAGTCGAGTTGATCTAATATGACCCTGCCGCAGGCTCTTTGTTACCGCCCGCTTCGGAGATTGGGTGATCGATCGCGCGGCTGTCGCGACGACTCGCGCTAGTCGCGCGCCCAACCCTTCGCGAGGTCCACTGCACGCAGCCACCGAGTGTGCAAACGGTCGCGCTGTTCCTTGTCCAATCGAGGCTCGTATCGCGTGCCAAGTTTCCAGCGCTCTCGCAACTCATCCCGGCTCGCCCAAAAACCGGTTGCGAGACCCGCCATAAACGCCGCGCCCACTGCCGTTGTCTCAGTAATCTTCGGTACTTCGACGGGCGTGCCGAGCATATCGGCCTGGAACTGCATCAGGAATGCGTTTCCCACTGGTCCACCATCCGCCCGCATCTCCGGGAGGTCGAGTCCGGCATCCCGCTCCATTGCCTCCACGATATCGCACGTCTGATACGCAATGCTCTCCAGCGTGGCGCGGGCGAGGTGGGCGCGCGTTGTGCCGCGCGTCAAGCCGAGTAGCGTGCCGCGAGCGTGGGGATCCCAATGCGGCGCACCCAATCCGGCAAGCGCTGGCACGAAGTAAACGCCGTCGTTTCCCCCGAGCGACTCTGCCAGGGCCTCGGTCTCCGCCGCCTGCTCGATGATCCCAATTCCGTCGCGCAGCCACTGCACCGCCGAGCCGGTGACGAAGATCGAGCCCTCCAGCGCGTACTCAATCGGCTCGTCGCCGATGCCCCACGCGATCGTCGTTAACAAGCCTGCGTCGCTGCGGACAGCATCGTTCGCCGTGTTCATTAGCACGAACGAACCGGTGCCGTACGTGCTCTTCACCAGGCCGCGCTCGAAGCAGGCCTGCCCGAAGAGCGCCGCGTGCTGATCGCCGGCAGCGCTGCCGATTGGTACGCTCTGGCCGAAGAAGGCAACGGGGTCAGTCTCGCCGAATACGTGCGCGGACGGCCGGACCTCGGGCAGCAGACTTGGGGGAATGCCGAGCAGGTCTAGTAGGTCGTCATCCCATTGAAGATCGTGGATGTTGTACAGCATAGTGCGGCCAGCGTTCGTGTAGTCGGTCACGTGCAATCGCCCACCAGTGAGTTTCCAGATGAGCCACGAGTCCATCGTCCCGAAGGCGATCTCGCCTCGCTCCACCCGTTCCCGAAGTCCGGCCGTGTGTTCCAATAGCCAGCGGATCTTCGTGCCGGAGAAGTAGGGGTCGAGCACGAGTCCCGTCTTGCGGCGAACGAGATCCTCGTGCCCTGCTTCGCGCAGCTCCTCCGTGATGGACGCGGTGCGTCGGTCCTGCCACACGATCGCGGGGGCAACTGGCTCACCGCTCGCCCGGTCCCACAACAACGTCGTTTCTCGCTGATTCGTGATGCCTACCGCAGCGAGGTCGGACGCATCGACCCCTGCCTGGGCAAGCGCTTGCTCAATAACCCGGTGACTCACGTCCCAGATCTCGGTCGCGTCGTGCTCGACCCAGCCGGGGCGTGGGTAGGACTGACCGAACTCGGAGTAGGACCGGCCCTGAACAACGCAACCGTGGTCGAGCACGAGTACCGTGGTCCCGGTTGTGCCCTGATCGACGGCAAGTATGTACCGCGCTGTCATCTCCAACCCCTCGCTTCGCGGTGGCGTCTTCGCTCGTAGGACTGGTGCCTGGCGCACCATCACACACTCTGAGCAGGCGTGCCCACAACGATGAGCGCAGGCATACTCTCGTGGACGGCGATGCTAGTATCGCACACCTTGCAGGCCCCTGGCATCGTTGGAAGGTACTGGTAGTAGTCCCCGGCCCGGTGACGGAAAGCGGTTGCAGACCATTCCATGCACCGGGAGGAGCCGAAGCAAGAGACCGCACCGGTTCGATAACAACTGGTCCGGTAATAAGTCTGAGGCCGTTGGGACCAGTGGGGAAAGGTCGCTCTGAGGTTGGAGCGTCGCTGGGCCGTGATGGGGTGGTATGCTACGATTACGCGAAGATGAGTTTTTCGGATCGCACGGCATCGTGCGGTACGTGATTGGGGGCGAACAGTGGCTCAGAACCGGAAAAGTATGGAGAAAGTCATGCTTATCGGCGCCGCACTTGGTGCCGTCTATGTGGCGACGCGGCCCAAGACGGAGCGCCGCGAGGGTACCTCCAAGCTCGTGGACTGGCCGCGGGTCGAGGAGACCGCGACCGGGATGGTGCGCGGCATGCCGGGTGGCGAGATTGCGAATCGGCAGGAGGCGAACCGGCGATACCGCTCGATGGTGACGGAGAGCACCACGGTGATCGCCGGATACACAGGCATGCACCTTGAGCAGCCGCTCTCCTCGGTATATGTTTTTGATCGGCAGGACTGGATTCGTGCGAACCTCGATGGCTTTCGTCGGCTGTTTGGCCGCATTGAGGAGATACAGAGCCATTTGCGCCAAAACACGAGTCTCGCCGCC
Organism: Thermobaculum sp.; assembly: GCA_016782125.1. Lineage (GTDB taxonomy): Bacteria > Chloroflexota > Chloroflexia > Thermobaculales > Thermobaculaceae > JACDAU01. The sequence continues at coordinate 39,232 of JADDPA010000178.1, forward strand.
CTTTTGCTGGGGGAGGCGAACCGGGCGGTGTTGAGCGTTCAGCTCGGTGTACTTGTCGGCTACCTCGCTCGCCGGGTGCTTGGTCAGTACGATCTCGCGCTCCTCGGCAAGGAGGCGGTGACAACGGGCAGTTTGTACTTCGTGGAGCCGAACATTGCCCGCATTGAGCAGCAACTCGGGCTGCCCGCCGAGGATCTGCGCATGTGGATCGCGTTGCACGAGACCACGCACGCGTATGAGTTCGAGGGTAATCCGTGGCTCCGCGAGTACTTCAACAGCTTGCTCGAAGGGTACTTCGAGGGCTTGAACGCGCAAATCCGCGGCTTTCGCGCCCTTGGTGCTATCGGCAAGCTGCGCGAGCGTCTGCGGCGGGATGAGCAGCGCGAGGGATGGGTTGAGTTGTTGATGTCGTCGGAGCAACGCCAGCTCTTCCGGCAGATCCAGGGTGTTATGAGCCTGCTCGAAGGCTACTCGAATCACATTATGAACACGGTCGGCAAGGAGATTCTCCCCGACTTCGATCAAATAAAGGAGCGGTTCGAGCAGCGCCATCGGCGGTCAAGCAGGGCGGATCGCCTCTTTGCGCGGCTAACGGGCCTGGATCTGAAACTGGAGCAGTATCGACTCGGTGAGCTGTTTGTGAACGAGGTCGTGGCGCGACGTGATATCGACTTCATGAACCGCGTCTGGTCCGGACCGCCAGCCCTGCCCAGCATGGAAGAAATTCGTGAGCCGGAGCGCTGGGTGCGCCGTATGGAGCAACAGCATGTCTAAAGACCGACACGCCGACCCGGCGGAGACCACTAAGTTTCAGATGTTGTCGGTGGACGCTGCAGCGGCGGAGGAACCGATTCAGGTTCCTATCACGCTCCCGGCGGAACCCGGCCCGGTGACGCCGGAATCCCCTGAAGCCCCCACGCTTCCCGAGCCTGCACCGGACTCCCCGGGAATACCCGAGTCGCCGGCCCCGCAACCCGAGAGCCCGGAGGTGCCGGCCGGGCCGGAGATTGATCCCGCACGCCCCACCCCGGAAGTACAGCCGGGCATTACTCCGACACCGGAGATCACGGACATACCGCCCACAACGCTGCCGGAGATACCGCAGTCGCCGCCCTCAACGCCCGCCTCACCCATGGGCTTGGCCTACGTCGACGCGCCTGCAATGGTACTTCGGTTCGGGAGCAGCGACGAGATGCAGCCATCCACCGTTCTTTCGCAAGTGGTGATAATTCATGACGCCAGGTTGTACGCGGATGCGCCCAACCTGTACGCCCTGGCATTGCAGCAGGGAAAGTCGGACGTGGCGGCGGTACGCGGCGCGTCATGACACTGGAGCCGTCGTTGTCGGGTCATGGAGTCTGGCACCAGTCGCGTGCGGTTACCATTACCGCCGGACCGGTATGAGCCGCGGAGCGATGCGCGAGTAGCAGTTGGCGCCTCAAGCCCGAAAAAGGAGCAGGTAGCATCTTGGATAGAACCCTAGTGATAGTGAAGCCAGACGCAGTACAACGCGGCCTCGTCGGGGAGTTGATCAGCCGCCTGGAGCATCGCGGGCTGCAGATCGCGGCGCTGAAACTCATGCGGATTGATGAGCAGACGGCGAACACCCATTACGGGGAGCACGTCGGGAAGCCGTTCTTCGCCGGGCTGGTGAGCTTCATCACATCCGCACCGGTCGTCGTCGCCGTTTTCGAGGGGCCGAATGCACAGGCGATCGTGCGCAAGTCTATGGGTGTGACGAATCCCGTGAACGCAGAACCGGGTACGATTCGGGGCGATCTTGCAGTCGACCTCGGTCGCAATGTGATTCACGGCTCCGACAGTCCCGAGTCCGCGGAGCGCGAGATCGGCATCTTCTTTCAGCCGGAGGAGATCATTTCGTACTCCCGCGACGTGCAGCGCTGGATCGTGGAATAGGTTCGCTCAGAACAGTCCTCGCTGAATAGACAATGGAGACTGCGCGCGCAGTTCAATCGAGCGGACTGAAGTTATCGGCCCAGATCAAGCGTCTGGGTGGCGCGGCGCTGGAGAGTGTAGAGTTGTGTCAGCGCTTCTACCGGCGTCATGGATTCGACGTCCATCGTCGCGATCTCCTGAAGAAGGCCGTTATCGGGGTTGAGAAAGGTAAGCTGGGGTTCGTTCGGCGCACTGGAGTTTGACTTGAGTGCGCCAGGCTCCAGCGCGCGCAGCAGTTCCTGTGCCCGGCGGACAACCGCCCGAGGCATCCCCGCCAGCCGCGCGACATGGACGCCGTACGACCGATCCGCTCCACCCGGCACGACTTTGCGCAGGAAGATCACGTCGTCCCCTTCCTCGAGCACGTCCATTCGGTAGTTTGAAACGCGCGGTAACACGTCCGCTAGCGCGTTTAACTCGTGGTAGTGGGTGGCGAAGAGCGTCTTCGCGGCGGCGCGCGGGCTGTTGTGAATGTACTCCACGACGGCCTGCGCGATCGCGATCCCATCATACGTGCTTGTCCCCCGGCCGATCTCGTCCAGGACCACGAGGGAACGCGCCGTACAGTGGCCCAGGATATACGCCGATTCGGTCATCTCAACCATGAACGTGCTCTGCCCGCTCGCGATGTCATCTTGAGCACCCACACGAGTGAAGATGCGATCCACGATTCCGATGCGAGCACTCTCTGCCGGTACGTAGCAGCCGATCTGGGCAAGTAACGTGATAAGCGCTACCTGGCGCAGAAAAGTGCTCTTGCCGGCCATATTCGGTCCGGTGAGCAGAAGTACCTGCTGGCTGACGGTGTCCAGGCACGTATCGTTCGCAACAAAGCCATCCGGGCTGCGGTTCTCCACGACCGGATGCCGGCCACCGCGAATATCTAGCTCTGTCCCGTCGGTCAGATCCGGACGGACGTAGCGATTGCGTGCTGATGCTTCCGCTAGCGAGAGGAAGCTGTCGAGCTCCCCGAGCGCCCTCGCGCACGCGCTCAAGAGTTGGGCGGAGGCGGCAACCTGTGCGGTGATCTGTCGATACAGGCTGTGTTCCAACTCCTCAGCTTGCGTCTGGGAGTTGAGGATAAGCCCCTCGTACTCCTTGAGTTGTGGCGTGATGTACCGCTCTGCCCCGACCAGTGTCTGCTTGCGGATGTACTCCGCGGGCACGGCGGCCTTATGCGCGTTGCCGATCTCGAGGTAATACCCAAACACCTTGTTGTACCCGACCTTGAGTCCGCGGATACCGGTTCGCTCGCGCTCCGTGCGTTCAAGCGCGGCAATCCATCGGCGTGCCTCGCCAGACGCAGCACGCAGCCGGTCCAGTTCCTCCGAGTAGCCTTCGCGCACGATAGAGCCGCCGCCTTTCGCACCCGGCGGGTCATCCACGAGCGCGGTCAATAGCAGGTCTACGAGATCCGGCATGGCGCGAATCGACCCAGCAGGGTATCCGGGTGCGTCGGCGAGAAGCTGCCGCAGGCGCGGGAGGTGACTCAGCGCCTCGCCAATCGCACGAAGCTCGCGGGGGGTGATGCTCCCGTGAACGGCGCGGTTGACGAGGCGTTCCAGGTCAGCGACCTGTGAAAGCGCTTCCCGAAGCGCCGCCCGCAGGGACGCACGAGCCACGAACAGTTCCACGCGGTCCAGCCGTTCCTCAAGCTTCTCGCGGTCCAGGAGTGGCTGGTTGATCCAGGTCCGCAAGGTGCGACCGCCCATGGCCGTTGCCGTGTGGTCCAGCACCCAGAGCAGTGACAGAGCGCGCTCGCCACGGGATCCTTCCGTTAGCTCCAGGTTTGCGCGCGTCCGCTCATCGAGCAGCATGTAGTCCGCAAGACCATACGTGCGAACGGTGGTCAGGATTGCGAGGCTCTCGCGGTTCGTAGTCTCGATGTACTGAAGTAGTCCGCCGACTGCCCGAGTGGCGAGCGGGGACGACTCCAGACCGAATCCCTCCAGAGTCGCAGCGCCCGTGTGCTCGAGCACCACCTCCACCGCTTGGTCTGCTTTCCAGCGCCAGCCGTCCGTGGTGGAGATGTGCGCCTCGACGGGCTCCGGCTCGTGCAGCAGCCTCCATTCGGGTGATGGCTCCGCGCTCGAGATGCCTTCGCTGACCACAATCTCCGCAGGGGCAAGCCGCCGGAGTTCTTCTCGCGCACGGGCAGAGAAACCGGCTCCCCGAATCTGCGTGGCAGCGAGCTCGCCGGTGGTGATGTCCGCGTAAGCCACGCCCGCCCCGGATGGCCCAAGCGCCAGTGCCGCAACGTAGTTGTTGCGCTTAGCGTCGAGCATCGCTGGCTCGTCGACCGTGCCAGGCGTCAGGACGCGTTGCACCTTTCGCTCGACAACGTCCTTACCCGTCGGCTCACCAACCTGCTCGCACACCGCGACTTTGTGGCCGGCGGCGACGAGCCGCGCCAAATAGCTGTCTGCGGAGTGGTGCGGCACTCCGGCCATGGGGATCTTCACGCCCCGGATCTCACGGCTTGTCAGCACGATATCCAGCTCGGAGGCGATAATGCGGGCGTCATCATCGAACGTCTCGTAGAAATCGCCCATGCGGAAAAAGAGTATCGTGCCGGGATACTGGCGCTTGATCTGCTGGTACTGCTGCCGTACAGGGGTGCTCATAGGTGGTCTGACTGTATCACGGACGGCGTGCCAGAGGGAACCACCGCGCGATGTTAGCGCGAGATCGTGGCGCTGAGGCCGTATCCCTCCAAGCGGTCACGATACAGTTCGGCAACTTCCTTAGCGCCGGTCCAGGCAATGGTCTTGCCGTTGGTGTGCACATCGAGCATGATCGAGGCGGCAGCTTCTGTATCGACCGGTATTGTGCGAACGAGCGCGAGCACGACGTAATCCATACTATGGTGGTCGTCGTTCCAGAGAATCACGTTCCAACCGGTCAGGGTCGTGCTCTCGGTGGCCTCCAGGCGCTCCAGTAGCTGTTCCATTGTCATAAAGATCGCGACTCCGTGTTTGCTCCACTCCTCCAAATAATGCCCGCCTTGCCCGTGCAAGCAAGCGATAACGATGCAGCCCGCATTGTAGCACGCACTGGTTTCAGTGTCAGCCCTTGCGGGTCGAATTGGGCTTGGGTAAGCTTGCGGGCTGGGAAAGGTGGATGCCGTGTACTCAGAACCTGTGACGGAACTCTATGACCTCGAACATAGGGGTTTCCTGCACGACCTGCACCTCTACCGTTCGTACGCGATACTGTCCGGCGGTCCGTTGCTGGACCTGGGATGTGGAACAGGTAGACTGATGCTCCCGCTGGCGACTGCGGGCTATGAAGTTGTTGGGGTAGACTCATCACCCGCGATGCTCGCCCGTGCGCGACAAGCGCTCGAGGCGGCCAATGTGCGCTCGTTCTCGCTGATCAATGCACCATTGTCAGCGTTATCTGCACTGTCCGATGAACACTTTGGGATGGCGTACTGCGCACTAAACACGTGGGCCCATCTTACTGACGCCACCGAAGCGCTCGCAACGCTCAACGCAGTTCACCGTGCCGTCCGCCCCGCTGGCTTGCTGATCATCGACCTCGAAGATCCGGAGCGCCGGTCACCCGGCAGGGGAGAGCTTCTGCTGGGGGGGGTGTTCAGTGACGGGGAGGAGACCGTCACTAAGCTGGTGTCGAGCAGTTCAGATCCGGCATCTGGTGTCGAGCACGTTACGATCTTCTGGGACAGACTGCGTGCCGGGACGGTCCATCGGACCATGGTCCAGACAGAGATGCGGTACTGGTCACGGGGTGAGATGGAGCAGTTGCTGCAGCGCACCGGTTTCGCGGTGCGCGAATCTCTGGGCTCGTGGGAGTTGGAAGAGTACGCGGGTCGAGGTGACCGTCTGATTCTCATCGCGACCCGCGTCTGAGGCCGAACGAGGTTAGGCAGGCTCCGCGTCTTCGAGTTGCATCGGACCACGTGGCGCGGTTTCGAGGAACGACTGTACCTCGTTCTCGTCGTAACCGGCAGCCACCAGAATCATCTCCGCAGCAAGTCGAAGCACATCGCCACCCGAGAAATCATCTGTATCGCCGGGATCGAACTCCATGCCCTCGATCGTGTCGATGAAGCCGTCGATGCCATCCTCTTCACGGGTGAGGGTAACGATCACCTTCGCCTCGTTGGCGGCGATCTCTTCCTCGTCGTCTGCCGCTTCCATGCCATCTGCTCTGTTTTCGTCGTAGCTCACTAATTCCTCCTGGTGACCGCTGCAATACGCGGCAGTATACGCAACCACTCAGCCGAGGGTCAAACACACGGTGGGGTGCACGCTGAATGTTGACGCTATAATTGGGGCGGGTGCTCGTGGTGCCCCAAGTACGCGCAATGTTACAGGAAGGATTGGTCCGTGATCCGAGCCCGGCGTGCCCGGCTAGTCGAGCTTGAGCTGCTCCTGATCCCATCCCTCCTCATTCTCGGTGGACTGCTCCTTGTGGTGCTCGTCGACCGGGGCAACCTGCTGTTCTCCTGGCAGGACATCTATGTCGCCGCGGCGTTTGTCGGTGCCTTGCTGTTCGTGCACACATATCTATCCCTAACCCGATTCCGCGGGGATCAGATGCTGTTCCCAACGGTGGCCCTGCTCACGTGTATCGGCCTGGTTATGATGCAACGCTTCAGTATCATCAACGCCGAGGACTCGGACCTCGCCGGGGTGGCGGTCAAGCAAACGATCTGGGTGTTTTTGGGGGTCGCAGTCCTGCTGGCGACCGTCGTATTCTTCGATCAAATAAACAAGTTGCGTCGCTACAAATACACGTTTGTGGTGCTCGGTCTACTGCTTATGCTGGGTCTGCTCGTTCCCGGCCTAGGGCAGGAGATCAACGGCGCCCGGCTTTGGTACCGCCTCGGCCCTGTGCTGTTCCAGCCGTTCGAAATCGTGAAGGTTCTGCTCGTGGTGTTTCTCGCCGCGTACTTGGACGAGCGCCGCGACTTGCTTGCTTCCGAGTACCGTGTGGGACCGCTTCGCCTGCCACCTTTGCCCTACCTCGCCCCGATGGCGGCCATCTGTGTCGGCAGTTTGCTCATCCTCGTCGTGCTGAAGGATCTGGGCAGTGCGCTCCTCTTCTTCGGCGTCTTTGTCGCGCTGCTGTACACCATCACCGGTCGCGTGCTCTATGTATGGGTGCTAGGAGGCTTCTTCCTCCTGGGCGCGGTGGTTGCCTACCAGACGTTTGGCCACGTGCAAGTCCGGGTGAACACGTGGCTCGATCCCTTCTCGGACGTTGAGAACACCGGATTCCAGATCGCGCAATCGCTGTTCGCGCTCGGCAGCGGCGGGCTGTATGGCAGTGGCCTCGGATACGGCACACCTGCGGAGATTCCGTATGTGGAGACGGACATGGTGTTCTCCGCGATCGGCGAGGAGTTTGGGTTGATCGGCTCCCTTGCCGTGCTTGGCGTGTACCTGGTGCTCGTTTATCGTGGCTTTTTCATCTCGCTCCGTGCACGCCGCGGCTTTTATCAGTTGCTCGGCATCGGGCTCACCACAATCTTCGGCCTGCAGTCTCTGATCATCATCGCCGGTGTAGTGAAGCTCATACCCCTTACCGGCTTGACGCTTCCGTTTATTTCCTATGGCGGTAGCTCGCTGTTGGCAAACTTCCTAATGACCGGGCTTTTGCTCGGGATCAGCGCAGACACGCGAGAGGGTGGTAAATGAGAGCGTTTCTGCGCCTCCTGGCCTTCGCGTCCGCGGTCGCCCTGCTGGTCTATGGCGTCTTGAGTGGGACGGACACCGTATGGCTGATGACGCTGTATGCGGCGACCGTGCCGATCGGCTATATCTTCTTCTCCATGGTCCCACGCGAAACCATCGGTTGGCGGCGGAATACCTGGAAGATCGCCGCCGTGCTTGTCATCGGCTTCATCATGCTCAGTATGCAGGTACTCCGGCAGCAATTCATCGTCGCAGCGGACATCATCGACCACCCGAACAATCCGCGCAAAGTGACGCAGGAATTGCGAACGCAGCGTGGCCGAGTGTTCGACCGAAACGGCACGGAGATCGCGGGCCGGAAGATCGCCCCGAATGGCTACGTGACCCGCACCTATCCGGAGCCCGCGTCCAGCTACGTGGTGGGATACTACTCCGCAACCATCTACGGCGCGGACCGCTTGGAAGAACGGTACGACGATTATCTTTCTGGCGAGCGTGGAGATCCGCTGGAGCGAACACGGGGCAACGTGCTGCACCGTCCCTTGCGTGGTAATGATCTGTATCTGACGTTGGATGCCCGACTCCAGCGGATTGGGCAGGAGTTGCTTGGCGAGCGCAAGGGCTCCATTGTGGCGATGAACCCGCGCACCGGTGAGATCCTGGCGATGGTGAACAACCCCACGTACAACAGCGCCGATCTTGTGTTCGATCCATCGCGTCCGAATCAGGAGGCGGCGGCGCGAGTGCGTGCGGCATACAACGCGCTGATCGAGGCAGGAGACGCCCGACTGGTGAATCGCGCCATCCAGGGGTTGTACCAACTGGGCTCTACCTTCAAGACCGTCACCGCTGCGGGGGCACTCGATACTGGCGTGGCAACACCCGACAAGCAGTACCAGGACACCGGCGTGCTTTCTGTCGGCGGGTTCGTCATTCGCGACCCGAACCGGCCAGACGAGAACAAGGTGCAGTGGACCTTCTCCGAGGGCTATATGTATTCCTTGAACGCCGTGTTCGCACAGGTTGGACTCAACGTGAAGAGCGCGGGAATGCGAGAGTATGCACGCCGCTTTTACTTCGAGCGCGAGATTCCCTTTGACCTCCCAGTGACGCCGAGCCAGGTACAGAGGGAGCCCGATTTCCTGACGGATCAGTTAGGCCTCGCGTCAACGGCGATTGGTCAGGGGCAACTGCTGGCGACTCCGCTGCAGGTTGTGATGACGAGCGCGGCGATCGCGAACGGGGGCGTGATGCCCCGTCCATACCTCGTCGCGAATATCAAGACGCCAGGTGGGCGCACGGTGGAAAGCCAACAGCCCGAGCAACTAGAAGCTGTGGTTAAACCCGAAGTTGCGGCGCAAATGACGGAGATCATGCAGAAAACTGTGAACGACGGCACGGGCAGACAGGCGCAGATTCCAGGTGTGCCCGTAGCTGGCAAGACCGGCACGGCACAGCTCGGGGAGAATCAGGACCCGCACGCGTGGTTTACCGGCTTTGCGCCGGCTGATGACCCGAAGATCGCCGTCGCCGTGCTCGTGGAGAACGGCGGTCAGGGCTCCGAGGTCGCAGCACCGATCGCCCGTGAGGTGATCGAGGCGCATCTGCGGTGAAGGAGGCACTCAACCCCGCGATGGCGCGCAGTGTCTCCTCCTTGCCGGAGCAGGTCACTGCGCTGTCCGTAGCGGACCGAGATCGTTTCGAGCGACTGTTTTCGCTGACTCGCAGCGTCGGTCATACCGTGCCGCCCGCGGAGATGGCGGCGTGGATCGAACGGGCGTTCGGCGCTGTCGATGCGGTCAAACACCAGACCATCATCAAGATCCACAACCGCTGGACGCTGGAAGGTACCCTCTACAACGACCTGCGAGCCCGGCGCCCCATACAGGGTCGCTTGGCGGACGCGAGACCGGACCTCGGCGGCGATGGGACGGATCCGTTTTGCGCCCCCTTGACCGGCACCCCGGCGGATACCTTTGGCCGCATTACGGGCCAGCACTCCGTCACCGCGAGCAACGTCGCCAAGTACGACGGCCTGCACTCCGTGGTGATTCTGAATGAGCATAACCCGCTGCGTTGGAACGAGGAAAGCGTCGTGGACGCGCTGACAACTGCAGAGCGTTGGTTGCGCCGTGCGCATCAGGCGCAGCCCTCGGCCGTCTATCCCTTCGTCATGTGGAACTGCCTGCCCCGGAGCGGCGCCTCCATCCTGCACGCGCACATGCAGACCGCGCTCAGCGAGGAGTACGCATACGCGCGGATTGAGTCGTGGCGCAGGGCGGCGCAAGCCTACCGTGAGCAGCACTCAGCACCGTACTTGGCGGATTTCTTTGACGCACATTCTGCCTTGGACTTGACGGGAGAGTTCGGGAAAGTGCGGTGGCTCGCACATCTGACGCCGATCCGCGAGAAAGAGGTGTTGCTCGTCGCCGACCGGCTGGACACGGAACTGTTTCGGGCGATACACCGCGTGCTGCGATCATGGGTGGATGGCTTGGGTGTGCAGGCGTTCAATCTGGCAGTTTATCTCCCACCGATGGCTCCGGTAGCAGAGGACTGGTCAGCGTTTCCGGTGGTGGTCCGCTTCGTGGATCGCGGCGATCCCGCGAGCGCGACGAGCGACGTCGGTGCGATGGAACTTTTCGCGCAACCGGTGGTGTCATCCGATCCGTGGAGGGTTGCCTCGGTCCTGCGGACGAAGCTCCAGTCTGGCGCGGACGGGGGCGAAACATCAGAGACGCTAGGCGACCGAGGATAGCGTATTTCCCCGCCTGCGGCGGCTGGGTGCGGGACTGAAGTGCCGTTCAGCTTATAACAGCAAACAGAAGGGACACAGTGATGCCAAGCACCGAGAAGAAGCGGGTTCTGGCGACCGGTGCAACAGGCTATATAGCTCAGCAGCTCTTGCCCGTGTTGCGCGAGCGGTACGAGCTTCGTTTGGTGGATATAAAATCCGCGGACCGTGCCGGGCATCCGGTCGCAGGGGTGGAGTCTTTGGACTTGCTTTCTGCGGACACCTTGACCCTTCAGCGCTTATTTCGGGGCGTGGACACGGTTGTCCACTGTGGCTATCACCGCCCGACTGGTGACGACCCGCAGTCACAGTATGATGACGAGAAGCTGAACGTGGATATGATGCAGCGGGTGTACCAGCACGCACTGGATGCTGGCGTGCGCCGAGTCGTGGCGGCGAGCACGAACCAGGCGGCCAAGTGGTACGAGCAGCCGTATTACCAGGGGCTGAAGGACCGTGTGCTACCCGAGGACTACCCGCGAGCAGATAACTTCTACGGGTGGGCGAAGGCGTCATACGAGGCGCTCGGGTTTCTTTATGCGTGCGGATCTTTGGGCAGCAAGCTCGAGGTCGTACAGATCCGCATCGTCGTGCCGCGCGACGTGGATGCGGCCAGGTTCGAGGATCTTCCTCGTGAGCGATATGTGCGGGACCTCGCGGGGTACATCAGTGAGCGCGATCTCCAGCAATTGTTCACGAAGAGCATTGAGACCGAGGTCATCGACGATGAGTTCGGCATACCGTTCCAGATTTTCTACGGCGTCTCTAACAACGCGCGCAAGTTTTGGAGCATCACGAACGCGCGCAAAGTGATCGGCTATGCCCCGGAGGACGACTCCGAGGTGCGCTTCGCGGACGGTGTCGACCGGCTCCTTCGGTAGAGGAAGGGGAGCGGACGTGAGCAGCATTCAGAGAAACGGCTATGCGGCTGCGCTCATCGGCGTATGGTGTGGTGCCATTCCGGTGGCGTCAGTCTCTGCGCTTCTCAGTTGGTGGCTGTTCACTCGTGAGTGGGTGGAACCGGGTCAGGTGCGCGGTATGGGAGCTGTTTTTCTCGCCGCCGTTATTGGCACCATGATGCTTACTGCCGTCCTTGGTGGCTACTGGGGAAGTTGCATGAGTGCTGTTCTGGGGTGCTGGTTGGCTCTCGAACTGCGCGGGCATCGCTTGGCTGGCTATACGGCTGGCATGCTGTTCGCCCTCTTGACGGTTGCCTCGCTGATTTTTGTCATTGTGTGGAGTGAGACGGAGTCGATGAGGTCGGTGCCCTTTGTTCTGGGTGTCTTCGCCTTCAATCTCTTTGTTGCACCAGTGGTCGCACGGGGAATTGCGCTGCTGGTGGATGCCGCCGACTGAGACACAAGCGGATCGTTGCCGTCACCGACGCTCGCTTTGTATTGGACGTAGACTTGTTACCGGTCCAATCCGCCCCTATAATTCAGGCAGGCCTTTAAAGACAGTCCTGTGAGGCTGGCAAGGCGAGTCCGTACCGTTCCGCGCGTACGTTCACTCCTGCCTACCTTCTGGACGGCAGGAGTTTTCTTTGTCCCTGACGACCCGAACTGGCAGTTCCGCGGTACTCCTCGATAGCACCGCCATCTCGCGCGCGCTCACGCGCATCGCTCACGAGATACGGGAGCAGAACCCGAACCTCGGCTCAGTAGCGCTGGTCGGCGTCCGCACTCGAGGTCTGCCCATTGCCGAGCGGATCGCCACTGTATTGCACCGCTCCACCGGCACCGATGTGCCCGTGGGAGCGATCGATGTTACCCGCTATCGCGACGACGTCTCGAAGGACGAGGCGACCCACCTAGTTGACACGTCTCAAATCGGATTCGCCGTGGCTGGCAAGACCGTTATCCTCATCGATGACGTCCTCTGCACGGGCCGCACCGCACGGGCAGCGCTTGACGCGCTCGTAGACCGGGGCAGGCCAAGCCGGGTGCAGCTCGCGGTCCTCGTCGACCGCGGCCATCGGGAACTTCCGATACGGCCGGATTACGTCGGGCGGAACCAGCCGACCGAGCGGGCTCAGGAGGTGCGCGTGCAGCTACGAGAAACCGATGGCACGGACAGGGTCCTGTTACTGAGTGGTGAGGAGACCTAGAGCAATGGCGATGCATACAGATATGGAATCCCCGATGGTTGTGGCCTACCCGGAAACGCGCTTGCCACTGATCAAGACGGTTGCGCTGGGGATCCAGCATGTCTTGGCCATGTTCGGGGCGACGGTGCTGGCTCCGCTGATCATGGGGTTCGACCCGAGCCTCGCGATTCTGTTCTCCGGCGTGGGAACCCTACTGTTCATCGCAATTACCCGCGGGCGGGTGCCTTCTTACCTCGGCAGCTCGTTCGCATTTATCGCGCCGGTCATCGCCGCCCAGTCACAGGGCGGAATCCCGGCTGCTCTCGGCGGCATCATCGCGGCGGGTGTCGTGTACGGCATCATTGGTCTGATCGTGATGCGCACGGGTGTGGGTTGGGTTGAGTACCTGATGCCTCCGGTAGTCACTGCCGCGGTCGTCGCCGTGATCGGCCTTGCGCTCGCGCATGTCGCGGTGGATCTTGCTGCGCGAAACGTTTGGCTCGCGCTGGTCAGCTTCTCAGTCGCGGCGCTCGTGGCGGTGGGAGCACGAGGTTTTCCACGGCTAATCCCGATCCTGATCGGCGCCATCGCCGGGTATGTCGTCGCCCTCTTGACTGGGAACGTTGACCTCGCTGCCGTGCGGGACGCCGCGTGGGTCGGCGTGCCTAATTTCGTAACACCCACCTTCAACTGGCGGGCCATCTCGCTGATCGCGCCGGTTGCCCTGGTGCTCGTGGCTGAGAATACCGGGCATATCAAGGCACTCTCCTCTAGCATGGACCGGAACCTGATGCCATACCTGGGCCACGGATTCCTCGGCGACGCAGTGGGGACGATCGTCTCGGCGCTCGGCGGTGGGACGGGGCAGACAACCTATGCCGAGAACATCGGGGTGATGGCGATGACCCGCGTGTACAGCATCGTGGTCTTCGTCGCTGCCGGCGTGACGGCGATCGTACTCGGATTCAGCCCGAAGTTTGGCGCTCTCATCAACTCCATCCCGCCCGGTGTGATGGGAGGGCTCGCGATTCTCCTCTTTGGTCTGATTGCCGCCACCGGCGGAAAGATTATCAGGGACGGCGGCGTCGACTTCTCGAAGCCCCGCACCCTGATTGTGCTGGGTTCGACGCTCGCGATTGGTGTTGGGAGCGCCGCGCTGGAGTGGGCGCACACGACCGTCGCGAATACGCTGCGCAATAACGATCTGCCATTGACGGCGCTCGATGCTGTACCCACCGGGACTCTGGATGTGGGCGTCGGTGGATACTCGTTCGCGATCGGGAACATCGCGCTTGCCACGTTCGCGGCCATCATCGTGAATCAGATCCTGCTCTATGTTGAGCGCTTCAGTAAGGAACGCAGTCCCGTACAGCAAGCGGAACCGGTGCAGCAGCGTCCCGTTCAGGGAGTGCGGACGTAAGTGAGCGCTCAGTCCAGCATAGCTCCGATCGAGGTTCAGGCTTCCCCCATGCCCCACCTGTTAGATATCGACGCGCTGACGGCGGATGGTGTCGGACAGATTCTCGATGAGGCGGAGCGGCTGTCGGACTCGTCGGATATGCCACTACGCGGCAAGCACATCATCAACTTCTTCGCCGAGGCGAGCACGCGGACGCGCGTCTCCTTCGAGATTGCCGCCAGCCGACTAGGCGCACAGGTCGTCAACATTGCGGCGGGCGGTAGCAGTCTTGAAAAGGGTGAGTCGCTGGTTGACACGGTCCGCACATTCCAGGCGGTCGGGGCGCATGCGCTCGTTATTCGGCACGCCGAGCCCGGTGCCCCGTATCTGGCCGCCCGGCACTTCCGCGGTCCGGTGATCAACGCGGGTGATGGACGTCACGCGCATCCCACGCAGGCCCTTCTGGATCTGCTGACGATGCGCCAGCGGTTCGGCGCCCTGCAAGGACTCAGGATCGCCATCGTGGGCGACGTAGCGCACAGCCGGGTGGCCCGCTCCACGACGCTTGCTTTGGTGTTGTGCGGTGCAGACGTGCGCCTGTGTGCCCCACCGACGCTGTTGCCGGATCCCGGATGGCTGACTGCCCTGCCCTCTTCGAGTACGGGCGGTACGGTATCCCAAACCACCTCGTTGCGTGAGGCCCTCAGCGGGGTCCAGGTCGTGATGCCTTTGCGGATGCAGGCGGAGCGGCAGCAGGGCGGTCTGTTGCCCGGTCTCAAGGAGTACACACGCATCTATGGGATCACGCGGGAGAAGCTCGCGGACCTTGCCCCAGATACGCTCGTGATGCATCCCGGCCCCGCCAACGAAGGGGTAGAGATATCGCCCGAGTTGATGACTGGCCCCGCGAGTTTGATCGGGCAGCAGGTGGAGAATGGAGTGCTCGTGCGCATGGCAGTTCTGAAATTGCTGCTCGGTGCATCCCGTGAGTAAGACGCTTTTCGCAGGCGTCCGTATCATCTGTCCGCATACCGGTGTGGACGAGGTCGGTGACGTGCTGGTGGACGATGGCAGGATCGGCCTGCTGCGACTCGGTGGTGGGGTCGACGCGCCGGATGCCGAGCGCATTGACGCTTCCGGCATGGTGCTGTCTCCAGGATTCGTGGACCTGCACACCCACCTGCGCGAGCCCGGCGAGGAGCAGAAAGAGACCATAGAGACGGGCGCAGCGGCGGCGCTCGCCGGCGGTTTCACGACGCTGTGCGCAATGCCGAACACGTATCCCGCACTGGATTCACGCATCTCGATCGAGACCGTGCGAGAACGAGCCGAAGGGCTCGGTGTCCGTATTGTGCCGATCGGCGCGATAACGGTTGGCCGGATGGGCGAGCAGCTTGCGCCGCACCACGCGTTGGCGGCTGCAGGAGCGGTCGCCTTCTCCGATGACGGTAGCCCGGTAAGCAGTGCAGGTCTTATGCGCCGCGCGCTTCAGTATAGTGAGCCGACGGGACTGCCCATCACATCGCACTGCGAGGACCTGTCGTTGTCTGCGGGCGGCTCCATGCACGAGGGTGCGGTGAGCGCTCGCCTTGGTATCCCTGGCATCCCCGCCTCCGCCGAGGAGGTCATGGTGCGCCGCGACATCGCGCTCGCGGAGGAGACGGGCGGCCGGCTGCACATTGCGCATATCAGTACCGCCGGCGCGGTATCGGCGCTGCGCGAAGCGAGGGCGCGAGGGGTGCCCGTCACCGCCGAGGCCACGCCGCACCACTTGCTGCTAACCGATGAGTGGGTGGCGGGCTGGGGGGCGCTGGATGGCGAGCCGAACGCTGACCGAATCGTGGGTGACGGGGCATACGATACCAGCACGAAGGTCAACCCGCCCCTTCGCTCCGGGGACCACGTGCGCGCGGTACTGGATGCCGTTCGCGATGGCACCATAGACGTGATCGCGACCGACCACGCCCCGCATGCCCCGACAGACAAAGCGTGCGAGTATGGCTGTGCCGCGTTCGGTATCAGCGGGCTGGAGACGGCACTTGGCCTGTTGATGCTCCTTGTGCACCGCGGTGAACTCGACCTGAATCGCCTCGTGCATCTCCTCACGGCTGGACCAGGCTCCACGTTTGGCCTCAGTGGTCAGGGGATCCGAGAGGGCGCCGTTGCGGACCTGGTGCTCTTCGATCCGGATCAGCCCTGGGTGGTCGATGGGGAGGCACTTCTCTCGCGCGGAAAGAACACCCCTCTGCATGGGCACACGCTTCGAGGTAAGGTGCTCATGACGGTGGTAGGTACGCGCACTTACCGGGCAAATCAGATGGAGGAACGATGACGGAACCTGCGATCCTGGTGCTCGAGGACGGACGTGCCTTCTATGGCGACAGTTTCGGCGCCCCGCCCGAGGCGGAAGGGGAGGTAGTGTTCAGCACCTCTATGACGGGCTACCAGGAGATGTGCACCGATCCCTCGTACCACGGGCAGATCCTTTGCCTCACGTACCCAATGATCGGGAACTACGGGGTCAGTCCAGAGCACGACCAGTCGGTTCGGCCGTGGGTGTCGGGCCTGATTGTGCGGCAGCACTCCTCGGCTCCGTCGCACTGGGGCAGCATGGGCACACTCGACGCATACCTTCGCCGGCACGGTGTCGCCGGGCTCAGCGGCATAGACACGCGTGCGCTCACTCGCCACATCCGAGCTCACGGCTCGCGCCGCGGCATCATCGTGTTCGGTGATATTGATACGAAAGTCGAAGAGCTGGTGTTGCGCGCGCGGAGTGCGAAGCTGCCTTCGGAGCGCGCGGGGTTGTCGGAGGTCAGTGGCGGCAGCGGGACCGTTGAGGCAGCGGAGTCCGAGCACCGTAAGCGGATTGTGGTAATCGACTGCGGCCTCAAGACGAACATCCTGCGTGCCTTGGCGACGCGTGGCACCGAGCCTATCGTCGTGCCGTACAGCGCGACAGCTGAGGACGTTCTCGCGCTCGATCCAGACGGAGTAGTGACGTCCCCAGGTCCGGGAGACCCGGAGAATGCGCAAACGCCGATTCGCACGGTGAGCGCGTTGCTGGAGCGCAACGTCCCCTTCTTCGGCATCTGTCTAGGCCACCAGATCCTGGGACTGGCCATAGGCGGCACGACGAGCAAGCTCAAATACGGGCATCGAGGAGGCAATCATCCGGTGCAGGATGTCGCGACGGGTAGAGTCTACATAACTTCACAGAACCACGGATACCAGGTAGATGCCGAGAGCGTGCCACTCAGCCTCGGCTGGCGTATCAGCCACCACAATGTGAGCGATGGCTCCGTGGAAGGGCTGGTGCACACCGAGAAACCTGCCTTCTCCGTGCAATACCATCCGGAGGGATCGCCGGGTCCGGACGAGAATGCATACCTGTTCGAGAAGTTCGTCGGCAGCATGCAGCACCGGACGGGGAGGGAGGCGTAGATGCTGGAAACAACTAGGGAGAGAACCGTTCTGGTGATCGGCTCCGGTCCCATCATCATCGGTCAGGCGGCGGAGTTTGATTATGCAGGCACCCAGGCGTGCCGAGCGCTGCGCGAGGAGGGTGTGCGCGTCGTCCTCGTCAACTCGAATCCCGCGACGATTATGACCGACGATGAAGTAGCGGACCGCGTGTACATCGAGCCCCTCACCGTCGAGGTGCTGGAGCGGGTAATCGAGCGCGAGCGGCCGTATGGCCTCTTGCCGACGCTCGGCGGCCAGACCGGGCTGAACCTCGCCGTTGAGCTCGCGAATGCCGGGGTGCTGGAGCGCTGGGATGTGCGCCTGCTGGGCACCCCGCTACACAGCATCCGCGAGGCAGAGGACCGCGACCTCTTCCGGCAACTGCTCATTCGCATTGATGAACCCTCAATCGACAGCGTTACCGTCCATACGGTTCAGGAGGGACTGACCTTCGCAGCGAAAGCCGGCCTCCCGTTGATCAGCCGCCCGGCCTACACCCTTGGTGGCACTGGTGGCGGGATGGCGGCAAGCATCCCGGAGCTGACGGCGCTGCTGGAGCGTAGCCTCCGGGCAAGCCCGATCGGGCAGACGCTTGTCGAGCGGTCCGTGGCCGGTTGGAAGGAGGTGGAGTACGAGGTGCTGCGGGACGGCGCGGACAACGCCATTACCGTCTGCAACATGGAGAACTTCGATCCTGTGGGTGTGCATACGGGTGATTCCATTGTCGTCGCACCAAGCCAGACCCTATCGGACCGGCAGTACCAGATGCTTCGTACAGCGTCGTTGAAGATCGTGCGAGCGCTCGGAATCGAAGGTGGCTGCAACGTACAGTTCGCGCTTGATCCACGTTCTGACCGCTATTACGTCATCGAGGTGAATCCGCGGGTTAGCCGGTCGTCCGCACTCGCGTCAAAGGCAACGGGTTACCCGATAGCGCGCGTCGCGGCCAAGATTGCGTTGGGGAAGCGGCTCGACGAGATTCCAAACGCCGTTACCGCTGGCACGACCGCGGCGATGGAGCCGGCGCTTGACTACTGCGTCGTGAAGATACCCCGGTGGCCGTTCGATAAGTTCGCGGGCGGAGATCGCCGGGTCGGCACGCAGATGAAGGCGACCGGTGAGGTCATGGCGATCGAGCGCACCTTCGTTGCCGCCCTCCACAAGGCCGTTCGGTCCCTCGAGCTCGGGGGTAGGACGCTGCTCTGGGAGGCGCCCGAGTGGCAGGACGAGACCGCCCTCTTACAGGCGATCAGTTCGCCCACGGACATGCGGCTCTGGGCGCTTATGGCGGCGATCCGCAGGGGACACAGCATCGACGACCTGTCCCGCCTCTCGGCGGTGGATCCGTGGTTCCTCGATGCCCTGCGCTCCATCGCCGACCTTGAGTGCGAATTGCGTACGAGAGGACTGGAGCCGCGTATCCTGCGTCTCGCGAAGCGGAACGGGTTCTCGGACTCACTCATCGCAGCCCTGGTGGGCGCCAGCGAGGAGGCAGTTCGCGCTCGTCGCCGTCAGCTGGGCGTGATGCCGGTCTGGAAGATGGTGGATACCTGCGCCGCGGAGTTCGAAGCGACGACGCCGTACTTCTACAGCACGTACGAGCAGGAGAACGAGGCGCTGCCGCTCGGGGGGCACTCGTCCCTCGTGCTCGGTTCCGGGCCGATTCGAATCGGTCAGGGCATCGAATTCGATTACTGTAGCGTCCACAGCGCGAAGGCGCTGCACGATGCGGGCGTCCGGAGCGTCATGCTCAACAGCAACCCCGAGACCGTCTCTACCGACTTCGACACGTCGGACCGACTCTACTTCGATCCACTCGATGAGGAGAGTGTCCGTGATATCCTGGAGAACGAAGGACTTGAGTCACTCAGCACCGGATACCCTGTGCAGGCCAAGCTCGATGGCGGCAGCTGGCCGGTGGCTGGTCCGCCTGTGATCGTGCAGTTCGGCGGACAGACGGCGATCAACCTCGCGTCGGGTCTGCATACCGCGGGGTTCAGCGTCCTCGGCAGCTCGCTGGATGCGATCGACCTCGCGGAGGACCGTGAGCGCTTTGAACAATTCCTGAATGGCCTGGGCATGCGACGTCCGGAGGGGGCGAGCGTTCGTGATGTGCCCGGCGCAATCGCGGCCGCGCGGCGCCTGGGTTATCCCCTGCTTGTGCGTCCGTCGTACGTGCTTGGCGGCAGGGCGATGCGCATCGTGCACGACGAGGACGATCTCCTGGCGTACATTCACACCGCCGCCGAGATTAGCGGTAAGCACCCTGTGCTGATCGACCGCTACATCGCCGGGCGCGAGGTGGAAGTCGACGCGGTGTGCGACGGGGAGCGAGTGCTCATCCCGGGTATTGTCGAGCACATTGAGCGGGCTGGTGTGCACTCCGGTGACAGCTTCGGGGTGTATCCCCCTGTGGATCTCACGCCGGAGGAGTCGGCTCAGGTCGAGGAGATGACCGTACGGATCGGCCTGGGCCTCGGCCTGAAGGGACTGATGAACGTGCAGTACGTCGTTCAGGAGGGCCTGGTATACGTGCTCGAGGTGAACCCTAGGGCGAGCCGGACGGTACCCTTCATCAGCAAGGTCACTGGGGTGCCGATGGTCGCGCTGGCTACCCGCGTTATGTTAGGTGAGACGCTCGAGGACCTGGGCTACGAGAGTGGCCTGATGCCCGAGCGGGACCTGTGGGCGGTGAAAGCGCCGGTGTTCAGCATGTCCAAGCTGACGGGCGTCGATACCGCGCTCGGTCCCGAGATGAAGAGTACCGGCGAGGTGATGGGCATCGACACCCAACTCGGCCCGGCCATGATGAAAGCGATGCTCGCTTCAGGGATCAACCCTCCGGCGGGTGGTACGGTGCTCCTCTCGGTTGCGGAGCGACACAAAGAGGAGGTCGTCGAGTTGGCTCGCGACCTTGTGGACCTGGGCTACAGCCTCGCATGCACAGAGGGCACATCTACGTTCCTCGAGCAGCGCGGCGTGCGCGTCTCCCAGGTCGTGCATAAGATCGGCTCGGTCCGCCCGGACATCACGGACATAATCCGCCGCCGTCAGGTGTGCGCTGTGATCAACACCATCAGCCCAAGCAAGAAGCCGGTACGGGATGGTTTCGAGATCCGGCGCGCGGCTGTCGAAGCTGGCATCCCGTGCCTCACCTCGCTCGATACCGCGCGCTCGCTCGTCCGCGCCTTGCTCGGCCGCGGCGCGTATCACGTCGCGACCGTCACGGAGTATCGCGAGGGCCGTCTCTCTCTCGTGGAGCAGGCATGAGCGGCAATCCGCCCCTGGACGTGGATGCCGTACTCTTCGACCTGGACGGCACGCTTGTCGATACCACGGAGTTGATTATTTCCTCGCACGAGCACACGCTGGCGCAGCATTACCGCGGGCCACAGCGGCCAACCCGGCGAGAGATTCTGCGCAATCTCGGTCGCTCTCTTCCGGCAACATTGCGTGAGTATGCGGCTGCGGATCAGGCCGCCCACGCGGGTGAGGCTGCCGAGCAGATGCTGCAGACGTACAGAGATTACCAGCGCGCCAACCATGACAGGATGATTCGGCCATTCGAAGGCATACGAGAGACGCTTGACGAATTGGCTCGGCGCGGATACTTGCTCGGCGTGGTGACGAGCAAGATGGAGGCGAACGCACGCCTCGCGCTTGATATGTACGACCTGGGTGGCAACCTGCCTTTCGGGGTATTCCACGACGACACCGAGCGGCACAAGCCCGATCCCGCCCCGCTGCTTCTCGCTGCGCAGAAGTACCGGCTGGACGTGTCGCGCACCGCTTATATTGGGGATAGCATCCACGATATGGCCGCTGGACGTGCGGCGGGGATGCGCACTGTGGCGGCGCTGTGGGGGCCATTTCCCCGCGCGGATCTCGAGGTGGAGCGGCCGGATATCTTCGCGACCACCCTCGATTCGTTGCTGGATATCTTCCCGGCTCGCACTAGTCCAAGGTCCGTCTGATTGGGTGCCGCTGAGACCGCGACGGTGGTGCAGAGCGCGGCCTTACAGCCTGGACTTTTCGGGTTGCGCCTCGAAGCCGATGCTCGGCTCGTACAGGCGTGCGAGCCAGGTCGATACCTGATGCTCAGCGTGGGGGATGGAAACGAGCCGTACCTGCCGCGGCCGTACTGGGTGCGCCGTGTGTCGGCGGTCTGGCTGAATCTGCTCGTAGGCGTCGGTGGAGCCGGCAGCGGTTGGCTGGCGACCCGACGGCCGGGCGACCCTGTGGAGTTCTTCGGCCCTTTGGGCACCACGTTGATTCCTCCGCCCCGCACGCGCCGGCTCCTGCTCTCGGGGGATCTTCCGGGGCTTAACTGCCTGCTCGCGCTGGCGGATCGTGCGCTTGCCCGTGATATCGAAGTAGCACTCGTGTTCCATGGCGCGGTCGATACCTCGGCTCGGCTGATTCCCCCTGATGTCGAGCTTCTGACGGAACTGAATGCGAGCGCGCTCACGTGGGCTGACGCGCTGTACGCCATCGGCGACCCCAGCGTCGTGCATACGGCGAAGGCCGCGCTCCGAACGGCCGGTAGCCGGATTCCAGCCTTCGGCGTGCCGCACGTACCGCTGGCCTGTGGTGTCGGAGCATGCTATGGCTGCCTCGTCGAGACGCGCAGGGGTCCAAAGCTAAGCTGTGTCAATGGTCCGGCGTTCGGACTCGCGGATTTGTCGTGAGCCAGGAGACTTCCGTTACCATTGGTGCCGGTACCCCGCGCCCTCTGACGATGCGCAATCCCGTGATGTCCGCCGCCGGGACGTTCGGCTACGGCGTCGAATACGCCCGTCTGCTTGATCTGAGCCGTGTTGGGGCGATCGTGACGAAGTCCACAACCGTGCGCCCACGAGCTGGGGCATCGATGCCTCGCTGGGTAGAGACGCCGTCCGGCGTGCTCAACGCGATCGGTCTGAACAACCCCGGTATCGGTCGTGTCCTGCGGGAGTACGCTCCAAAGTGGAGCAGCCTTCGTGCGCCGGTTGTGCTGAGCATCGCTGGGGAGTCGGTTGAGGAGTACGTCGAGATCGCCCAAAGAGCCGAGGAGGCTGAGGCGATCGCTGGGCTCGAGCTCAACGTGTCGTGCCCGAATGTGTCCGAGGGCGGCGCCTTGTTCGGCTCGGACCCCGTCCAGGCTGCGAGCATCACTGGGGCCCTGCGCGCGGTGACCAGTTTGCCCCTGATCGTGAAGCTTACGCCGAACGCCGCAAGTGTGGCGGAGGTGGCAATGGCGGTGGAGGCTGCCGGGGCTGACGCGGTCTCGCTCGTGAACACGATAGCCGGGCTCGTCATTGATGTCGAGGGTCGGCGGCCCTTCCTGGGCAACGGCGGCGGCGGTTTGAGCGGTCCCGCGATCCGGCCAGTGGCGGTTCGCCTGGTGTGGGACGTGGCGCGGGTGGTCACCGTGCCGGTGGTCGGCCTTGGTGGTATCGCGCGCGTCGAGGATGCGCTGCAGTTTATAATGGCCGGAGCCTCTGCGGTGCAGGTCGGCAGCGCCGGGTTTGCCAAGCCAGACACGATCATCAGGGTCGCGGAGGACCTTGCCGACTGGATGGCGCGCCACGGTGTAGCCAGCTTAGATGAGATTCGCGGATGTGCCATGCCAGGTTGCGAAGGTCGCGAGTGAGCCAGCCGACGACCGAACCAATGAAACAAAATGAAACAATAGGATGCTCTCTTGAAATACATCTATCCACTTCTCGTGCTGGTGCCCATTGCCTTCATTCTGGAGTTCCTGGTGCATCTAGGCGCGACGACCATTTTCATTGTCTCCGCACTCGCGCTGATTCCACTTGCCGCAGTCCTTGGTAAGGCCACTGAAGAGCTGGCGATTCATACGGGACCGCGGATAGGCGGCCTACTAAACGCGACATTAGGCAATGCCGCTGAGCTCATCATCACGATCGTCGCCTTGAATGCGGGGCTCGTGACCCTTGTCAAGGCATCGATTATCGGTTCCATTTTGGGCAATATCCTGGTCGTCCTCGGCTTGAGTCTGCTGCTGGGTGGACTGAAGAACGGGCCACAGTTTTTCAACCGGACGGAAGCTGGCGTCGTAGCTGCGCTCCTCCTACTTTCAGTCATCGCCATGGGGGTGCCTACCGCCTTCAGCCGTACCGTAGGATCGGACATCACGACGCTAAGTGACGAAGTCGCCTTTGTCATGATCCTGATGTATGTAGCGTACCTGGCTTTCAGCTTTCTCAGTATTAAGGGGCCGGAGCCTGCGCACGCGGCGGCAGGCAGTGCGGCACGCCAGACGGTTCCGGCATCGGTCGGGGAATCGCACCCTCGCATTGGCGGAGGCTCGACACCACAGGCCCCACAAGATGACACGCGCCATGCGGACCTAGCCCATGGAGAGGCGCACCAGCCTTCTTGGAGCCTGCCCAAGGCCCTCGTAGTGCTGGCCGTCTCGACACTGGCAATTGTCTTTATGTCCGAGTTTATAGTCGGTGCCGTGGAAGAGGTGACTGAGCAGTTGCATCTGTCTGAGTTCTTCCTCGGAGTAATGATCATCCCACTTGTCGGTAACGTGGCGGAACACATTGTTGGCGTGCAGGTAGCGTACAAGAACCAGATGGATCTTAGCCTTGGCATCTCGCTCGGCAGCAGTCTCCAGATTGCGCTTTTCGTTGCTCCCGTGCTCGTCTTCCTCAGTCTCTTCATCGGACCCGAGCCGATGGACCTTGTATTTACCACGTTTGAGATGATCGCCCTAATGGCTGCGGTGGTCGTGGGGGTGGTTGTCAGCCTGGACGGCGAAAGCAACTGGTTGGAGGGTGCGCTGTTGCTAGGTGTCTATCTCATCCTGGGGTTCGCGTTCTTCTATGCCTAATATGACGGACGCCGAGCGGTTGTTGCGGGAGGCCGGAGCCTTACTCCGCGGACACTTCCTGCTGTCGAGCGGATTGCATAGCGACACGTACGTTGAGAAGTTCGAGCTTATCCAACACCCGGCGATTACCGTGCAGCTGTGCGTGGGCATAGCGGAGCGCTATCGCGAAGCCGGAGTTCAGACGGTTGCTGGACCGACTACGGGCGGTGCGATCCTGGCCTTTGAGGTGGCACGCCAGCTCGGAGTGCGATCGATCATCGCGGAGCCAGCAGAGGGCGGTGGGCGGGAGTTCCGGCGTGGCTTTCGCCTCGATCCCGGAGAGCGGGTGTTGATCGTAGATGACGTGATGACCACTGGTGGCGCGGTCCGGCATACGGTCGAGGCGGTCGAACATCACGGCGCGCTCGTGCTGGGAGCGGGACTCCTTGTCGACCGCTCAGGCGGGAAAGCAGACGCGCGCACACACGTCTGGGCGGCGTTGACGGTGGATGCCCCCTCGGTCGAACCGCAGCAATGCCCACAGTGCGCACACGGGCTCGAGCTAACGAAGCGGGGAACGACAGCGCACTAGATTGCGGCGCGAATGTCCGGGTGGCTGAGCTGTTGCTCCAGTTGTGCTAGCTCACCGATGCGCTGACGGATTTGTGCGGTCGTGGCCTCGTTTGGACGCCGCTCGTATTCCGCGCGCAATTCCAGCAGAAGCTGCGCTATGCGCCCGATTGTACGAACGGTGACGAGATCCGCCTCGTTGTGCGGAACATCGGTGAAGGCCACGCCGCGCACCTCCGAGAGCCAATCCGGACGCCTTGTGCGCTAGAGTATACGAGCGAAATGGACACGCGTCAAGACCGCTGCCAACCGCTTTCGTCGGCCGAAGAAAGAACCGACGTTCCTTCGGGAGGGAATCGTGTCACGTGAGAGTGCGCTGCTGGGAGCGGCGGAGGATCTGCTGGCGTGTGGCCCGCTCCCCGAGGACGAGCTGGCGCGCGCACTGTACGGTGCCACGGGATCGGTCGCTCCATGGGTGAAGCTGCTTCGGTCGTTGCTCAAGGGGAGTGAGCGGGCACGCCGTCGCGCCGACGGCCGATGGGAACTCATCCGTCTGGATGTGGGCCCACCTGTCCTCGTCGCGGGTCGAAGCACGCGAGCCCGGCACGGTCGGTTGCTCGCCCTGGCGATTGCACCGGCCGACAATCCGTGCGCAGTGCATCAATGGTGCTTCGAGTCGGACACGCGGCCGGCGCGGTACGTCGCTGAGGCTGACCGGGAGCAACACGATGAACCTGCAGTGCCGTTCGGAGACGCGGCGGAATCGGTGGGCGAGCTACTTCGCGACCGTGTGATCTGGGTGCTCGATGCGGACGTGCCTGCCCTGATTGCCGCCGAGTTGCAAGAGGTGGGACGGGCCCGGCCATGGGTCGATGTGCTGGTGTGCCAGAACGACGTGTGGACGGCAGCAGGACGTAAGCGCTCGATGGAAGCGGTCCGCGCCTCGCTTGGCCTCACACCGGTTGCCGGAGATGCACTATGCGGCGAGTTGGAAGTCATTGCCCGCGTGGCAACGCGAAGTAGCGTCGGACACTCCACCGAACCTGTTCCGAAACGCGCTCGTGTCTCAGCGCTTCGATCCGCGGCCGCGGCACTGCCAGAAAGTCCGGGCGTGTACCGGTTTCACGATGCCTCCGGCTCGGTACTCTACGTTGGCTCCGCTACCAATCTGCGCCGCCGGGCGCTTTCGTACTTTGGTGAGCAGATTACTCTCACTCGTGGGCTGCACGGTCTGCTCGAACGTTCTCACACACTTGAGTTCGTTCCGGCAGGTACCCATCTCGAATCGGTCGTGCACGAAGCGCGACTAATCGCGGAACTTGAGCCGCCCTACAACGTCCAGCGCCGTGTCTCCGAACGCCAAGCGTGGCTGCGCATCGGGGCAGAGCAGCCGAAGAACGTCGTGCATGTGGCTTCGGCTCCGCGGACGGACAGGGCGCTCTATCTCGGACCGCTCCCGAACCGGACGTCCGTGAACGCAGTTGCGGCTGCGATTGCGACGCTGTGGGGTTTTTCGCGAAGAGGCGGAAGTGCACGGGTATCTGAAGCGTCACTCAGCCGGCTCAACGACATCCGTGAACTACTTGAGCAGCCGGACATATTCTGCGCCGAACTTCGCTCGCGGCTATACACCATGGGGACTGGACTCTCAGATCGGGCGCGGGCGGTGCTGGCGGAGAACGTCGACCGCACGGAGCGGGCGGTACTCGCGGGCGAACTCCGCCCGATGGACAGCGACCGCCATAGCGCGATCGTTGCCCGCCCTGACGCCGCGACTGGTGCGGTGTCTCTGCTCCTTGTGCGCCATCTGGTGTGTCACGCATCCGACCAGGTCGATTCGCCCGACGTAACGATGCTTTCGGAAACTATCAATGAGTTACTCCAATCTATCGCGGCACCAAACGATGCTGTAGCAGCAGAGATGGTGCTGGTGGCTCGCTGGCTTCATGCACACCGGGACGACCCCTGGGTGCAGCCGGTGAGTTTGGGGGCGGATCAGATCGCCAATCGCCTCGCGGGCGCCCTGCAGGAGCGGCTGACTGAGGCCGAATCGTTGCAGTTGCCAGCCGCCGATGAATGGTGAATCTAGTCCGCGAACACCTGTGTATACATCTGGCCATACGCTCCGCCTCGAACTACGCCGATGCCGACGCGCTCGAATAATGGGGAAAGTATGTTGCTCCGGTGTTCGGCGCTGCTCATCAGTACTCGGTGCGCGGTGACAACGTCGGGCTGATACGCCAGGTTTTCCCCGGCGACGAGGTAGTCGATCCCCGTAGCTTTCAGGCGGTCGACTGTTGCTCCTGTCCGAGGCGAGTTGTGGGCGAAGTACGACAAGTCAAACATTTCGGCGCTATGTGCTCGGGCGGTCCTGCGCAGCTGTTCGTCCATCGTCAGCGGCCGCACGCTATTCGCCGCACGTTCTTGGTTGATAAGTTCGAGCATACGCTGCTCAACTGCTTGATCTTCGGTAACCGTAAGGTTGTTCGGGAAGCTCGGATTTACCGGTTCCATGTTACCCGGCGCGTGCACGCGTAGGAGCGACGGTCGGGAGCCAAAGGTCAGTAGCCGCTCGGCACTCGGTGCCAGGCGGGTAGTAAGCCCTCCGAAGAATGGGGTAAGCTTGCTCGACTGCGACTGTGCGGCCAGGCTTGCAGAGACAGGGAGGACACCGACCGCGGTCGCCACTAATGCAGCTACTACCCCGCCCTGTATTGCACCGAATGAGAGGCCTACCACTGGATTTACCCGCGATGACGTCCTGGATCGTATGCGGTCGCCCGGCAACGACTGTAGTCCTGAGGATACGAGGACATAGAGCGCGGTCGCGAGAAAGAACAGCGTAAAGAACGCCGCTAGGTCGGCCGCGTCGCCTGGCAAACGAAGGACTCGTGCGAAGATCGGCGAGAGACCCTGATATCCGGCAAAGCCTACCGCGATAGCTGTGATGATACCTGCCACGTCGATGAGGCCGAGCAACAAGCCACGGCGCACGCCCCGGAGAGTGTAGATCAGTATGATCAGAGCGAGCACCAAATCAAGCGCGTTCATAAGCGGAGCGCCCGGTACTCAGGCTATCGGTCGCGATTAACCAGCGTCTCGGCCATGTCGTAGAGTGCATTGCGCGCTTCGCCGGACGGCAGCGTGAGCAGCGCAGCGCATGCCTCGTCCGCCAGCTTCCGCGCTTCCCCGAGGGCAAGATCTACTGCGCCGCAGTCTCGAACGACAGCCACGGCCTTGTCAGCGTTTGCTCCAGGTAGGCCCGAGAGGACATCCCTGATTGCTTTGGCGTCTACACTGTCGGGCGCGACCAGTTCCAGGGTTATGATCGTCGGCAGTGTTGCGGTGCCATGGGTCAGATCACCACCCACTGGTTTGCCCGTCTGCTGGCTGGTCGCGGTGAAGTCCAGTATGTCGTCCACAATCTGATATGCCTGCCCGATCTTCTCACCGTACGTGCGCAAGGCGATGCGATGATCGTCCGGCGCGTTGGAAAGAAGCGCGCCGATCTCACAGGCCGCGGCGAAAAGTGCGGCGGTCTTAGCATAGATACGTCGGTAGTACTCCGTACGGCTGACCTGCAGCCGGTGGTTGGCGAGTGCCTGGCGCAACTCGCCGTCCACGATTTCCCGGAGCGTGCGAGCGAAAACGGTGACGACCGCCGGGCTACCCGGTGCTGCCGCACAGATCGCGGACTGCGCGAAGATGTAATCGCCCAGGAGGATAGCGCCACTGTTTGGGAGAAAGGAGTTGAGGGTTGCTTTCCCGCGCCGCGTGGTGGCCTGGTCTATCGTGTCATCGTGGACCAGCGTGGCCGTGTGTAGGAGTTCCGTCGCGATTGCGCCGGGAATGAGCCGCTCAAGGTCGTACTGGTTACAGCGGGCACAGAGCAAAAGTAACGCGGGCCGGACTCGCTTGCCTCCGGCCTGGATAAGCCCGCCAATGAGGTCCGCAATTTCCGGGTACTCGGAAGGAACCACCTCCAACAGCGCTCTCTCGACCCTCTGTAGGTCGCTGGCAATCCACGCGAACGCCGTCGATTGTGTCACTCGCGAACCTCGCTAAACTTTGTACATTCCTTCACAAAAGTATATACCCACGCCTCTGCACAAGCAAAAGCCAGCCCACGACGGAGCAGTAGGGGTATAGGACTCCGTCTACGGCCCGATGCGGTGCCTAGGACGGTGCATCGTCGCGACCGACGGTTTCCACGAGCTGGGTCAGCGTGGCCACCCCGACCCCCGTGGGTCCCTTGGCGACGTGTGGCGAATCCGTCTCAAGGCGTGCGGTGCCAGCGATGTCCAGATGGACCCATGGCACGCCCCCAGCGAACTCCTGGAGGAACGTCGCGGCGGTGATCGCACCCGCCTCGCGGTTGCCCGCATTCGCTATATCCGCGATGTCGCTGTCCATCTGCCGACGATATTCTGGACCAATCGGCATCTGCCACATGCGCTCTCCCGTGTGCTGTGCGGCCTTCAGGACCGCATCCGTCCATGGTTGATGGTCGCCGAAAACGCCTGTCGTGACGGAGCCGAGCGCCACGACACATGCCCCTGTCAGGGTCGCCACGTCCACCAAGTGCGTGGCTCCCTGCGACAATGCGTGGAATAGTCCGTCCGCGAGCACCAGGCGTCCTTCAGCATCGGTGTTGAGTATCTCGATCGTCTTGCCATTGCCCGCGGTGAGGATGTCGCCGGGTTTCATGGCCGCCGGACCGGGGAGGTTCTCCGAAAGACACAGCACGGCGACAACGTTTGCCTTTGGCCGGAGCTCTCCAATCGCGCGCATCGCGCCGAGAACCGCCGCCGCCCCGGACATGTCGCCCTTCATCCGGTGCATTTGCGCCGCCGGTTTGATCGAGATGCCGCCGCTGTCGAAGGTGATACCTTTCCCGACAAGCCCGATCGTCGCCTCGCCGGTCCCGCCGGAGTAGCGCAGTGTGACCAGCTTCGCCGGCTCGGCACTCCCACGCGACGTCCCGAGAAGTGCACCATAGCCGCGTTCCTGCATCCCGTCTTCATCGAGCACATCGTATTCGAGCCCGTGGGCGTCGGCGACGGCACGGGCACGCTCCGCAAACACCGACGGAGTCAGGATATTGCCTGGCTCGTTCGCGAGAGCGCGTGCCAGATTGGCTGCTTCTCCCATGATCCGAGCCTTCTCCGCCGCCGTCCGCGCCTCATCCGTGTTGGCCGTCACGAGCACCGTCAGGCTCTCAACGTCGGCATCCTCGGGCTCGTTAGACTTGTACTGCGCGGTGGAGAAGTTGGCGAGCATCGCGCCGTGCACCGCGCCGGCCACACTCCCGACAATATCGGCGTCTTCGGGAACCGCGAACGTGAGCGCGCTTTGTCGTGTGCTGCGCGCCTGTCGGACAGCGATGCCGGCAACACTTCGTGCGCGTGCGGCGTCCCAATCGTCCAGCTTTCCCGCGCCGATCAGCAGAACTCGCGTGAAGGGGAGCATTCCAAAAGTGAGCAGGCTCGATGTGCGGTTCAGCTTTGCCGAGACATGGCCCGCAGTGACGGCGCTCGCGAGCTGGACATTGAGCCGCCGGTCGATCTCCGCAGTGAGAGGAGATGCCTCCATCCCTTCCTCGAACAGTGGTATCGCGAGTACCTCTGTGCTCACCGCCTCCAGGCCACCGCTCTCCACTGATACCTGCATCTATTCGCTCCCTCGCATCAATCTCTATCCACATCGTTCGCATCACACGCCGTGGCGGGCATTATATCAGGGGACGGAGCGTCGGCTCCTCTGGACATCGCCGTTTCGCGACAGCTAGCATGGTCATGTGCAAACGCCAGCTAGCCCGACCCCAAAGAAGACCGACCGTGCCGATGCGGGTCTGTACGTTCACATACCGTTCTGCCGTACCAAGTGCGTCTACTGTGATTTCAATTGCTATGCGGGAGAGAACCATCTCATCCCACAGTACGTCGCTGCTCTCTGCCGCGAGCTTGAGATGTATGGCCAACGAAGCTGGCGCGCGACAACGCTGTATCTTGGTGGCGGCACTCCCAGTTTGTTGTCCGCGGGACAGGTTGCAGCGATCGTCGACACTGCACGCACTGCCCTGGACTTTAATCCTGGCGAGGTGACGCTCGAGGCGAACCCGGGAAGTGTGAACGAGGACTACTTTCGCGAATTACTCGACGTGGGAGTGAATCGGGTGAGCGTCGGGATCCAGAGCTTCCGCGATGCCGACCTGAAGCGGCTGGCGCGGCATCACTCCGTTGCCGATGCAGTCGATGCATTCGCAAGCGCGCGCGCCGCGGGCGTGCCGGATATTAGCCTCGACCTCATCTACGGCTTGCCCGAGCAGTCGCTAGCAGCCTGGCGGGATAACCTCGTCCAGGCTATGGCGCTGGCACCCGAGCACGTATCTCTCTATGGTCTGGTCGTCGAGGAGGGCACTCCCCTCGCTCGCCAGGTGGCCCGTGGGAAAGTTAGTCCTCCCGACGATGACCTGATGGCAGACATGTACGAGTTGGCACACGAGGTGTTCAGCGCATCCGGACTTGTGCGTTACGAGGTCAGTAACTGGGCACTAACGGGTCACGAGGCGCGGCATAACCTGGTGTACTGGAACAACGAGCCGTACATTGGCGCCGGAGCGGGCGCGCACGGATACCTGGGCGGTTGTCGATACAGCAATGAGCTCTTGCCGGCACGGTACATCCGGCGTGTTGAGCAAAGCGAGCTCTCCGTGGTCGAACGAGAGCCAATCAGTCATAATCTGGAGCGCGCAGAGACGGTGATCCTTGGCCTCAGACTCGATGCAGGCGTGAGCGCGGCCGCCTTCCATGCGCGGTATGGTGAGGACTTGGTCGACTGCTACGGTGCTGTCATCTCAGAGGCAGAACTCTTTGGTTTGCTTGAGTGGCGGGACAAGCGTTTGTATCTAACCGAGCGGGGTCGCCTGCTCTCAAACGAGGTTTTCCAGCGCCTGCTGCCGGAATAGCGTGTGCTAGAATGGGGTAGCAGGCTTTCTTGCGGAGGTGGTGATACGTGCCTGAAGTCATCCGACTCTTTCTGTCTTTGCTTCTCCAAGCGCTCTGGTTCGCCGTTCTTGGGCGGGCGATCCTCTCCTGGTTCGATCCCCAGTTCGGCAATCCCATTTCCCGCTTCCTGTTCGACGTGACCGAACCGATCTTGCAACCGATCCGAAGCATCATGCCCGGTGGAATGATGATCGACTTCTCACCTATGGTGGCGATCGTGATCATCTCGATCCTTCAGAGGGCGATCTAAGCCTGCTCGCACCGGTCCATCCTGGTGGCACGTCTCCGCCAGTCATGATCCTTTCTCAAGTGTGCTGCTTGATACTCACCCAGTTCGCGAGTGGCACTGTGATCGCCGCGCCGGAGTTGGCCCGCAGCACGACCTCACCGCGAAAAACGCTGATCTCTTCAACAGTCGCCTCGGTGCCCTGATAGGTGACGCGTTGCAGCAACTGCGGCAACTCGACTTCCGGGATACGCTCCGACTGATCGCGGACAACCACTGGAATCCTCAATGTGCGCGCCAAGTCCACCGCCAGCCCAGCAACGGCCTCGTCATCTTTTGCCAGTAAGGCCAACCGCGACCCATCAGGGTGGACACGGCAGTCTGTCTGTGCGACCGAGTCGAGTTGCTGAAGGATCGTTCGGGCAGGTGCAAGCTCCCTTGCTTCCTCTTCGGTCAGTAATGAGAGGACCTTATAGCCGGGCAGCGGCACGAGTTCTGATGCCAATTGCGCGGAGCCGACAACCACGCGCGCTGACCGATCACCCTCCGGGGTACGGAGCAGGCAGAGCGACCCAGAAACAAACTCGGCGTCTCCAGCATCGATCCATAGTACGGGCGATGATGGTGACAGGCGTACGCCTACGACGGCAGGCACAGTGGTCAGGGAAGATCCAGCAGCAGGGTTTCAATCGCCATTCTGGCGCTCACGTTCGCGTCGAGGTGTGAGATCGCCTCGAGTGTGCGCGTTGCCGCCCGCGCCGGGGTCTCGACACCATTGGCCGCGAGCTGGTCCACGGTGGATTCGTGCTGCGGGTACAGACCTACGGGCGCGTTGCCGATGACATGGAGCATCACATAGCGCCAGAAGCCGAGCCAGTCGTACAGCGTCGTGTATATCTCTGCCCGGTGGCCATCGGACCAGCGCTTGGCCATTTTTTCTGCGAGGCCCAACCGTGCCGTTGCACCGCCAGTGAGCGCCGCGACGAGTGCGTCCACGTGCGTATCATGCTCAACCAGTAATTTGGAATCGGCCGCGGCCTGCAGTGCCCAACCGGGCCTTCCAAGCGAAAGGAGCGCGATCCGGGCCAAGGCTTCCTGTGGCAGGTCTGAGCTTGCCTGAAGCAGGCCCTCGATCTCCGTCGTAGATACAGGCTGCAGGCGGAGAAGCGTACAGCGAGAGCGGATCGTCTCGGGTAATCGCCGGTCTTCCGTGGCTAGCAACAATATCGTGGCATACGATGGCGGCTCCTCCAACGTTTTTAGCAGGCCGTTCGCCGCTTCGTCCGTCAAGGCATCCGCGTCTTCTATGATGTACACTTTCCGGTCCGCTTCGAAGGGCAACAGGTCTATTTCGCGTACGATCTCGCGAATGGTATCGATACCCAGTTCCCGAGAGGCGGCGACTCGATCGGTGCTCGCTGCCTGGCGCGCGAGGCTGAAGGTCTGCACGTCCGGATGTGTGCCCTGTGCGATCCGTCTACAAGCTCCGCAAATGCCGCACGGCTCGGGCGGGTCAGATGTTGGTTCCTGACACAGCAGCAATGCGGCGAGCCACCGTGCGAGGGTGCTCTTACCGATCTGCGGTGGACCGCTGAACACGTATGCGTGGGGCAGCCGACCAGCCGTTATTGCTCGACGTAAGGCGGCGACTGTTCCAGGATTACCTGCGAACGCCGACGACTCTCTGGTCATTCCTCCAGCGGTCACTTTTTGCGTGCTGGTGCCACAGGGCTGGTTTCGGGGATCGGTGCGCTGAGGATCTGCTGAACGCTTCGGCGTGTGTCGTCGGAGAGCACCTCGTTCGGGGCGTTGCGCCGGCGGGCAGCCCAGCCTTCGAGCTGCGCCAGCGTAAGAGCGGTGACCTCGCAGTTGTCGAGGTCAAGAACGACGTTCGGTGCGAGGAACACGACCGCACCCGCGACAGGCACATCGGAACAGCCTGCTGCATCGAGATACCTGCGGACGGTGTCCACGCCCTCCGTCACATCGCGTGTCGGATTGCCGAGTGGGGGGATTGGCCCGAAGATGCGGCTGATGATGCCTGCCTTGCGGCGCCATTTTTCGCCCTTACAACTGATTTGGCCGGGATGATTGCGCGTAGCAAAGACTTGTACACCCTCGGGTCCCACAAGGACATTGTTCACGATCACCTTGTTCAGTGGGATGTACGCTCCAAACCAGTAGCGATTGTTCAGGTGCCGAAGTGCTTGTGCGATCCGCTCGTCCGCCTGAAACCCGGGCCCCCATTCGAACTGCAACTGCTTACTGAGGTTCGTAACCACGAATACCGCGAAGAAGATGGGTGGTAGAAACAGAGTCAAATCCTGATTAGAGGGAAACAGGAACCAGCTCGCAAACACGATAATGAGCAGTACAAAGCCAGCGATCGAGATGCGCCGCGTCATGCGCTTTCGACTCTGGACGTACTCCTCGTTTCTCGCTAGCTGCACGGCCTAACCTTGGTACTCGCGAAACAGCAACACGGCGTTCTGACCGCCGAAACCGGAGCCGTTCGACATCGCCACTCGAACGTCCGCCTTACGCGCCTCGTTGGGCACGCAATCGAGATCGCAGGCCGGATCGGGATTCTCGTAGTTGATCGTGGGTGGGATGATATCGGTATGGATTGCCATCACACTGGCAACTGCCTCGACCGCGTTGGCGGCACCGAGCAAGTGGCCGGTCATCGACTTCGTCGAGCTCACGGGCAGCTGCTCCGCATACTCACCGAACACATGTTTGATTGCCTCGGTCTCCGCCACATCGCCGAGCTGCGTGCTTGTCGCGTGGGCATTGACGTAGTCTACCTCCAGCGGCTGAATGCCCGCCGTCCTGAGCGCGCGCTGCATCGCCCGCACCAGGCCCGCACCCTGCGGCTGCGGCATGACGGAGTGGTACGCGTCAGAACTCGCACCGTAGCCTACGACCTCCGCGTAGATCGTCGCCTCACGCTCGAGGGCGTGGCTCAGCGATTCGAGTACGAGGATCGCCGACCCCTCGGCCGGCACGAAGCCGTCCCGATCCTTGTCGTACGGCCGGCTCGCCTGGGTGGGCTCGTCATTCCGGGTGCTAAGCGCCCGCATAACGCAGAACGCCGCCAGACCCAACTGGCAGATCGGCGCTTCCGTGCCACCGGCGAGCATAACCTCAGCGTCTCCACGGCGAATGACCTCGTACGCTTCCCCGATTGCCTGGTTCCCGGCCGCACACGCCGTTACGACGGTGTTATTGTGCCCGCCAAGCTTGAGGTGCATGGCGACCTGTCCGGCGGGCATGTTCGGCAGCGCGATAGGTGCGAAGAACGGACTGATCCGCATCGGTCCGCGCTCCATTAGCGTGCGCATTGCGGCCTCCGTGTCCGGGAAGCTTGATGTCCCCGTCCCGAGGACGACGCCCGCATCATCGTTGTCCTCCCCGAGTCGGAGGTTCGCGTCCTTCACCGCCTGCAGCGCCGCGGTCACCGCGAACTGGCCCGCGCGAGACATCCGCTGTGCAGCCTTTCGATCGAGATGTTGGGCCGGGTCCCAGCCCTTTACCTCGCCGGCGATCCGAGTCGGATAGCCGGTTACATCGCAGAGAGTGATGGTCGTGATTCCAGACGTTCCAGATGTGAGCGCACCCCAGAACTCGTCCACGCCAACACCGACCGAGGAGACCACGCCCATTCCGGTGATCACCACGCGATTGTTCAGTTGTTCGGGCGTTACGCGCACACGCTGCGTCTGGGTGTCTGGCGCGTCGACCATCATATCGGAGGCGATCTGATGGATCTCCGCATCGACCCTACGCGTCGATGCGTTCTCTTCATGTACGATCCCGGTTCCCGGCTCGAGGACGATATCGTCGTGCCGCTGTTGTCCGGTACTTGCGGGGGTACTGCGGTCTCTGACCTGTCGCCTGTTCATTTGTTCTCCTGTACGACGCGCTGCTCGCGCACATACGCGAGGTCGGGCCGCCTCGCAGCGGTTGTTTCATCGAGCCTGCGCAGGTGGGTCTCGTTTGGCGCACTCTTGATCCTACCCGGGGCAGTCTCCGCCTCGTGTGCGATGGTGCGCATTGCCTCGGCGAATTCGTCCAGAGTCTGCTTGCTCTCACTCTCCGTTGGCTCGATCAGCATCGACTCTTCGACGATAAGCGGGAAGTAGATCGTCGGCGGATGGAATCCGAAGTCCATGATCCGCTTCGCCATATCGACGGTCCGTACGCCGTGGCGCTTCTGCTTACTGCCTGAAAGGACGAACTCGTGCATGCACGGGCGGTCGTAGCGTAACTCGTAATCTGCTTTGAGGAGAGATCCGAGGTAGTTGGCGTTGAGCACCGCGTGAACACTATTCGCGCGCAAGCCATCCGCACCGTGATGACGCATATACGTGTAGGCGCGGGCGAGCACCGCATAGTTCCCCCAGAGCGATCGAACCTTTCCAATGGTTCTCTTGGGCGTGTCGAACGCGTAGTGTGTTCCGTCCTCGGTCGGCTCCGCGCGGATCACCGGATCAGGCAAATACGGGGCAAGGAAGTCTCGGACCGCGATGGGACCGGCACCCGGCCCACCACCGCCATGCGGCGTCGAGAAGGTCTTGTGGAGATTGAAGTGCAGTACGTCAAATCCCAGGTCGCCCGGCGTCGCGATGCCGGTCATCGCATTCATGTTTGCCCCATCCCCATACATGAGCCCCCCGGCGTCATGCACGATGCGGCAGACCTCCTCGATATTCTCGTCAAAAAGGCCGAGAGTGTTCGGGTTCGTGAGCATCATGCCTGCGGTCTCGTGGTCTACGAGGCTCTTGAGTGCATCCAGATCCACGTTTCCGCGTGCGTCGCTCTGCACGGTTCGAACCGTGTAGCCAGCCATTGCAGCAGTCGCGGGATTCGTTCCGTGTGCCGAGTCCGCCACAATCACGGTCTGGCGCTGCACGTCGCCACGATGCTCGTGATGCGCTCGGATGACGAGCATCCCCGTCAGTTCGCCGTGTGCTCCGGCGGCGGGCAGGAGGGACACCGCATCGAGACCCCCCACTTGCGCAAGGATGCTTTGGAGGTCGTACATCACTTGCAGTGCGCCCTGGACTTCCGTGCCGGGTGTGTAGGGGTGGACCCGCCGCACGCCGCGCAGGGACGCTACTTCCTCGTTCACCTTCGGGTTGTACTTCATCGTGCACGAGCCGAGCGGGTAGAAGGCGGTGTCGATCGCGCGGTTCTCTTGTGAGAGTCGCGTGTAGTGCCGAACGACCTCGAACTCGCTTACTTCCGGCAGCTCAAGATCTTCTCGTTGGAGCGCCGGATCAAGTGTGACCTCGGGTGTACTGGCGTCGGGCAGGCTATATCCACGTCTTCCGGGCGAGCTTCGCTGGAATATCAACGGCTCGGGCATCTCACCTGCTTTCTTTCAGCAAATGACGCTGTGCGATGGCCGTCGATTATATCATGTCACCTTGGTTCCCCCGTTGGACACGGCAGGCGTCCGGAGCTACACTAGTGCCGCATCATGAACGAGAAAAGCCTGCGAACTCTGGAGTTTCCAAAGGTGATCGCTGCGCTGAGCGCGCACACCTCGTTCAGCGCCAGCCATGACCTCGCCACGGATCTGACTCCCATCGCTCAGCATGTGGCGGTCCTTCGTGCTCAGGCGGAAACCTCCGAAGCCCGGCGTATCTTGGAGCTCCGACCCGAGATCACCACGGCGGGCGCGCGCGATGTTCGACCATCGGTGGCCAGGGCGGAACTGGGGGGCATTGTCGAACCGGCGGAACTCCTCGTTATCGCCGCGACGCTCTCTGCTGCCCGTGGGATGCGCAGGATTATCCTCAAGCTTCGTGAGGTCGGGCACGAGCTACCGGCAATCGCCGCAATGGCAGCGCGCCTCCATGATGTTCCAGAGCTGGAGAACCGAATTCACAGTTCGATCAGCGAGCGCGGCGACGTGCTTGACTCAGCGAGTCCGGCGCTGGGACGCATACGGTCGGAGATGCGTACGGCTCACGACCGGCTGCTTCAGTACCTCCGCAGCATCCTGAACTCCGGGACGTATGCGCAGGCGATTCAGGAGCCGATCATCACGATGCGCGAAGGGCGGTACGTGATCCCGGTGAAGTCCGATTTTCGGACGCGCCTTCCCGGAATCGTGCACGACACTTCGGGTAGTGGGGCGACCCTCTTTGTCGAGCCGCTCGGCTCCGTAGACGCTGGAAATCGCTGGAGGGAGTTGCAGGGTCGGGAAGCCGAGGAGGTGGAGCGTGTCCTGCTCGAGCTTGCCGGGCAGATTGCGGACGTCGGTCCCGCCGTCCGGGAGACGGTGAGCGCGCTTGCCAGTATTGACTTCGCACTCGCGAAGGCCCGTTATGCGAATGCGCTGCGTGCGACACCGCCCGAGATGGTTTCGTTGCCGGACCTGCCGCGGAACGAGCCAGCGATCCGACTGCCCCAGGCTCGCCATCCCTTGCTCCGTGGGCGGGTCGTGCCCACGACGGTGGAGCTCGGCGGACCATATCGCGTGCTGGTCATCACGGGCCCGAATACAGGGGGGAAGACCGTTGCACTCAAGACGGTCGGTCTGCTGGTGCTCATGGCCCAGAGTGGGCTGCACGTGCCGGCACTTCCCGGCGCGCGTCTACCGGTGCTTCGTCACGTATATGCGGATATCGGCGACGAGCAAAGCATCGAGCAAAGCCTCTCCACGTTCTCCTCGCATATCAGCAACATCGTGGGCATGCTCAAGGAAGCCGCACCGGACTCGCTCATCTTGCTTGATGAACTCGGTGCGGGCACTGATCCCGAAGAGGGGAGTGCACTCGCACGGGCGATCATCGACTATCTCCTGGATCGCGGATGCCTGGCGGTCGGAACGACACACTACACGGAACTGAAAAGCTATGCCCATACCACGCCCGGCGTGCGCAATGCTTCCGTGGAGTTCGACGAGGAGACGCTTTCCCCGACCTATCGGCTCATCGTCGGGCTGCCGGGCCGCAGTAATGCACTGTCTATTGCTCGTCGCCTCGGGATGCCGGAGGAGATAATCGCAAACGCGCACGAGCGAGTGCGCCCGGAGAGTCGCGAGCTTAACGATCTGCTCCAGCAGATTCAGGATGAGCGGGATGCGGCGAGTACAAGGCGTGCGCTGGTCGATCGCGAGCGGGACGACGCGCGCAGACTGGTGGAGCAGGCCGGGCGGGAGTTGCAGGAGGCGGAGCGGACGCGGGCACGAGCAGCGGACGACGGACGGCGAGAGGCCGAAGCGGAGCTCGAGGAGTTCCGCAAGGAGCTCGCAACTCTCCGCCGTGAGTTGCAGCGCGCACCGTCGGAGCCCGCGTCGACGCAGTCGGTGCAAGCGACCGAGGGACGGCTCCGCGAGCTAACGCGTCGCAGCCCGCGGCCGCGACATATCCCGAAAGCTACTCCCCATACTGTGTCCCCCGGAGATACCGTGCTCGTGCTCGAGCTTGGATCGACGGGGAAGGTATTGAGCGTGCAAGACGGGACCGCAGAGGTCCAGCTCGGTAGTCTCAAGTCGCGGCTGCCGCTTCGCGACCTGCAGTTACAGGCGCCAGCGGCCGAGAGGACGGAGCCGACCGGCCGAAGTCGGTACAACCTCGAACCTACCCGTTCAGCTCCTTCGATGGAGTTGGATCTGCGCGGGAAGCGCGCCGAGGAAGTGACCCGCGAGCTCGACCGGTACATCGACGACGCGTATCTGGCGGGAATGCCCCTCGTGCGAATCATCCACGGCAAGGGGACCGGTGCGCTGCGCCAGGTCGTGCGCGAGTTCCTGCGCCAGCACCCGCTCGTAGCGTCCATGCAGGGCGGTGGCGATGCTCAGGGCGGCGAGGGTGTCACGGTCGCGACGCTGGCAAGTAGCTAACAGGTATCCTCGGACGAGCTTAGGCGCGTGAGGTAGCGAGCGGTGCATCGTCCGCGCTCTCGGTGTCCATGGCATCCGCCATCTCCACCAGTAGCGACCGAAGCTCGCTCATCCAGCGGTCCCGGGTTCCGGCGAACTTGAGCCGCACCTGTCCAGGGACGATGCGGATACGAGCGCCGTGCACGCGGGGAGCGCTCGCGGGTGGGCGTGCGACGCGGAGCACCAGGTCGCCTTCAAGCACGGCAATGGCAGTAACGCCCGCCGCGCTCGCGAGCAGCTTCAGTTCGATGAGGTCGATAAGGTTCCGGGCCGGGTCCGGCACGGAACCAAATCGATCACGTAACTCCTCTTCGATTGTCTTCAGGTCGCGCTCCGTTGCCGTGTCCGCGAGGCGGCGGTAGAGGCGCAGGCGCGTGTCCCGGTCCGTGACATAGTCCTCAGGCAGCGCGGCTTGCATGGGCAGATCGAGGCTCACCGCTGGTGGCTCAGGCAACGCCTGGCCGGTGCGGGCCTCCTGCACGGCGCGCTCCAGAAGCCGCGTGTAGAGCTCCAGGCCAACTGCCCCGACCTGCCCGCTCTGTTCTGGTCCGAGAAAGTTACCCGCGCCGCGAAGCTCGAGATCTTTCATAGCGATTCGAAAGCCCGCGCCGAGCTCCGTCGCCTCGGAGATGGCGTCGAGTCGCTTCTGGGCGTCTTCGGTTATTCGGCCGTGCTGGCGGTACATCAGGTACGCGTACGCCCGGTGCGTCCCCCGTCCCACCCTGCCTCGGAGTTGGTAGAGTTGTGCGAGACCGAAGTTGACCGCGTCATCCACGATGAGCGTGTTCGCATTTGGAATGTCGAGGCCCGATTCGATGATAGTGGTTGACAGAAGGACATCGTTCTCGTGCCGGACGAACGAGAGCATGACGTTTTCGAGTTGGTTGTCCTCCATCTGACCGTGTCCTATGCCGATCCGTGCTTCGGGGACGATCTCCTGGAGCTCCCTTGCTGCGCGCGCGATATCATGGACCCGGTTGTGTACGTAGAAAATCTGCCCACCCCGATCCATCTCCCGTAGGATGCTCTCACGCACAACGGTCTCGCTCTTCGGCGTCACGTACGTCTTGATAGGCAGACGATCCTCTGGCGGGGTCTCGATTACGCTCATGTCGCGCGCGCCGACAAGTGCCATCTGCAACGTGCGTGGGATCGGCGTCGCCGTCAGCGTGAGCACGTCTACCTCCGTGCGCATCTGCTTCAGGGTTTCCTTGTGGCGCACGCCAAACCGCTGTTCCTCATCGACAATGAGCAGCCCCAGGTTGCGGAAGGTGACATCCTTTGAGAGGAGCCGGTGCGTGCCGATTACTACGTCCACCGAACCTGTCCGTAGACCCTCGACGGTCGCCGTATGTTCCGCTTTGGAGCGCAGTCGTGACAGCATCTCGATCCGAACAGGGAAAGCCGCCATACGGTGTTTGAACGTCTCGAAGTGCTGCAGTGCGAGCACGGTCGTGGGAACCAGGATGGCGACCTGTTTTCCATCCACGATAGCTTTGAAAGCAGCGCGCAGGGCCACCTCAGTCTTTCCGTAGCCAACGTCTCCGCACACGAGACGATCCATGGGTCTCGACGACTCCATGTCCGCCTTGACCTCTTCGATAGCACGCTGCTGATCTTCTGTCTCGGTGTACGGGAAGGTGTCCTCGAACTCGCGCTGGAGTGGACCGTCCGGTGAGTACGCATGGCCCCGCGACACATGGCGGGCCGCGTAGATCCTGAGAAGTTCCTGGGCTAGTTCGTCAGCGGCGCGTTTGACGCGCCTTTTGGTACGCGCCCAGTCGGCTGTGCCCAGCCGGCTGAGCGAAGGCTCACCTCCTGCACCGATATACGTGCTGATGCGATCAACCTGGTCCACCGGCACATACAATTTGTCGCCAGACGCGTATTCCAAGAGCAGGTACTCGCGCTCCGCACCGGGTGCGCCGCGGGAGACGTTGCCGACGTAACGCGCAATGCCATGGTCGACATGGACAACAAAGCCTCCGGGCTCGAGGTCAGCAAGAAATGTGTGCGTGCGGCGGCGCGGTCGCGCAGCAGCCCGGCGCGGCTCGACGTATCCCCATAACTCCCCATCGCCCAGCAGCACCGTGTTCAACTCATCGCTCGTCCAGCCCTCCTGCACGCTTCCGGGCAGGACCGTGATCCTCGCGGCGGGTGGCTCCGTCACCTGCGAGCGGGAGGAGAGTGAGGGCAGGCCGTGTTCGGCGAGCAGGTGCAGGAGCCGGTTCGCTTGCTGGGTGACAACCACGATGCGGCGGCCTTCATCCACCCACGTTCGCAGTCGCTCGATGATGCGCTCCAGGTTGCCGCCGAGGCTCGTCACGCTCGCCATCAAGGGAACGTCCGACGGTTCCTCCGCCGGCCGGAGCCGCTGGTGCGTACCTAGTCTCTCGTGCAGCTCATCGAGGATGAGGTAGGGACGGCGCAGTCGCGGTGGGATCTCGCCGATTTGCTCCAGTTCCTTGCGCTCAGCCTCTGCTTGTGTGTGCAGGGCATGGGCGACCAAGGTCAGGCGCTCCTCGTAGTCAGTCGATACCACCGTGTCCGGTGGCAGATGCTCCACGAGACTCGCCGTGCCGTCTGGAAAGTAGGTCCCCAGACCTCCGTAGGTCGGCCGCAGTCCGCCGCTGTCCAGCTCAAGCAGCGTTTGCTCCCACTCCGAGCGAACCTCCGGCCGGAGTGGCGCCAGCTCGAGGCCACGCAGTTCCCGCAGTGCTTCAGACGCGTTTCCTAACGGGAGTTCAATGGGGGGCACGATGGTGAAGGCGTCGATCGCCAACTCCGACCTCT
This sequence comes from Thermobaculum sp., assembly GCA_016782125.1. Lineage (GTDB taxonomy): Bacteria > Chloroflexota > Chloroflexia > Thermobaculales > Thermobaculaceae > JACDAU01. The sequence goes on from JADDPA010000178.1 coordinate 81,911, forward strand.
GGGTAACAGGGTCAAAGGTCCGCATACTTTCCACTTCGTCGCCGAAGAGCTCAATGCGCACCGGCAGCGAGCGCGACGGCGACCATACGTCAAGGATGCCTCCCCTGCGCGAGAAAGAGCCGGGCGCTTCGACGAGGGGTGACGGTCGATACCCCATAGTCACAAGCCGCTGGGCCGTGCGCGGTAGATCGAGTTGGTCCGCAGTGCGGACCGACAGCCGATGATGCTCGAAGTAGGCGAGGGAGAGGGTATGCTCGCTGAGTGCCTTGACGCTTGTCACGACCACTACCGGCTCGGCGCCCTGCCGCACCCCAAATAGAGCTTCAATCACGCTAAGACGAGCCGAGGTCGTCTCCAGTTGAATAGCCCCTCGCTCGTATGGCAGGAAGTCATATGCTGGCCAGCGGAGCACCCGCTCGGCCAGGGGTGAGTACAGCGAGATCGCGTCCGCGACCGAGTCGGTGTCCTCCGGTCGAGGCACAAGTACCAACATGGTACGACGGCTCTCGCCGAACAGTGCCGCCCATAGAACCGGCCATGTGTGCGGCGCGGCGTCGGGCAGTCGCGTCTCGGCCTCACCCGCCCGAATGGAACTGAGCGCATCGCGGACGGCAGGCGCTCGCAGCAAGAGAGGGGTCAAATCCATGTTCTGAGCCATGACAAATCCAGTGTTGTGCGTGCTGAATCGGGAACGTGGCAGTATAACACGCCGCGTTTTGTCCCGACCTTCTGCCGGTGCACCAAGTCGGTACTTTCCACCGTCACATGGCGCGTGTCCAACGACTTGAACAATCCACTTCGAGTGCCCGCTCGTGGCGGTACGGCACACCGGGCAAGGTCGTCAACTGGTGCCGGTTCCGCGGGTGTTGAACGCGTTCATAGCGGCGAGCAGGCCGCTTTTCAAGACGGCCTCGGCAGCGTCCGCAGCGTCAGATACGACTGCGCCCAGATCAGCTTCCTCCTGTGCCGACCAGCGTCCAAGCACGTAGTTGATCCCGCCCCGTCCGGTTGGCCGCCCGATACCCACCCGCACTCGTGCGAAGTCCTGGGTGCCGAGCGAACCGATAAGCGAGCGCACGCCATTATGCCCGCCGGCGCTGCCATCCGGACGGAGCCGAATCCGGCCAAACGCGAGGTCGAGGTCGTCGTAAATCACCAGGAGCTCGTCGAGCTCTAGTTTGTAGTAGCGCACAATCGCCGCGACCGACTCGCCACTGAGGTTCATCATTGTCTGCGGCCACGCCAGCAGGATCTTGCGATCTTCGAGTCGCGCGTCTGCGATAATCGCCCGATGTGCGCGGTATGGCGCTGAGGCTCCGAGCCGGTGTGCGAGCTCGTCGAGTACGAGGAATCCCAGGTTGTGCCTGCTATTCCGATATTGGGGTCCGGGGTTGCCGAGCCCTACGACGAGTCGAATCTCAACCACGCTGGATATCACGGCAGAGATAGAGTACCACCTCGCCACTCGGTAGATGACGCTCGTTGTATCCGCAGATACGGTATCCCTGTGCTCGAAGGAGTGTTATCGCCGGATAGTTCTTTGCGGGTGCTGTCGCGAGTAACGATGTGCACTGATTTTCCTCCGCCCAGGCTTGCGCGGCGGATAGCAGATGGGTCGCGATGCCCGCACGCCGGACCGATGGCTCGACGGTCAGCCGATCGATGTGTACGATCCCCCGCCGGATGTTTGCACAGAGGAAGGCCACGACCCGTTCCACTTCCGCGACAACAAAGAGGTCCGTGCTGTCCCACTCCGCCTCCATGTCTGCCGTCGGCGACGGTGGTTTGACGACGCGGTCGCGGGGTAAGCGGATGGTGCGCAGAACCAGGGATAGATCGCCAGACTCCATGACGCCCCGTTCTTCCCAGAGTTGCCACGCCTGATCCGTGGTATAGCTCGCGTCGAGAGCGCCGCATATCTCGACATCCGACAGACGTGCGAGCCGGAGGGTAATTGGGGGGCTAGAGAGCATTCGCGGCCAGCCTCATACCGTGCGTCTGCGCCAGACCGCGCGCGATGGTATCGGAACTGATGAACGTCACGTCCAGATCCTCGCTCACTATGAGGCGAGAGAGCTGCTGATACGTATCGTGATGGTGGAGTGCGCTATTCGGGTCGACGTTCAAAACGACGAGCCGTTTGGCGCCGGTGTACGCCGCCTCCTCGATCCGCTGGATCGGGTTGTCTGTCGCGGAGATGCTGACGACGTACGGCGGCTCACGGCTCAGTATCTTGACATACAGGTACTGGCTGATGATGCGGACCACCGCGGCCGCAGGCACGGCGAGAAGCACTCCCAGGATACCGCCGGAGCTCGCTCCGACGAGGAGGGCGAAGATGACGAGGATGGGATTAAGGTGCACCGCTCGCCCGATGAGCGTTGGGATGATGAGGTTGTCCTCAATCTGCCGAAGGACGAAGTAGCCGACGGCGACGACTATCGCGAGCGTGGTGTGACTCCATCCGAACGGGGTGGTGTCCTGGAAAAGTGCCACCGCAACCGCGATGCTCCCGGCACTGTACGGTCCGATGATCGGGATGAGCTCCAAAAACCCCGTCATGATGCCGAGCACAAGAGCGGACTCGACCTGGATAATCGACAGGAAGATCCATGTGGCGGTACTCATAATCGCGATCAGGATCAGCTGACTGCGGAGATACGCACCGAGGGTGTCGTTAATGCGCCGTAGCAGTGTCTCGATTTCGTGCTGATACGGCCTTGGAGCCAGCCCGATCAGAAACGCCATGGCCTTCTCAGCGTTGACCAACAGGTAAAACGTTGTCACAAGGAAGATGAACAGACGGATCGACTTGTCCACGACGATCTCGATCACGGGCAAGGCGACGCGTTCGGCGAGACCGGTGAGGTCAGCGGATCGCTCTTCCACTTCTCGCTGCAGCTGCGTCAGGTCGAGTTCGATCCCCAGGTCTCGCGTGAGGGGCTGGTCAGCGAGGTACTGTTGCGTCTGTTCCAGAGCGGCTGGACCCTCGTTGATGAGGTTCATGGTTTGCTGGCTGATAACGGGACCCATGTTCACCACTGCCCACGTGATCCCGGAGAAGAGCGCGATATAGATCAGGATGATCCAGACCGCGCGGGGTACGCCTGTCTGCCGGGCCATGAAGGTGACCAGAGGATGGAAAATGTACGTGGCGACGACCGCCCATACAAAGGGGGAGAGCAGATGCGCAGTGCGATAAAGCACCAACGCCACCAACACCGCGCAGATCCAGATGGTGGTTTCTTTCGCCCGGTTCGAGAAACGGATCTCGCGCACCCTGTCCTCCTGTCGCGCACTATAGCATAGAGGACAGGCAAGCGGTAGCGCTTGAACGGGTCGTGCGGCGGATCATTGCCCTCCGATTTCGTGCGTATCCAGCAACCACGCAGAGTTGCTGCATGCCAAAATGCTCGCCATTGCAGCGGGCTCCTTTCGGTGCCGTATAATGCCCGCAATGTTTAGGAATCGCTATACCTGGATCGCGCAACAGCGAGGGCGCTCCAACCTACGCGTTAGTACGCCCGAGTCATTCGCGTGATTGATGCGCGTGGGCCCGAGTTCGCACGAGTGCTGGAGCGGTGTACCGTGCTGCTCCGCACCCTGTTTCAGACACAGAACGACGTGCTCGTTTTCCCCGGTGTTGGGACGGGCGGGTTGGAGTCAGCGGTGGTCAATACCCTTTCGCCCGGCGATCCGGTTCTGGTCGCCACCTGCGGGGTGTTCGGTGATCGATTCGCGCGCTTGGCTGAGGCGTTTGGGGTAGATGTGCGGCGGCTATCGATACCGCGAGGTCGGGCTGTTGAGCCCGAGCAGCTGCAGCAAGCCCTGGAGGAGAACAGCGACGTCGTAGCGGTGCTCCTGACGCACACAGAAACTTCGACAGGAGTTACCAACCCACTCGAAGACCTTGCACCGCTCGTGCGAGAACGCGGGCACCTGCTGATCGTGGATGCGGTTAGTGCGCTGGCTGCGGTGCCCGTCCAGACCGATGAGCTGGGATTGGATGTAGTCGTCGGCGGATCGCAGCGCGCGTGGCACATGGAGCCCGGCCTGGTGATGCTGAGCGTGAGCGAGCGGGCCTGGCAGGCATCCAAGCGAGCGCGCCTGCCGCGATTCTACTGGGATTGGCGCCACCCGAAGGGAGCCCCCGAGCGGTTTCTGGCGCCGTATATGCCTGCGCTGAGACTGTTCTATTCTTTGGAGAATGGTCTCCGAGAGATCGACGACGAGGGCCTCCCTCGCGTGTGGGAGCGACATCGGAGGCTGGGTGACTTTGTGCGCGCGGGCGTTACTGAGCGCCGTCTGCAGTTGTTCGCGGACCCCGCTTACGCCTCGAACACGCTAACGACATTCAAGGTCCCCGACGGCCTGGACGCCGGTGCGTTGCGCGAGCGGTTGGCAGAGGCGCACGGCGTACTCTTGGGCGAGGGCCAAGCGGAGCTGGCTGGCCGCGTGTTGCGGATTGCGCACGTCGGCTATACGACCGAAGACGAGATGAGCGGAACATTAGATGCCATCCAGATGGCCATCGAAGTCGAGCTAGCTGAAGCCCGTACCTGACCAAACGGGCGGTATTTCGCGGTTGCCTTTGCCGGGGGTATTGACTATAATTCCGGTATACGGCTCTCGGTAGCGACACGCGAGGTCGCGGCTTGGAGCCGTTCGTTTTACCAGGACGTTTCAAGGGAGCTAGATGAACAGCATATCGACTCGTGTCGCGAGCGGCGCTGACGGAGCGCCGGGCGCAGAGCCAACGGAGGAGACTCCCGTGCATGACGGGGAGACTCAGGCCGAGCACGCTCAAGTGCCTAACTTCGTCGAGCAGCACGGCCCAGCGGCCGAGCAGGAACTCTCCATGGAGCAACTGCTTGCCTCGAGTACCTCGGAGTACAAGACGCTCCGCCGCAATGAGGTGCTCGATGGCACAATCATGTCTTTAGACCGCGACGGACTCATCGTCGATGTCGGTTCAAAGAGTGAGGGTGTTGTTCCCTCAAGTGAGATGTCCACGGTGAACGCTGAGGAGCGTGACACCTTGGTAGAGGGCGCACCCGTCCTCGTCTCGGTTGTGGATGCGAACGACAACAATGACGGGCACATCGTGCTCTCTATCGATCGGGCACGGGCTGAGCGTTCGTGGCGCAACCTTCAGAAGCAGCTTGATTCGGGCGAGGTTGTTGAAGCTCCGGTTGTTGGCCATAACAAGGGTGGCTTGCTGGTTGAGCTTGGCGGCGTCCGCGGGTTCGTGCCGGCATCGCAGGTCAGTAACCTCTCCGGTGGCAGCGAGGAGCAGCGGCAGACGGAGCTTGCCGGATACAACGGTCGATCGATTTCGATGAAGGTGATCGAGGTGAACCGCCGCCGAAATCGTCTTATCCTGTCCGAGCGTCAGGCGACGCAGGAGCGGCGCGAAAGCCGCAAGGAGAAGTTGCTTGAGGAGTTGCGTGAGGGACAGGTGATCGAAGGCACCGTCACCAGCCTCGCAGATTTCGGAGCATTCGTCGACATCGGTGGGGCGGACGGCCTTATCCACCTGTCGGAGCTTTCGTGGAGCAGGGTAAATCACCCGCGTGACGTGCTCAAGCCGAGCGACAAGCTAAGCGTCATGGTCCTCAACGTTGATCGAGAGCATCGCAAGATCGCCCTCAGTGCGAAGCGCACCCAGCCGGAACCATGGTCGACTGCACTGGACCGATATGAGCTTGGACAGATGGTGTCCGGCACGGTGACGCAGGTCGCACCGTTCGGCGCGTTTGTCCGCCTCGAGGATGGTATCGAGGGACTGGTTCACGTGTCGGAGCTTTCTGATGCACAGGTAAGCAGCCCGAGCGCGGTCGTCAAGGAATCGGATGTTCTTCAGCTCAAGGTGATCAGGATTGATACCCAGCGCAAGCGTATCGGCCTAAGCCTCCGCCAGGCGATGGACGAGCTTGGTCTGGAGCAGATCACAGATACGCAGGCTGCTAGCGCGGAAGAGCCGATGGAGGCAGTTGAGCCAGATACGTCGGGCGATACAGTCGTCGCGAGCAACGCGAGCGATATCGATCTTCCTCAGACGACGGGTACAACGGAGATGGCCCGTGCGTTCGAGGCAGCGCAGTCCGCGGCGTCGGTGGCCGCTGAGTCTACAGCTAGCCGCACGCAAGTGGAGGCCTCGCGTCCGGAAGACGTCTCAGAAGCAGCGCCTGACGGTCACGCCATTGCATCTACTGCAGGTGTTGAGGTCACGAATTCGGAGCAAAATCTGGGCACCCAGTAGGTTGACCTGCGGGGTCGTTCCATTAAGCCGGGTCCGTTTGCAAGGGCATTCACCGGCTGTTACACTGAGGTCGAGGGTTTAAGTCGTCTTGCGGCTGAACCCTCGTCATGTCTGAGGCGGCGGATTGGCGCGAGCAGGTCACCGTACGCGAGGGGGAGTTCATCATGAGCGGCGAGCGAAGTAGTGAGAGATTCGACAAGTTCACGGAGCGGGCGCGCAAGGTACTGAGCCTAGCGCACGAGGAAGCCGCGCGCTTCAACCACAACTATATTGGCACCGAGCATTTGCTACTGGGTCTCGTGCGCGAGGGCGATGGCGTTGCTGCCCGCGTGCTTGCGAATATGGGCGTGCAGCTTCAGAAGGTGCGGGCTGCTGTAGAGTTCATTATCGGCCGCGGTGAACGTGCGCCTCAGGGCGAGATCGGGCTGACGCCACGCGCCCGGCGCGTCATTGAGTTGGCGTTCGATGAAGCCCGGCGGCAGAACCACCACTACATCGGCACTGAGCACCTGCTACTGGGTCTGGTGCGCGAGGGTGAGGGCATTGCGGCGGGGGTGCTGGAAAGTCTCGGCGTCAGCCTGGAGAAGGTGCGCGCTCAGGTGATCCAGGTGATCAATCAGAGCAGCTCGTACAGCCAGCAGGGCAAGACGGCGACCAAGACGCCATACATTGACGCTCTTGGCACCGACCTTACCGAGGCCGCTCGCAACGATAAGCTTTTCCCGGTGGTTGGCCGCCAGGGGGAGATCGAGCGTGTAATGCAGATTCTCTCGCGGTTGACGAAAAACAACCCGGCGCTCATCGGTGAGCCCGGCGTTGGCAAGACGGCAATTGTCGAAGGTCTCGCCCAGCGCATCGTGAATCACGAGGTCCCGGAGACGCTGCTGAACAAGCGGGTGCTTGCGCTCGATATGGGTGCGCTGGTCGCCGGCACGAAGTATCGCGGTGAGTTTGAGGAGCGCCTCAAGAAGATCATGGCGGAGATTAAGGACTCTGGCGCGATCCTCTTTATTGATGAGCTGCATACTCTGGTTGGCGCCGGAGCGGCAGAAGGTGCCGTTGATGCGGCCAACATCCTCAAGCCAGCCCTGTCTCGCGGTGAGGTCCAGGTCATCGGGGCGACGACGCTGGATGAATACCGCAAGTACATCGAGCGCGATGCAGCGCTCGAGCGCCGGTTCCAGCCCGTCCAGGTAGATGAGCCGGACACGGAGCAGACCGTCGAGATCTTGCGCGGCGTACGCCCTCGGTATGAGGAGCATCACCGCCTGAAGATCTCCGATGAGGCGCTGCACGCAGCGTCGCACCTCGCGGCGCGATATGTCCCGGACCGCTTCATGCCGGACAAGGCGATCGACCTGATTGACGAGGCGTCGAGCCGGGTGCGGATGTACCGAGCGGTGAGTCCGCCCTCTCTGAAGGACGCGATGCGCCACCTCAAGGCCATCCAGGACGAGAAGGAATCCGCGATCAACGCGCAGAACTATGAGATGGCTGCAGACTTCCGCATGCGCGAGGAGCGCTTGCAGGAGCGGATCGATCGATTGCAAAGCGCGTGGCAGGAGGAGCAAAGCACGGACGAGCCGTTCGTGACTGAGGAGGACATCAGCCAGGTCGTCAGTATGTGGACGGGGATTCCCCTGACCCGCATTGCTGGCGAGGAGTCAGAGCGGCTGCTTCAGATGGAGGCGGAGCTGCACGAGCGGATCATCGGACAGGAGGAGGCGATAAAGACCGTCGCCCGCGCTGTCCGTCGCTCGCGCACCGGCATGAAGGATCCACGCCGGCCGGTTGGTAGCTTCATCTTCCTCGGCCCGACTGGCGTGGGTAAGTCGGAGCTCGCCAAGACACTGGCTGAGTTCATGTTCGGCAGCGAGGACGCCCTCATCAAGATCGACATGTCCGAGTTCATGGAGCGACACGCGGTTGCCCGCCTGGTTGGCGCGCCTCCTGGATACATCGGATACGAGGAGGGCGGTCAACTCACGGAGGCAGTGCGGCGTAAGAGCTATTCGGTGATCCTGCTCGACGAGATCGAGAAGGCTCATCCCGAGGCCTTCAACATGCTGCTGCAGATCCTCGAGGATGGCACGCTGACGGACGCGAAGGGCCGTAAGGTCAACTTCCGCAATACGATCATCATCATGACGAGCAACATCGGTGCAGAATACATCAACCGCAACACTGGTATCGGTTTCTCGCCGCGGGGCGAGACCGCCGAGATGCAGGAGCGGGAGTATGAGGGGATGCGCGAGCGGGTCACGGATCAGCTCAAGCAGAACTTCCGGCCCGAGTTCCTGAACCGCATCGACGGCGTGATGGTGTTCCATGCGTTGAAGCCGGAAGAGATTCGCCAGATCGCGGATATCCAGATACAGCGAGTCCGCGAGCAGCTTGCCGAGCAGCAGATCACGATAACGCTGACCGATGAGGCGATGGACATGCTGGCGCGCAAGGGCTACGATCACACCTTCGGTGCGCGGCCCCTCCGCAGGCTCATCCAGAACGTTATCGAAGATCCTCTGGCCGAGGGAGTGCTCGAAGGGCGCTTCCAGGCAGGATCGAGTGTCGTGGTGGATGTGCAGGATGGCGAGATTGTCCTGCACCCGGCGGACGAACTGGTTCCGGTCTAGTACAAGCGGACCAAACAACACATACAATCAAGCGAGGCAGGGGATAACCCGCCTCGCTTGATTGTATTATGCGCTGGAACAGACTCAGAGACTACCACGGCGCGTGATGCAATTGACTGAATCGGTACGCCTCAGGACGGGGCGTTGGGGTAAACGACAAGCGGTTGGTACGGTATGCCAAAGACAAAGACAGTATACGTTTGTAATAGCTGCGGGACGATCAGCCCGAAATGGCAGGGACGGTGCCCGGACTGCGGTGAGTGGAACACCTACGTCGAAACGGCGGATGCTCCCAAGGTGATCGGCGCTTCAACATCTGCGCTGCCCGCCCAAGCGCAGCAGCTCACCGCCGTTAGTACGGACGGATTGGCACGATATCCAATATCGCTTGGCGAGATGAGCCGTGTGCTCGGCGGCGGCGTCGTACCAGGCTCGCTGGTGCTTATCGGCGGCGACCCGGGCGTAGGGAAGAGCACACTCCTGCTGCAGGTTGCCTCGCTGATGTGCGCCACACTTCCCAGTGTCCTCTATGTTTCCGGCGAGGAGTCGATCCACCAGATACGGCTGCGAGCCTCACGCCTTGGGCCGATCCCGGAGAGTTTGTGGGTGCTGTCGGAGACGAGTATTGGTGCGATCGCAGATCATATCCAGCGGTCGAGTCCGGGACTGGTCATTGTCGACTCAATTCAAACGATGTACTCGGAGCAAGTCGAATCGGCCGCGGGCAGTGTGAGCCAGGTGCGGGACTGCACGATGGCGCTGATGCGGCTGGCCAAGGGAAGCGGCGTTCCTATCTTCCTCGTCGGCCACGTCACGAAGGAGGGCGCGATCGCGGGGCCGCGGGTGCTCGAACACATAGTCGACACCGTGCTCTACCTGGAGGGCGACCGCTTCCACCAGTTCCGCCTGTTGCGCGCCGCAAAGAATCGTTATGGTTCCACAAACGAGGTCGGCGTTTTCGAGATGACGCAGGAGGGTCTCGAAGAGGTCCCCAACCCATCCGAGGCATTTCTCTCGGAGCGACCAGAGGACACCGTTGGATCATGCGTGGGCGTGCTGATGGAAGGGTCCCGACCGCTGCTCGTGGAGGTGCAGGCCCTGACGAGCTACTCCGGAAGTGGTCTTGCGCGCCGCACGGGGAATGGCCTCGACTATAATCGTCTCCTCCTGCTGACCGCGGTACTTGGCAAGCGGGTGGGGGTCGCGCTTGGCGACCAGGATATCTACGTCAACGTTGTCGGCGGCCTGCGGCTTGAAGAGCCGGCTGCGGACCTTGCGGTAGCGGTTGCCATTGCTTCGAGTGCTTCCGGCCGTGCGGTCCGGCCTGAGACCGTGCACATCGGTGAGGTCGGGCTATCAGGCGAGTTGCGGAGTGTTCCGCATCTGGAGCGTCGGCTGGCTGAATCGGCGAAACTCGGGTACACGCGTGCCGTGTGCTCGCGCACAGCACGCAAGCAACAGGCACCGGCGGGACTGCAACTGGTTCAGGCTGCGACGCTGGCTGAGGCGATAGGCCACTCACTGGAAGCGCCACAGCAGGCGAGACGGATCACCGGGTAGGATGCGCCGGCATCAACCAAGTGGCGGATTAGGCAGCACTGCCACCCTTCGAGTGCGCCAAATCGAGGAGCAGGTCGGCGATCTTCATCTCAGCGTCCGCGAGTCCAAGTCCCTGCGCGGCTCGAGACATCGCACCGAGCCGGCTGGGGGCGGCCAGTGCGTCACGCACCAGCGAAACCAACCGATCTGGTGACATCTCGGACTCCTCGAGTACCAGCGCGGCTCCCGCCTCCGCCAGGCGGCGTGCGTTCTGACGCTGCTCGTCTCCCGCAGCGTGGGGAAGGGGAATGAGAATCGAGGGCTTGCCGAGGGCGGCAAGCTCATTCACCGTGCCCGCGCCCGCCCTGCCAATCACGAGATTGGCGAGTGCGTACACCTCGCCAATTTCCTGCCCGACGTATTGAAGCAACGCGTACCGGGACCGGAGTCGGTTGTCGAGCTCGAGCGTCCTGCGGGCAAGCGCCTCGTGGTCGGCGCGTGTCCCCTCGGAGTCACCGCACTGATGGATCACTTGCGCGGCCCGCAGGAGTGGCTCGAGACCCCTGAGGACCGCCTGGTTTATGGCGTGCGACCCTTGTGCTCCGCCTGTGATATAAACGGTTGGCTCAGCTGTATCAAACCGAAATCGGCGGGCGGCAGTCTCCCGGTCACCAGCGCGGACAACGGAACGTACCGGATTGCCGGTGATCACCCAGTTCGCCGTGCGCAGGCGCGCTTCCGAACCCGGGATTGAGAGCGCGATCTTGGTTGCGAATCGGGCGTTGATTCGGTTCGCGAGGCCGAGTGTACCTGTCTGCTCGTGGATGAGGACCGGTTTGCGTAGTATCCACGCCGCGATAACGGTCGGGACGGAGACGTACCCGCCCGTCGCGAGCACGGCGTGTGGCCTGAAGCGCAACAGGTGAACAAGGGCCTGGAGGATGCCCAGAGGCACCCGCCCGGTATCGACGAGATTCTCGAATGACGCGTACCTTCGGAGCTTGCCGGTGCTCACAGCGGCATAGCGCACACCCAGCACCGGGATGATTCGTGCTTCCGTGCCGGACTTGCTCCCAAGATAGAGAATCTGCGGCGACGGTGAGCGCCGCTGCAGGTTTTCGATCACGGCAACAGCGGGGCTGACGTGTCCCCCGGTGCCGCCACCAGTGATGGCGAGGCGAGGTCGAACGGGCATCATAGGACCATTATAGAACGCCGCGCCCAAAGGGGGCGTAGGAGCCGTGTGTTATAATCCCCAAGCCCAATTACCGTTTGGAGGAGTTGACGCATGGCTATTTCTACAGAGCGATACAGCGCGTTGCACACGCGGTTGACTGAAGAGCGGGACCGCCTGACCCAGGAGGTCGGTGACCTCCGGCAGGAGGTGCTTGATTATACCGAGGATCTCCGGGACGAAGATCGTAGCTACGGCAACCACATGGCCGATGATGCGACGAACACGTTCGAGCAGGAGCGTCAGGCGGCGCTACAGCGTAACCTCGAGACCGTCCTGATCGAGGTGAATGACGCACTTGCCCGCATGGATGCCGGTACGTATGGGACCTGCGTCGATTGTGGCAAGGAAATCCCTATCGAGCGCCTCGAGGCACGACCGTATGCGATTCGCTGTATCGAGGATCAGGAGCGAGAGGATCGCCTCGGCAAGCAGTAGGCAGGAGTGGTGCGCACACTCATGACCCGGCGGCCCCTGGTTCTGCTCTATGCTACGGCCCTTATTGTGATCGTGGCGGACCAACTCAGCAAGGCATGGGTGCTGCAGCTTCTCGGCAACCGGGAGGGAAGTTATCGGCCCGTGCTCGATGATTTGCTCTGGCTGCGGCTGGTCCATAACTCCGGTGCTGCCTTCGGCATGTTGAGCAGCGCGTCTCTGCTTTTCGCCTTAGCGGCTGCTGGAGTGGCCATTGGCATACTCGTCTATTCCCGACGACTCGCTAACGCCAACTGGCTGGTGCGGATGGGCCTCGGGCTGGAACTCGGCGGGGCACTCGGGAACCTCATCGACCGTATTCGATTCGGCTATGTGGTCGATTTCATCGATGTCCGTATTGAACCTCGACTCTGGCCGTTCGTGTTCAACGTCGCGGATGCTGCGATAACAGTCGGGGTGGTGCTCCTGCTCTTTACTGTGTTTAGACCAGAACCTCACGCCAATCCGAGTGCCGCGTCGGGGGAGGCCCGGTCCGGTGAACGACCAGCCTGAGCTGTCTGCAAGATTTCTGGCCGAGCCCGAGACCGCAGACCAGCGGCTAGACGTCGTCATCAGTGCCAAACAAGGTGTGTCTCGGTCCCAGGCGCGGGCAGCGATTTTGCGCGGCGATGTCCTGCTGAACGGCTCTCCGGTAAAGCCTTCGGTGCGACTACAGCCGGGTGACGAGGTTACGGTGCTTGGTAATCACTCGGCACTGGCCGTCGCTCGCCTCGAACCCGAGGACATCCCGCTCAAGGTTGTGTACGAGGACGAAGATCTCGTCGTGATCGAGAAGCCCGCGGGGATGGTCGTGCATCCGTCCGCGGGACACTCGTCCGGCACGCTGGTTCACGCGCTATTGGCCCGCTATCCCGAGTTGCGAAGTGGCGATGCGCGCCCGGGCGACGAGGAGCGACCGGGGATCGTTCACCGGCTCGACAAGGACACAAGCGGGCTGATGCTCGTCGCGCGCACTCAGCACAGCCTTGGTTATCTCCAATCCGCGATGCACGATCGGCGAGTGCTCAAGGAGTATACCCTGCTGTGTTGTGGTCCCCTCGATCCCGCGTCCGCACGAATCGAAGCACCGATTGGCCGCCATCCCGGAAACCGTCTGAAGATGGCAGTGGTTAGCACGGGACGCCCGTCGGTTACCGAGTATGAAACATTGCAGGCACTGCCGCAGCATACCCTCACGCTGGCTCGCCTCCACACCGGTCGTACGCACCAGATTCGGGTGCACTTTGCCTCCATTGGTCGCCCGATAGCGGGTGACAGCCTCTATGGTGGCTGTGCGGCGCCTGGGCTGGACAGACAGTTTCTCCATGCGTCGCGCCTCGGGCTGACGCTCCCCAATGGCCGGTGTGCGGAGTGGCGGAGCGCGCTTCCGGAGGACCTTGCAGAGTGCCTGTTGGCAATTGGTGCACAGGTCCCGACCGCCGCGAGCGGGTAATCGCGGCGACTCGACGAATGCACCTTTTTCCGATCGATTTGTGAGGCGCTGTAAAAAGGCGGCTTAGCGGTAACACGAAGTGCACCCGTGTGGTAGCTATCGCGCATTATCACCGTTCCCGTCCGGGCTAGCCGGTGATTGCGTGACGCAGAACACCTCTTGCTCTATGGGAATAATGCTGGCACTTCATGTGATTAATCTGTGCAGGTCCCCTCGCGATCTCGAGCGTCGCAGGGGCAACATCGAGCGCGATTCAGGAGGAACAAAATGCCCAAGAGAGATAGACTGTCTCCAGGCGCCGTTAGCCTGCTGCAAGAGCCTCAACTGGCGCACATGACCACGCTGATGCCCGACGGTTCGCCACAGACGACTCCGGTCTGGGTCGATGTGGAGCCTGATGGTGGCCACGTGCTCGTCAACACCGCGGATACTCGGCTCAAGGTCGGAAACGTTGAGCGGGATCCAAGGGTCTCGATCACTGTTGCGGATCGGGGCAACGATTGGCGATTCGCCCTGGTGCGCGGCAATGTGGTGGAGCTGCGGCACGAGGGCGCGGACGAGCATATCGACAAGCTGGCGAAGAAATACCTGGGCCAGGACACGTACCCTTTTCGGAACCCGGCTGAACGACGGGTCATTCTCCGCATAAAGCCAAATCATGTGCTCGAGCAGGGCACGGGATAGCTAGCGGTCTTCAGAGTCTTCGGCGAAGGAAGTAGCACGAACTACGGGCGGTTCTTCGCAGCCACCCGTAGTTCGTGTTCGTTGCACACGGCAGGGCTGATCTCAGATTTGAACACCACCTCGGATGAGGGCAGCTTGTACCGGATCCATGCTTCGGGCTGCTGGCATAGCCGAAGCTTGACGCGACGCACCGGTGACGCTACACTAACGGCTATGAAGCAGTCCGTGGTAAACGTCAACTATGCATGGTTTACGTTCCGGCCCGCCCCCGACGGGGTTGGCTGGTCGTTCGTGAGCTGATGATTTAGCCACCGACACCAACCAAACAAGTCGTGGGGGAGCAGGGGCAAAAGCCTCTGTTTTTTTGTGTCCGCGGGATTGGCAACTGCGTGGGCGAGCACAGGGAGGATTGGTCCATGGAAGCCAGCAAGCACGCGATGATGGTGGTTATGCAATCGGGGACGACCCTGGACGAGATCGAAGAGATTCGGAGACAGGCACGTGAATCGGCTCTCGATGCGGACGTGGTCGTCGGTGTTGAGCAATCAATCATTGTCGTCACCGGCACCCTGGATCCCGGTTTCGTTGACCGGCTGCACACCCTGCCTGGCGTCGAAGAAGTGGTCCAACGCGGAAACGGCCGCCCGCCGGACACCAGCGACCTGCGTGTCGAGAGCATACGGCCACTTCTGCCGCCCGCTGTACTCCTCGAGGAGCTGCCACTCACGCGCGACGGCGCGGTGGCGGTAAGCCGGTCCCGCGATGAGGTGGTACGCATACTGAGTGGCGAGGACGACCGGCTGCTCGTGGTCGTCGGACCATGCTCGATCCACGACCCTGCCGCTGCTGTCGAGTACGGACAGAAACTGAAGTTGCTCTCGGATGAGCTTGCGTCCGACCTCTGCATCGTTATGCGCGCGTATTTCGAGAAGCCGCGTACCACGGTCGGATGGAAAGGGCTCATCAATGACCCACATCTGGACAACAGCTTCGCAGTGAACGACGGCCTGCAGATGACGCGTGCGCTACTGCTGAACCTCATCGCTCTGGGCCTGCCCGTCGGGTGCGAGTTCCTCGACCCGATCCTGCCGCAGTTCTTCGCGGACCTTGTCACGTGGGGCGCAATCGGCGCGCGCACCACCGAGAGCCAAGTGCACCGCCACCTGGCATCAGGGCTTTCCATGCCGGTCGGCTTCAAGAACGGCACGAGCGGGAGCGTGCAAATCGCCATTGATGGCGTGCGCGCTGCGGCCAGTCCCCATAGTTTTCTGGGCGTGACGGAGCAGGGCATCGCCGCGGTTGTCAGTACTCGTGGGAACCCGGACTGCCACGTTATCTTACGGGGTAGTTCGACGGGACCAAACTACGACAGAGCACACGTGAGCCAAACACTGGAGCTGCTGCGAAAGTGTGAACTGCCACCGCGTGTCATGATCGACACCAGCCACGGGAACAGCGGAAAGGACTTCCGCAAGCAGCCGGTCGCGGCGAGCGAGGTCGGATCGCAGGTTGCTGCAGGCGAGGCGGGCATCGTCGGCCTGTTGATGGAGAGCTTCCTCGAGAACGGCGCGCAGGAACAGCGACTCGGTCGGGATCTGGTGTACGGGCAGAGCATCACTGACGGCTGCATGGGCTGGGACATGACCGTTCCGGTGCTTCGTGGCCTGGCCGAGGCGGTGCGTGCACGCCGATCCGGCGCAACGGTATCAGCTAGGGCCCGTAAAGGCGACGCGCTATCCCTTGGAGCGCATCCAGGGTAGGCCGCATTCGGCACTTCCCCAAACGGGCCGGGTGTCACTGGGCCTCTCTTATCCGGATATACGTCAAATGAGGGATGTCTCACCCTCGCGTGTCGTCGTAATATGTCACCGAGGGTCCGGAACGTGTCAGGGCACGCTTTGGTGTGTACTCAGCCACTAGCAATCATCGCGGAACAGGGGGGAATCGTGCTCGGAGTAGGCAGGCGTGAAAAGAATGCGGTCGCGCAACCGCAAGCTACGACCGAACAGATGATGGATCAGCCGATCATTGTCGCGAAGGACGTGGAGAAAGTCTACGATACGGGAAAGGTACGGGTACACGCCCTTCGCGGCGTGAGCTTGACCATCACTCGGGGCGAGATGGTCGCGATAATGGGGCCGTCAGGATGTGGCAAGACAACCCTCCTCAACGTACTGTCCGGTCTCGACGAGGTGTCTGCTGGAACCATCGTGCTCGATGGTCGGCCGATGGAGAGCATGTCGGATAAGCAGCGGACGCGTTTTCGCGCCGAGAAGATGGGCTTTATCTTCCAAAGCTATAACCTGATGCCGGTACTCTCAGCCGTTGAAAACGTGGAGTTACCGCTGCTGGTCGCTGGTTCCAAGAGCCGTGATGCGCGCAAGCGTGCTCTCGAGACACTTGCCCTGGTTGGATTGGCAGATCAGGCGAATCAGCGGCCGGCGGAACTTTCCGGCGGACAGCAGCAGCGCGTCACGATCGCCCGAGCGCTCGTGAACCATCCTGCGCTCGTCTGGGCAGATGAGCCGACCGGAGCCCTGGACAGCGAAACGAGCGGCGACATTATGGACCTGCTCTCGCGTTTGAACCGCGAGTACGAGCAGACCTTCGTGCTTGTGACGCACGACCCCTCTGTCGCCGCGCGTGGGGACCGCACCATCTTCATGCGCGATGGCGCCATCGAGAGCGACAGGCCCAACCAGCGACCCACGGGGGCATAGAGCACACACCAGACGTCCGTTGTCGTACTGAGTGTGTGAGGGATAGACATGCAAGACATTTTCGGTTTGCCGGTACAAACGCTGATGACTGTGCTGCTCGCCCTCTTTCTTGTGGGGGCGGCAATCATCGGCGTGCTGGCATTGCGCAACACGGTGATGTTCAAGATGGGCGTGCGCAACGTGCCGCGTCGTCGGGCGCAGACCGCATTAATTGTACTCGGCCTTATGTTGGCGACGCTGCTCTTCTCCGCGTCCTTCACGACCGGTGATACGCTGGTGCATTCCAATCGCGTTCGCGCTCTCAGCACCCTTGGAGAGGTCGACATCCAGGTTCAATCAACCCGAGGCGCCGCTTCGCAGCTGGATCAGCTACTCGGCCCTGGCGGGCGAGCCGCCGTCTACTTCGACCAGACGCTGGTGGACCGTGTTCGGCGTGCATTGGAAAACGACGCCGAGGTGGAGGGTGTCGCGCCACTGGTTTCGGAATCAGCCCCCGTACTTGCACCCTATAGCAGGCTAAGCGAGCCGCAGGTTAGCCTGCTCGGTGTCGACGCAGGATCTCAGGCGGGGTTCGATCGGCTCAAGCAGGCGGACGGTGCCGAGCTGTCTGTCCGCTCGCTTGCAGACGGTCAGGTCTATATCAGCGAGACGCTCGCCACTGAAATTGGGCTCCGCGTGGGGGACAAGGCGCAAGTCTTCTTGAGTGAAAAGCCAACGCTAGTCACCGTTCGCGGCATTTATTCGGAGGGTGGGGTTCCGGCGGCGGAGAACTCACTCGTGATGCCACTGGAGCGCATGCAGGCGTTGACCGGCAACGTGGGCAGGATCAACTCCGTGTTGATCACCCATAGGGGGGATGAGATCGAGGGCGCCGAGCATACGGATGGGACGCTCGCGGCGCTGCAGCCCCTGCTACGCGGATCCGGCTTGGAGGCGAGCCCCGTCAAACGCGATGCACTAGAGCGTGCCGACCGCGAAGGTGGCGGCTTTGCGGACATCTTCACCCTCTTTGGCGGCTTCTCGATTGCCGCGGGTGTGCTTCTGATCTTTCTGATCTTCGTGATGCTCGCCGCCGAGCGGAAGCGCGAGCTCGGTATTGCCCGTGGTGTCGGCATGCAGCGTCGTCATCTCGTTCGAATGTTCACGTTTGAGGGCGCGGTCTACTCATTGCTTGCTGCGGCTGTCGGCAGCGTGCTGGGCGTGGCGGTTGGATGGCTGATGGTGCGGGTCATCACGGCCGCTTTTGCACAGTTCAATCAGGAGATCGTGTTCGACTTCCAATGGTCAAGCCTGGTAATCGCGTACACCCTGGGCATGGTTATCACCTTCGCCGTGGTGGTCGTGTCGTCGTGGCGAGCGAGCCGCCTGAACATCGTGCGGGCGATACGTGACATCCCCGAGCCGCGAACAAGCCGTCGTACCTGGAAAGGGCTCCTTGGGACCGCCGCGCTCCTGCTCATTGGGGCTCTACTGACGGTCTCGGGCCTCTCAGCGACGTCCATCGCGCTCTTTATGCTCGGCACCTCGCTGCTCGTCATCGGCGCTGCGTTGCTGGTCCGTCGCCTTGGTGTGCCGGACAGGGTAGCCTTCACCGTGGCCGGTGTGACGCTGCTGGTGTGGTGGCTGCTACCTAACTCCGTGTCTGACGCGATACTCCCCGCTTCACTGGACGATACGGGTGGTATTGAGATGTTCTTCATCTCCGGCATCATGATCGTGATCGCGGCTGTGTGGACGGTGATCTACAACTCTGACCTGCTCCTGCGCCTGATCGTTGCCCTGTTCGGTCGGGTGCGGGGGCTGCCGCCGGTCCTGAAGACCTCGGTGTCGTATCCGATGCAGAACCGCTTCCGCACAGGCATGACGCTCGCGATGATCAGCCTCGTCATGTTCACCCTGGTCGTCATGAGCTTCATCACGAATGCCTTCGCCGGGATCTGGGATGACACCCATCGTTGGAGTGGTGGCTTTGACATCCGGGCAAGCACCAGCTACACAAATCCCGTGCCCGACATGACCGCGGCTCTCCGTACCGTCGATGGATTGAAGCCGGGTGATATCGTCGCCGTGGGAAGCTTCTCCAGCGCTCCGGTGAAGGCTAAGGCGGCCGGGACCGACGGCGAGCCAGCCAATCTCAACATCAACGCTGCAGATGATGCGTACACGGACGTCGTTTCTTATGCATTCGGATCACGTGCGGCAGCGTACAAGTCCGACCGCGCGGTATGGCAGGCCCTGAAGTCGGAAGATGGTACCGCGGTGGTTTCGGCGATCACCGTGCCGGCAAAGGTAAATCAGGAGTTCGGTGAACAGCCCCCGCCGGTGCGGCTGAGCGGTTTCTTCCGTGAGGACCCGATCGTGCCCGAAAACACGTATATCGAGGCACAGGACCCGCGCATCGGACGAGTTCAGCGACTGAGAGTCATTGGTGTGCTCGACGATGTGGCGCTGTCCACGGGCGATGTGCTCGTCTCCCAGCCCACGCTCGAAGGACTGATCCAAGCACCGGTACCGGCAGAGAGCTACTTCTACAAGCTGCGCCCGGGTGTCGACGCAGTGGCCGCCACTAGGGCACTGGAAGCTGGGTTCCTGGCCAATGGGATGCAGGCGGAGTCGATCCGAGAGGAGATAGATACCTTCGCAGGTACGAACACGATGATCAACACGCTGCTACAAGGCTTTATGGGACTGGGGCTGATCGTGGGAATTGCGGCGCTTGGCGTGATCGCGGCTCGCGCGGTTGTCGAACGCAGACAGCAGATCGGTGTGCTGCGCGCGATGGGATTCCAACGCAGTCAGGTGCAGTTGTCGTTCCTGCTGGAGTCGAGCTTCGTGGCACTTCTCGGCATAGCCATTGGCATCGCGCTTGGTCTCGGACTCTCGCGCAACGTAATTGGCGGCTTTGCCGAGCAGTTTCCGGGGGTGCGCTACGAGATCCCGTGGCTGCAGTTACTGGTGCTCGCAGGGTTGGCGTATCTGTCCTCGCTTCTGACCACCTATCTGCCCGCTCGTCAGGCGAGCCGGATACATCCCGCGGAAGCGTTGCGCTTCGAGTAGGGGCGTTCAACTGAACGCCCCAGGTCTCTGCGTGACTGAACCGAGCGCTCGAACGCTCGTGCTCCACCGTCAGCGTCCCACCGCTGCCTATTCGGATGGATCCCAGCTATATGGCATGCGGATTGCTTTACAATGCCGCGACTTGCCATATTGGTGGGTCTGTTCCATATCGAGGAGGGATCCGCATGAACGTTCTTGGCATTGGTGGCCTCATTCTCGTAATACTCGGAATCTACATTATCTTTGCGCCGGACGCGTTGAACATCCTGGTGGCGATCATATTCATCTTCGGCGGCGGGTATCTTGCCGCGAAGGGATTTGGCCTCCCGGTCCCCTGAGCTATATTATCGGGATCCGCGCATCTGGGGAGCCGAACGCTCCCCTTTTTGATGCGCGCCTGTCGATTTGGTATCAACCGCCAGGTGCCCTCTGGATGGCACACTTTCTGCGCCCCTGGGTCCACGAGTCAGGAGGTACAGCGTGGCACAGCGTTTCGAACAGGACTTTCAGGTCATAGGATCTCAGCTTTCGAACGCTCCTGAGGGTGCGCTTGAGGAGCTTGGCGGCGATGAGGGCAAGGTCGGACAGATGGCGGCCAATGGATTGAGTCTGGATGAAGTCTGTCAGCAACTCAACCTGATGCCCGATCAGGTCTGGGCGTTCCTCAATGAAGCACTCGACCGTGTACAAGGGACCAGATGGGCGGAGGGTCCCAGCGGAAATATACGCCCGCTCGACGCGGAGCAGATGCAGCGCCCCGTTCAGGGCATCTAGAACACAGCCGGCCAGCATGGAGGAACACCAAAGCATGAGTTATGGACGTTCGTACAACGAGATGTTGAGCCTGCGTGAGGCCATGAACCAATTGATGGAGGAGAGCTTCATTCGTCCCACACGCGGCCGGCAGGCGGCGGGCGACGACATGCAGTCGGTACCGGTGAACGTCTTCCAGGCAGGTGACAACGTTGTGGTATTCGCCCCGATGCCGGGCCTGCAGCCCGAAGACATCGAGATTGGTGTTGCCGAGGGCGTACTCACCATACAGGGCAAGAAGCGGGGACATGAGGAACGCCATGAGTTCTTTCAGCACGAATGGACTGTCGGACCGTACCGCCGCAGCGTCCAACTCCCCGATGACATTGACGCTGAGTCGGCACGCGCGTCGCTCGACAATGGCGTACTGGTCATAACATTCAATAAGTCGGGGCGGAGCAAGCCTCAGCGAATTGAAGTGCGATCAGGGCAGGGTCGGTAAACAAGAAGCGGTGGTCCTCAGGACTGCAGGTCTTTTCCAGTGGTAGACCGCGTCATAGCGTGACTTCGTTCGTCAAACTGTCCAGCTACCATCATTTGTAGCCCGGGATTGACGGAAGAGAGAACGAACCAGTGACAAGTACAGATGGCGATGCGCCCATTTGTGGAAGAGAGAATCATGAAGCAAATTGATCACTTCGACCGGCCGCAGCCGAGGGACGACATGGAAGAGGGGGCATCGATGGATGATGCGGTCGATGAGGCACTTGCCGCCCGCAAAGTTGATCGCAATGCAGATGTCTCTCAGGGACCGACGGGGGAGATTACGAACCCAGAAACTCAGTACGGAGATCACTTCGAAGACAGGCCAGAGACGGATCCGTTTACACCGCAACACCAGGATGTCGAGACGGACGCCGCCATCACGAACGACGTATGATCCGGGAGGGTAACCATGGACCGGCAGGTCGAAAGGCCACAGGACGAATTCAGCGAAGACCTCAACCCGCAGCCACAAGCGGGGTACAACTTTGGTCAGGAGGGTCCGGACACCACGCAGGGAACGCCAGCTTCGGAGATGAAGCAAATGTATACGCGGCTGCCGAACCTCAGTGACGCTGAACTGGCGGAGTTGTCAGTGGTGGAAACTGGCATGCGCCTGGAGCAAGGCAAGACGTATATCGACCTGAACGATCTGGAGCGAGGCGAGTTCTCGGCGATGGCAAGTATGGTGGCCGAAGAAACCAACCGTCTGGTGGCGAAGGATGCCGTCAGTTACGACCTCTGGAACAAACTGCGGGGCCACGGGGAACGATCAAACCAGTGATACGGAGTCCGGCTGAACGGTAGGGCATCTGTCATTTACAGCGTGGGAGGGATCCGTGGTACAAGCTACGGATCCCTTACTCTGTTCGGAACGCATCCGGGATGACTGGCACCCTCATTCAGCCGGATCGCGTAAAGCACATTCGCCACCATAATGGTGGCATCAGCAGTCCGGTCCCAGAGGCCCGCTGTACCGATCTAACGGAGATTTCCCCTACTGATGCTTTGCGCCATCAGAAGGTACGCATTACACCTGGACGTCCATAGCAGCGGACTTGGTTAGCGGACGAAGACTGCCCCGGCGAAGGCGGCCGCATCCTGGATGCGCTCCCGGTGCGTTTCGGCGAAGGGCTCGGGCAAGGCATCCGGCGGGAAGTACCCGAAGTCGATGGTTTCCGCTGTTCGGCGTAAGGTTCCATGCATCGGCTCGCAGAGGAACATGATGCTTACCACTTGGTAGCGCCGCGCTCCATTCTCGTATGAAATGATTACGTTGGGATTGGAGTAAATGCCGATCAGGTTTACGGGCTTGACGTGAATGCCCGTCTCCTCCTCAGTCTCACGCACCACCGCCTCAACGACTCGCTCCCCAGGTTCCACACCGCCGCCGGGAAGGACCCATTGCTGGTTATCGGCGCGGCGCACGAGCAAGAACCTGCCTTCGGTATCCGGCATGGCGCAGGTGACCGTGAGGCGGATCGGTGCCGTCGCGCCGATGCGCTCACCAAAAATGAGTTCCGTGGTCACGGGCTTTCCCCTTCCTGCAGGGACACTTGTGCGCGCACGATCGTTTCTGCGGTGCTACGGTCGTCCGGTGCAAGCTCACCGTCGATGACCATATCCAGGAGATGCTGGAGCAGCGGCTTGATCCATGGTCCTGGCGGGCGGTCGAACAGCTGCATCAAGTCGTGACCGTCCAGCGGTGGCCGTAGTGCGGCGATACTTGCTTCTTGCTCGAGGCGCTCAATACGTGCCGCAAGTTCCTTGGTTCGTCGAGCTGCTGCCTCTTTCTTGTAAGTGTGGTAGCTCGTGATATCGGCGCAGGAGAGTTCGAGCAGCGCGTCTAATTGGTCTCCGGCGTCGCGGACAAACCGCCGGACCGCACCATCCGTCCACTCGGCGTGATAACTATTCGTGTGCGTGTGCATTCCGACCACTTTCGCGACCGCTGCAATCGTGGGGCGATCGTAGCGCAACTCGGAGAGTGCGCGGCGGGCGATCCGCTCACTGACTTGCTCGTGGCCGTTGAAGTGCAGCTTGCCGTCGGTCCAGCCAACGGTGCGAACCTTACCGGTGTCATGGAGGACGGCAGCCCAGCGGTGCACCAACTTGGGGGGTACGGCCTGTACGACCTTCAAGGTGTGGGCGAAGATGTCTTTGTGCCGCCCGCCGCCCGTTTCTACGGTTCGGAGGGCAAGCAGGTCAGGCAGGATGTACTCCAGCAGGCCCAGATCGGCAAGCATCTGGAGCGCGACATCCGGTGCCGGGCCGACGAGCATGAGCGACATCTCGTCACGAATGCGTTCGCGGCTGATGAGCTTTAGCTCGTGCGCATGGTCTCGGAGTGAACGCTCCGTCGCCGTCTCGATTTGGAAATCGAGCATGGAGGCAAAGCGGACGGCGCGGAGCAGACGGAGTGGGTCGTCCCGAAACCGCTCGCCGGGCGGTCCTACGGCACGCACCAGCTTGCGGTCGAGGTCGCGCTGACCACCGTGCGGGTCTATAAGCATCGTCTGGCCGATCTCGATGGCGATGGCGTTTATCGTGAAGTCGCGCCGAGCCAGATCCTCCGCCAGAGTGGCGGAAAAGCGTACGTCGGGCTTGCGTGAGCCGGGTTCGTACTGCTCACCGCGGTACGTGGTTATCTCAACGGGGGTGTCTCCCCACAAGGCCCCGATAGTGCCGAACGTCTCACCAAGCGAGTAGATCGCATCGGGCTCTGCTTGCGCAGCCAGCCGCTTCGTTGTCTCCGGCAGCGCGTCTGTCGTCAGGTCATACTCTATAACCGCGCGGCTCAATAACTGGTCCCGTACGCAGCCGCCGACGGCGTAGAGGTCGTGGCCAGCCTCGGTGTACAGCGTCTTGAGACGGTGGATGAAATCCGGAAAATGCATGGCGAGAGCAACCGTATCATCGGCGGCGGCTAGTGGTCAAGGCGAACACCGTCGAAACAGCCTGGATCCCTCAGGAAGCCGTGCTGCTACCTGCACGAGACTGATGGCGCTACACCCCTGTGTTTCAAAGACTGGGCTCATTCCGTTCGTGGTAGTATTGTTCGGCGGGGTCTGGTCCACCGCTGGCGGGTGACCGTTAGAGGAACTTCCCCACTCCCAACCCCGGCTCCTTCGGGGGCTGCGAGGGCACGGGCGCCTGACGAAACAGCAAGTCAGGGCGGGTCGTGGCGAGAGCCGCGACGACTACAACCCCAACAGAAAACTAACCCGCCGATGGCCTCTACGGGGGAACAGGTAAGGGGTGAAACAGCGGCGGTAAGATCGCCGCAGCGTCGGGGGTGACTCCGGCGGCTGGGGGAGCGTGCGTTCGGGAGCAAGGCAGGAATTGCCGCAGTGGCCGAGAGGCAACCACGCGCGAGCGTGAGATAGATGGTGGGCTAGAACAGAATGGGGGGTACGGGACTCCGCCTCGGATCGGGGGAGAGCGCTTAGGTGTGCTCTCCCCCGCATCGTGCTATCTTGATCTGCTGCCATCCCAGCGCCTGCCCACCGGAGTGCCCAGTCAAAGGGCAGAGGAAAGAGCCGTTACGGATAGCCGCGACGACTCTCGATTTCGCCGGGTGGTATTAGCCTGCGATGTCCTCGCCGCCATCGACTCCTATCACGTTGCCGGTGAGCCAGGCGGTGCCGGGCACAGCGAGAGCCGCAATTGCCTTTGCGACGTCGTCTGGGGTTGTGAGCCGCTTGCCGGGATTGCGCTTTGTTGCTTCCGCCAGAAGCGTTTCCGCGCCGGGTATCTTACGCAGGGCGGGGGTATCGGTCACGCCTGCGCGGATCGCATTCACGGTGATGCCTCTTGGCTGCAGTTCGAGCGCAAGCTGGCGGATGTGGGACTCGAGTGCCGCCTTCGCGGCGGAGACTGCCCCGTAGCTCGGCACCACCCGGGTGCCCCCGGAGCTCGTCATCGCGTAAATCCGTCCGTGCTCGCCCATCAGGCCGCGCGCAACAAGGTCCTGTGCCCAGTAGACGAGGCTATGTGCCATGACATCGAGCGTCATGTCCAATTGGGACTGGTTGATGCGCTGCTCCGGCTGATCAGTGATGTACGGCTTGAGCGTGCCGAAGGCTATTGAGTGGAGCAACACACGGACGTTTGCGCTCCTCTCCTGAAGAGCATCGAGCACCTGTGCTCGTTTCTCCGCATCGGCAGCGTTCACGTTAAAAAACAGCGTCTCCGCGCCCTCAGCCTCGATGTCAGCCTTGATCTGTTCCACGAGCGGCATGGTCTGCTTGCGATCCAGATGGACCCCGGCGATGTTCATGCCCGCCTTTGCCAGCTCCCGGCCGGTTCTGCCGCCGAAGCCGCTGGAGGCGCCGAGGATAAGTGCCCAGTCCTTGGCACCGGAACTCTGTGTCATACGTAATACCTCATGCTGCACATTCTTGATTGAGCTGAAATCGAAGTCTGTCACGCC
>JADDPA010000088.1 GCA_016782125.1 Thermobaculum sp.
GGCTGCCGTCGATCAGCGTCAGCATGTACTGCGCGGTTTGGGGATCGAACATCCGCCAGTCGTCGCCGCACGCCACGTAGACGGGGGAGGTGTGCGCCATCACGCCGCGCGACCAGCCGTCGTGGTGTGGGATGGCCCGCGTGTAGCCGGGACCGCCCACCCGCGCGGCGAGCCAGGTGTGATCGCCGACCTTCAGCGACTCCTTTATCCGCAGTCGGCGCGCGCCATTCTGGTCCTGTGCTACGGCCACGACCCGGCCATTCTGGACAATCTCCAGGGTATGAATTGGGAAGATCGACTCCGCCCATGCCTCCACCTCTAGGGTGCCCCCATCCTTTGGCAGTTGCACGGTGTCCCCGATGGCGTGGCCGTCCACCGTCAGTGAGAGGATCGGCCCGCCGCTCAAAAACGTCCAGCCCGCCGCGAGCCCGCGGCACCAGCTATCGTACGTGAACTCCTCGTCCGCTGGGATATGCACGTACGTCCGGTACAGCCCGACCGGAACGTCCGCGGACATCTTGTCCGTGCCACCCACCAGCGGCAGTCGGTAGCCGCAGTTGAGATACCGGTAGTATTCGAGGTGGTTGTACACGCCGTGCGCGAGCATCTCGACGCCGTCCACCCATCCTGTGGCGACAAGCGCCGCCGGTTCACCGTTGGGGCTGGGCATGTGAGGCAGGATAACGGTTCCTCCCTGGGCGTGGCAGGCGTCGGCCCAGTGTGACAGGGTCGTCTCCAGCGTCCCACCCAGCTCGGCCTCGTCGGGTCCGTCCGAGCACCAGGGCATAACGCCTCGTTTCAGGCCGAGGAGCGACAGGTGCCCGAGGAGGTGCTGGCGGTTCTCCTGGCTAGCGTAGACTACTGTCTGCCCGTCGGGCGAAACGCTCGGGATGCCGGTGAACTCCTCAGTGCTCGTGAACAGGCCGCCCCATTGCGAGAGCAGCAGGTTGACCACGTTGAGGTCCTCGCTCTGCGCCTCGAGGTGACTCCCCCGCGTGGAGAGGAAGTGCACGTGCGTGTCCCCGCTGTACCACCCCCGCGCACGCAGATCCACCCAGCGCTTGAGGCGGAGCACGAGATCCTGCTGCCCCGGCTCGATGGTCAGCCTGCGCCGCAGTGGTTCGTACTCAACGCCGCGCGCGATGTCGACGATTACCTCACCGCGGGGCAGCCAGCCCTCGCACGTGCCGTCGATGTACGCGTAGCTGACCTGTCCGAGTCGGACATCCCCGCCGACATCAAGGTGCCAGGTGCCCATGTCCCCGAAGACGTGCCCGTGGTGGCCATGCGGCTGGTAAGGGATCCCCTTGATCGACCGGAAGTGGATCCGACAGGGGATGGGCTTGCCGGTGTCGTCGTCTACGACCGTGGTCCGCACCTAGTTGCGGCCCGGATCGGCGAGCGCGAACCGCACGCGTGGTGTCTCGGCGACCTGCCGTTCCTCGATATCTGACCACCGTGCCTGTCCGAGGATCTCATCACCGTGCTTGACCGTCACAGTCGCCGACGGCGGGGCGGCAATCCGGGTATAGGCCGGGCTGCTCGCCTCGTTCGGTGCCTCGCCCCAGCCGACGAACGGATCGTCCAGGAACGCATCCGCCGGACGCTCCGGCAGGGGGTAAGCAAACGATGCCGTGCCCCGATCCACCTCAACCGCCACTTCAAACGGGCGAGCGGCGACCTCCGAATCTAAGAGGGTTATGGTCACCGGGCGAGCGCCGGTCCGCACAAAGGGATGCTCGTCCGCGTAGCCGAGCGTCACCCCGGCGACCAGGAAGCGACTCCCGGAGGAGACGATCGTCATCACGTCGATGGGCTGCTCTGGCCGGGGATTGAGCCACGCCCACAGGTAATAGTCGGCCGGCCAGGGAGCGTCGACTTCCGTCTACCGGGCACCGACGTCCTCGAAGGCACCCTGGTGCCTGGGAGGCAGACCCGCACCCTGGCTGTAGACAGCACTGAATGCATTCTCACCCCACACACCCGAGACGAATCGTATCTCGAAGCCGTCGCGGACGGACGCACGCACCTCCTCGCCGTCGCAATACCGGAAGACATACTCGGTGATCGGTTCCCCTATCGGCCCGCCGTCGAGGATCCGGGACTCAAGCAGTCTGTGGGCGACGATTACTGATCTGACCTCCCGGCCGATGCTGAGCGTCAGGGGCTCTTGCCGCCATTCCTCCCCGAAGGCCACAAAGCAGCGCTCTGGGTCCTCGCCGATGAGAAAGGGCAGTCCCCTGAACTGCCGTGCTCCAATCGGCGGCGGCGCGGCATTGCCCAGGAGCAGCACACCCACATTGTGGTATGGCGGCAGATCCAGCGGCGAGTACTCGTCCATCTCACACTCCGTTCCAGGTACTCCAAGGGCGACCAGTCGTACATAGCTTATGTTCACGCTCCCACCAGTGGTCCGCGACGGTGGGGCGTCCCTCGCGCGGATACTACTCGTGCACGGATCGCCCGTCAACAGCTAGCCGGCGTACGGGGCTGGTCTCTTGGTCAGGATAGCGACGACCTCGTTGATCTGTCAGATCGAGTGCCTCGCGTACGGGGGCACTTGGGACATGTCTTCGAGGGGGAGCGACTCACCTCGCGGGACACGCGGCACTGCGTCAACTCGATCTCGTTGCGCTTTCGCCCGGCGGGATACCACAGAGAGTAAGCTAGACACGTCGCCGCAGAGGGCAGGCAGCGACGGAGGCTAGGTTCCTGAAGGAGCTGAGAGCCCGGACGCGGATAGGCTCACCGATGCCCAGCAGATTAAAGCGCGGCGCAATGCGCTGGTAGCAGGTACCGACAAGGATGGCGTTGACCCTCGCGCGAGGCACGTGTGAACAACTGACTGGGGACAAATGCCGAGATTGTGGCTAGGTGCAACCCTGTAGTTGCGGACACCAACCGTGCCTCTGTCCTCGCATCCCTGAAGGCTCCATAGAAATCACCGAGGCAGCCCTCGCACGTCGCCCGGCTACAGTTGCGCGATCGCTCGCCTCTGCAGGTCCTCCACATCCACCTCGAAACCAATCCCGGCCCCAGCGGGCGCGTGGACATAGCCTTCGCGGTCGATTCCAGTCTCGACATCTATCGGGTTGGAGGCGATCAGCGACTCGTAGTAGCTGTTGTTGCGGATAGCCAAGCACACGTGCAAGTTGGGCAGTCCGCCTCCGTGGACCTCGGCCGTCATCTGGAACGAGTCGGCGAGGTGTGCGACGCGCATCGCCCCTGTGATCCCTCCCTTGAACCCAGTGCTCGTCCGCACCATGTCCGCCGCGCCGTGGATGATGAAGTCGGCGGCGTTGTAGTGGGCGCCATCAGAGGTCTCTGCCGCGAGCACCGGTATGTCGAGGTGGTCACACAGCTTGCGGTACTGATTAATGCTGAACTCGCGCATCGGCTCCTCGTACCAGTAGTAGCCCGCCTCCTCGAGCGCGCGCCCGAGATACAGCGACTCGTGGAAGTTGAACCCCGCGGAGCCGTCGTACATCAGTACGATGTCATCGCCGACGTGCTTTCGCAGGCGCTGGCACAGCAGCGCGTCCTTTCGAGCGTCGCCCCAGGCGTGCAGCTTGACCGCCTTGAACCCATACTCCACGCACTGATCCGCGACCTCCAGGTATTCCTCGGTGGTTGGGAACGTTACCGTGCTCGCGTATGCATCGATCTTGTCGCGATAGCCCCCGAGCACCTTGTACAGTGGCAGCCCGGCGACCTTCGCCGTGATGTCCCAGAGGGCAACGTCCGCGGCACCCAGCATGTAAATGGGCAGCTCCTCGATCCGGTCGAGTTCCCATACCTCGTGCCAGAGCAGTTCTTTCTGCAGCGGATCCTTGCCGATCAGCACCTCTCGCAGTCGCCGCCGGACGATGTCGAGCGCAACGGCACCCCGGCCTATGTAGCTGTACCCGTCGATCCCTTCATCGGTGCAGATGCGCAGCCAGGTGGACTGCGAGGTTTCGCCGCTGCCTGGCAGTCCTTTGCGCCAGACAAAGGGGTGATTGACCTTTTCCTCCACGGTGTACGCCTTCACATCCGTGATCTCCATACCTCGCCCTCCTTGCGATCCCTTACAGCTCGTAGTTCGACGTCCACGCACCTTTCAGACCAGTGGATCAAGGTGGGTACGGCATTGTCAGCTTGAGCTCTCGGATAGAGTGTTCCCGCTGTACAGTCGTCGACGCTTATGCGTACACCATGGTGTCCGAAGTTGGGGTAAGCCAAAGAAGCCGGTGCCAGCACGCTCTGCTATAGTTCGCCTCTCGGGGTGGTGTGAGGGCGGGGAGGGCGTATGGCGCCGATGGCAAGAGTGGAGTTCGGGTACAATCCGCCGGCGGGGGAGCGAGGTATCGAGCGCATCGATCCGCGGACCTTTGTGCGGGACTTGGAGGCAGTGCTGGACTACGCTAGCCAGCACTTTGCCTCGTTCTGGGTCCCTGACCACCTGATGCGCGGCGACGGCGTCCGTATGGAATGCTGGACCCAGCTGACCTGGATAGCGGCGCGCTACCCCCGGCAGCAACTGGGGACGGTCGTCATGGCGAATTCCTATCGCCATCCTCCCCTGCTCGCGAAGATGGCGGCGAGCCTGCAGGCATTCAGCGGCGGCCGACTCATCCTTGGCTACGGTGCCGGCTGGCTGGAGGAGGAGTATCGCGCGTACGGGTACGAGTTCCCCGCGGCGTCGGAGCGGATCGCGCAAATGGTCGAGGGGATCGTGGCCATGCGCACCCTGTGGACCCAGGTGCCTGCCAACTACCACGGGCGGTACTACGAGGTGACGAACGGGCGCTGCGAGCCCCGGCCCGATCCACCGATCCCGCTACTGATCGGAGGTGACGGCGAGCGCTATCTCTTGCGGGCGGTCGCCGAGCATGCCGAGTGGTGGCTACCGTTCAGCCGCAAGCCGGCAACCCTACGGCGCAAGATCGCTGTGCTGCAAGACCACTGTCGAGAGGTCGGGCGCGACTACGCCACGATCCGCAAGGCCTATCCCCTGACGGTATACCTTGCTCGGACGCGCGAGGAGGCAGAGGCGCGGGCCGGGCAGCGGCTGCAAACGGATGATCCGCCATTTGCGGGTGAGCCGGCCGAGCTCCGGGAGCACCTGCTGGAACTGGCTGCCCTGGGTTTCGAGCACTTCGTGCTGGTGTTCGACCAGTTTCCGCAGACCGACGACATGCGGCTCTTCGTGGACGAGGTGCTCCCCGGCTTCGATGGGTAGACTTAGGGTCGCTGTCACCAGGTGCAAACTGGTAGGGCGAACGCTCCCAACTCCAACCAGAGACTGGCACCCGGGGGTGTCCATCAGTGGACATTCGTCAACGAAACCGCAGGTCTGCACGCACGGTGCCGCTTGATGGGTCCTGTCTAACGAAAGGAGCGGAAAGGGTGTGTTTGTCAAC
>JADDPA010000180.1 GCA_016782125.1 Thermobaculum sp.
CGGACGAGACCACCGATGTGGACCAGCAGATGATTAATCGTGAGAGCCAAGTCTGGATCGATCTGGCGTTGGCCTGGCTGCTGCACCGCCGTGAGCAGGATATGGAGACACGGCACTCCGGGGGTGCGGTCCCCGCGTGATCGGCCTGGCTGACATGCGTCGCGCTACCCACGAACCGACGCGGCGGACCACTGGTTGTAACTATGGAAGGGACGTCTGCCATGACGCTTGAAAACGCACGAGAAATCACCGCTCAGATGCGCAAGGTGCGGCAGTCCCGGCAATACCGGCCGGATCCCGTGCCAGACGACGTCCTGGCGGAGTTGCTGGAGATCGCGCGGTGGACGGGCAGCTCGCGCAACACCCAGCCGTGGCACTTCATCGTTGTAACGGACCGGGAGCAACTGCGGCAGGTTAGTGAGATTCGTCCGCCGATCCGGTGGGTGGCGGACGCGCCACTGGCCATCGCGATCGTGCTTGATGGCGCGAATAACACGACGGAGGCGTACGACGAGGGGCGCGTGACCGAACGCCTGCTGATCGGCGCGCGATTGCTCGGGCTCGGTGGTGGCACCGCCTGGTTCGGCGACGAGGTGCAGCAACAGCGCGGCAAGTCGATCCTCGGCATCCCGCCCGACCGGGCCGCTCGCTCGGTGGTGGTGCTCGGCTATCCCACGACGAGCAGAGACCCGCGGCCAGGAGCGGTCGAGGGCGGCCGCAAGCCGCTCGAGGAGATCGTCAGCTACGGCCGGTGGGGCGAGCCAAAGGCCTGATTTGAGTTGCGGCCGATGGCAGCGCGACAGTCATGCCGAGTCCGCGAGGAATCTGTGGACGGTTTACGGATCCCTCACTGCGTTCGGGATGACATCCACCAGGGTTCAAGCGGATTGCGTATCGCATCCCACTGGTGGAGCGATCCTGCCGAGTGCGTTTTGTTTGTGCGTTCGCCGGGTATGAGAGCGTTCAGTTGAGCCTCCAAGGGAACGGATCGCCGCCCAGCGGTGGCACGTTACTGAGGGGCTCTGACTGTGCTGCGTTGGCCACCCCATTCCGAGCGCTGTGATATACTTCTGGGTACGCTTGGTAGCATCGAGCGGCGAAAATACACACGTCCCTGGATAGCCGGGTCCTGCCGGTTTGTGCCGGTCCCCGGAGCTAGTTGAGTAGGGGCGGAGGATAAATCCAGAAAAAAGGAGTACAGCTTGGCGAGTGCAGTTAACATGCGGGGCCTGCTCGAGGCCGGAGTCCACTTCGGGCACCAGTCCCGCCGCTGGAACCCGAAGATGCGGCGGTTCATCTTCACCCAGCGCAACAACATCCACATCATCGACCTTGCCCAGACGGTGACCGCGCTCAACCAGGCGCACGAGTTCATCGCGAACACGGTGGAGCGAGGCGGCACCGTCCTGTTCGTCGGTACGAAGAAGCAGGCGCAGGAAACCATCGCCGAGGAGGCGGAGCGCACCGGCCAGTACTTCATCAACCAGCGATGGATGGGCGGGCTTTTGACGAACTACGTGACGATCCGCGCGCGAATCCGTTACCTGCAGGACCTGGAGCAGCGGCGCGAGCAGGGTGACTTCGAGCGGCTACCAAAAAAGGAAGCGCTCAAGTACGAGCATGAGATCGAGAAGCTCAACCGCCTGCTCGGCGGGATCCGCGAGATGCAGAAGCTCCCGTCCGCGCTCTACGTCGTGGATCCGCGCAAGGAGCATATCGCCGTCGCGGAGGCGAACCGGCTTGGTATACCGGTCGTCGGGATGGTGGATACGAACTGTGACCCCGACCTTATCGACTGGGTCATCCCCTCGAACGATGACGCGATCCGCGCCGTGCGGCTCATCACGAGCAAGATAGCGGACGCGGCGGAGGAGGGGCGCCTGCGCAACGAGGCGGCGCGCGCCGACCTGATCGCGCAGCGCGAGGAAGAGGAAGCCGCGGCGGTCGCGGACGGCTACGTCGCTGAGCCCGAGCCGGAGCTCGTCGGCCAGTCATAGTAGAGCACTTCTGGCAGCGGAGGAGGGCGGGGCTGGGCTCCATCCCCTCCGCTTTTTTTGTGAAGTTTCGGACAGTACTAGGAGGTAGAGCACGTTGAGCGTTTCTAAGGACGATATCGTCGCGCTGCGGGAGCGCACCGGTGCCGGGATCATGGACGTGCGCCGCGCCCTGCAGGACTCGGACAGCAACATGGACAAGGCACAGGAGCTGCTGCGCGAGCGTGGACTGGCGAAGGCCGCGAAGAAGGGGGATCGCGTGGCGACCCAGGGGCTGATCGAAGCGTACGTCCACGGCGGCCGGCTAGGCGCGATCATCGAGTTGAACTGCGAAACCGACTTCGTGGCGCGCACCGATGACTTCAAGCAACTCGCCCGCGAGATCGCCATGCAAGCGGCGGCCAACGGCGCTGAGGATGTGGACCAGTTGAAGCAGCAATCGTACAATCGTGACACCAGTAGGACGATCGAGAGCCTGATCACGGAAACGGCCGCGAAGGTGGGGGAGAACGTCGTCCTGCGGCGCGTGGCCCGCTTCGAGCTCGGCGCGGAGTAACGGCGTTTCATCGACCCCATAACGGGGACGTGCCCTGTCCATCGGCCGGCGGCGGACTGACTGACGGGGGTGCCTGCGGGCATCCCCTTTTTCTGTATACTGCGCGAAGCGATAATCCGGCGCGGCGCGGGTACGATTCCCCGGCCGTCGCGAGGGAGGGGACGAGGTGAATACAAGGTACCGGCGAGTGCTCCTCAAGCTCAGCGGCGAGGCGCTGATGGGCAAAGAGAAATACGGGATAGATCCCGATATCGTGCGAAACATCGCGCAGCAGGTGCGTGCACTCTCGCAGGATGACGTCGAGGTCAGTATCGTGATCGGCGGCGGCAATATATGGCGAGGCCTGCGCGCCAGCGGTCAGGGCATGGACCGGGCGGTTGCGGATTACATGGGCATGCTGGCTACCGTGCTGAACTCGCTCGCGCTGCAGGATGCGCTCGAGAAGCTGGAGTGTCCCACGCGTGTGATGACGGCTATCGCCATGCCGGAGGTGGCCGAGCCGTACATCCGTCGCCGGGCGGAGCGTCACATGGAGAAAGGGCGTGTGGTGATCCTTGCCGCGGGCACGGGCAACCCCTACTTCAGCACGGACACCGCCGCGGCCCTGCGTGCCCTAGAACTCGGCTCGGAGGTGATCCTCTTCGCGAAGAACAACGTCGACGGCGTGTACTCCTCGGACCCGAACCAGGACAGCGACGCGGTGAAGTTCGACGAGCTCTCGTACGACGAGGCGATCCGCCGGAACCTGAAGGTGATCGACGGCCCTGCCCTTGCGCTCTGCCAGGAAAACAACCTGCCGCTCATCGTGTTCGACATGGGCGATGAAGAGAATATCAAGCGCGCGGTTGCCGGCGAGAAGGTCGGCACGCTGGTTACGCAGGAGGGATGACTCATGGTCGATGATGTGCTCGCCGACGTGGAGAAGCGGATGCGGGCGAGTATCGAGGCGCTCAAGCGCGACCTCGCGAACATCCGAACAGGTCGCGCGTCCGGCGCCCTGGTGGAGAACCTGCAGGTCGATTACTACGGCGCCCCGACGCCCCTCAACCAGTTGGCATCGATCACCGCACCGGAGGCTCGGCTGCTCGTGATCGCCCCGTGGGACAAGGGCTCGATCGGCGCGATCGAGAAGGCGGTGCAGAAGTCCGAGCTGAACCTCAACCCGTCGAACGACGGCAAGGTGGTGCGCATACCCATCCCGCAGCTCACGGAGGAGCGCCGTCGAGACCTCACGAAGCTCGTACGCCAGCGCGTCGAGGAGGACCGCATCGCGATCCGGAATATCCGGCGCGACGGGATCAACGATGTGCGCGAACTGGAGCACGAGAAGATGGTGGGAGCGGACGAATCGAAGCGCGCGCAGGAGCGCCTGCAAGCGATCACTGACCGCCACATCCAGGAAGCTGACCAGATCGGCGCGCAGAAGGAGCAGGAGATACTCACCGTTTGAGTAGTCCCGACGGTCCGGCCACACCTCGCCATATCGCCATCATTATGGACGGCAATGGCCGCTGGGCGGAGTCGCGCGGCCTATCGCGCCATGAAGGGCACCGCGCGGGGGTCGAGAACATCCGCCGAGTGGTGGAGGCGGCGGTGGATGCGGGCGTCCGGTATCTCACGCTGTACGCGTTTTCGACCGAGAACTGGGCCCGCCCGGAGGGTGAGGTGAGCGGCCTGCTGGAGATCCTGGGCGAGGTGCTTATCCACGAGACGCCGCTCCTGCACGAGCAGGGGGTGCAGATCCGCCACCTCGGCAGCCTCGATGAACTCCCTCCGCACCTGCAGCAAGGTGTCAACGTCGCACTCGGCCTCACCCACGGCAACGACCGGCTCGTCCTCAGCGTCGCGTACAACTATGGCGGGAGGGCGGAGATCCTCCGCGCCGTGCGGCGCATGCTGGCGGAAGGACTGGCGCCCGAGGAGGTCACGGAGGAGCGCTTCGGGTCCTACCTGTACACAGCCGGGCTGCCGGACCCGGACATGATCGTGCGAACCGCCGGGGAGATGCGCCTCTCAAACTACCTGATCTGGCAGGCCGCGTATGCGGAGTACTGGTCCACGCCCGCGTACTGGCCCGACTTTGGCGCGGAACACCTGCGGCAGGCCATCCTCGACTACGGCCGGCGCAAGCGCAAGTTCGGCGGCCTCCTGCAAGAGGAGTAGCGCTTGCCGTCCGGGCTGTCCACGCGAACCCTCACCAGTGTGCTCGTCGTGCTCGTTGCGGGCGTGCTGGTGTATGCCCCCGCTCCGGTGTTCACCGTGGTGCTGGTTGCCCTCGCAGCTATCGGACTGATCGAGATGTACGGTCTGCTCTCCGCCAAGGGGCCCCGCCTGCCCGTGCCCCTGGGCCTCGCGCTCGTCGCGCTGCTCGTGCTCTCTGCGGCTGATACCCGGCGGAGTCTGCTCGATATCGGGGTCTTTCTGACCGGCGCGGCGCCGCTCGTGTGGGCGATGTACAAGGGACCACGCTACGATGGGCTGGCGCTGTGGGCGTTCAGCGCGGCGGGGGCGCTGTACGTCGGTTGGCCACTCGCACACATGGAGCTCCTGCGCTTTCTCCCGGATGGCCGGGAGTGGCTGATCCTGGCAATCACCGTGACGTGGGCGACGGATACGGGCGCGTACATCGCGGGGTCTTTTTTCGGCAGGCACAAGCTCGCGCCCGCGATTAGCCCTGGTAAGACGGTCGAGGGGGCACTGGGGGGGCTCGTGCTCACCACGCTCGTCGGCGGGCTCGTCGGGTGGGTCGTGGGTCTCGATCTCTCCGCGTTTGGCCTGGCACTGGTGTCGCTCGTGCTCTCCGTGCTCGGTCAATTGGGTGACCTGGCGGAGTCGTACA
>JADDPA010000031.1 GCA_016782125.1 Thermobaculum sp.
GGGAGTGTATCTCCGTTGTGGCGAGCCGTACTGGTCCTTCCTGTTCGTACGCGGCGCGCGCACCAAGGCGGTCCAGCACATTGATCAGGCTCGGGCTCGCGTATTCCGAGCACGCCTTCTCCCGTGGGAAGCGGGCTTTGTCGATTAGGATGACGTCGTGCCCACGCTGCGCCAGGAATGCCGCTGTGGTTGACCCTGCGGGACCACCGCCGACGACTACAACTTCTCGTTTCTCCACCCGGGGGTCGCTCCTGCTCCCGCCTTTTCGGCGACAAGTTCCAGCCGAAACATCGGTCTCCTCCGCGCTCGGCCGTTTGGGATGCTAGCAGCTTCGGCAAGCGCCTCGATCTCGTCTACGGTGTAGGCACGAAGTACCGAAAGCGGTCCGTCATGGCTGGTCAGTGGATCGCGCGTTATGACTCCGAACAGCAGTCGTGCGCTCCACCAACCCACCCGACCGCGCTCCAGGTCATTTATCAGTATAGCCCGGCGCGCGACGCGGTACATTTCGGACAGGACGAGTACAGCAGCTTCAGGTGGAAAGTGGTGGAGCGCCAGGTTGCACGTAACGAAGTCGAAACTCCCATTTGCATACGGGAGCTTGGTCGCATCCGCAGCTTGGAGCGTAATACTGCCCCGGCCGGCCAGATGCTTGCGCGCGAGTTCCAGGATCTCCTCGCTGATGTCCGTCGCGGTGATATGCAGATCGAGCGAACGGGATTGCGCCCAGGCGGCGAGCGCAAGCGGGATGTCGCCGGTGCCGGTTCCGACATCCAGCAGCGTGGCACTGGTAACCCTCGTGGACTCGAATTGGTGGGCGAGAAAGCCCAGCGCGACCCTTGTTCCACCGAGGTAGCGATTCACGCCGCGTACTTCCGCCATACTCGACGCCAGATGCGCGGCGTGCTCGTGTGGGGAGTCCAGCAGTTCTGCGTGGTCGCGCCTAGAGGGCACCGGAAGGCGCACCCTAGCGAGCCACCTGTGAAACGCGCCGCAGTCGTGTCGCGCACCGCTGAACGCTCATGTGGCGTCTGCCTGGAGCATGCGATATTCCTGAACACATACGTAATCCTGCGGTTTCAAATCTATCGGGACACAAGGGACTGCGTCAGGCGCAACACGGCGACGAAGCGCCGATACAGATCGAGCGGATCCTCGTCCTCCAGCCGCGCGACACGAGAGGCAGTACGATGCACACCGGATATCCAGGTGGCCGTTTCCGCCATGTCCTCGGTCATGAAAGCGAGTTCAAGCCGCGCGGGCACGGAAATGGGGTGCCGATCTGCGCCAGCCGCACTGCGGAGCGCTTTCGCAGCCGCAGAATGGATCCGCTGGCGTACCGTCTCAGGGTGTAAGTTGCTTGCGGCAAACCGGCTAATGGACACCTTTGTCTGAACAGTGATTACCTGCGGCACGAATCGCCGCAACTCCTCCGCGGTTTGGGCATCGCCCGTAACGAGTACGACCGGTACCCCATATGCCTGCGCGACGAGGGCATTGATTCCCGCCTCACCAGTGACCTGGCCATTCAGTCGGGCCTCATAGATTATTTCTGGATTATATGTGTGCGAAAGTGCCGACGACGTACCGGCGGAGCCGTGATATCCGACAAGTAAGGCGGCGTCGAATGTGCTATCCAGCCCCTGCATCATATAGAGCGGCTTGTGCCGTCCCGAAACGTACTCCGCGTTGCCGGCCAGTCGTGATGGATTGAAGTTGCGCATCGCGGCGTGGGCGTCATTTACCACGAGTTCCGTCGCGCCCGCCGAAATCGCGCCCTCGATCGCTGCATTCAGCTCGCCGAGCACCAACTCCATGCCGGTCTCATACTCGGCAGTACCCGGCATCACCTGCTCCCACGCGACGATACCGCTGATGCCCTCAGTATCGATCGAGATGTATACCTTCAAGGACTTATCGCTCCATCTGGTCCAATCGAGTCATGATGCACGGGAATCATAGCGCAGGAGCGTTCCCTGCGGCTGCCGTACTTTGTGCATACCCTGGGATTCGGTAGAATGGGGTGGAAATAAGCGAGAGTGAATGATGCTGGCTGAACATGACACGCGCCACCGGAGATACTGTACCGATCCGTACTCGTACCAGCGCAGGCAAACCCACGAGGTAATGGTCGGGGATGTCGGCGTTGGCGGTTCCAACCCGCTTCGCGTGCAATCTATGACGACCCCACGCACGCGCGACATCGACGCCCAGGTGGCGCAGTCCCTTCGTCTCGTCGAGGCGGGATGTGAGATCATCAGAATCACCACGCCTACGCCTGCCGATGCCCGTGCGCTCCGCGATATTCGCGCTGGCCTCGAGGCCAAAGGCGTCCGGGTGCCGCTGGTCGCGGACATACACTTCAGCCCGAACGCCGCAATGGAGGCCGCGCTGTGGGCTGATAAGGTTCGGATCAATCCCGGCAACTTTGCCGATGCGAAGAAGTTCGCAACTGAGGAGTACTCGGCTCACGAGTACCAGCTCGAGCTGGAGCGTATCGCCGACAAATTCCGTCCACTCGTGGAACGCTGCAAGGAGCGCGGCGTCTCCATACGCATAGGCACAAATCACGGCTCCCTGTCCGACCGGATAATGACACGCTACGGCGACACCCCACTTGGCATGGTCGAATCCGCGCTGGAGTTCGTGCGCATGTGCGAGGCATGGGGCTATCGCGACTTGATCCTTTCGATGAAGGCGTCGAACCCCAAGGTGATGGTGGCGGCGTACCGGTTGCTCGCGGCGCGTATGGACGAGCTCGGGATGACGTACCCATTCCACCTTGGCGTCACCGAGGCGGGCAATGGCGAGGACGGCCGCATCAAGTCGGCGGCAGGCATAGGCTCACTGCTCGAAGATGGCATTGGTGACACGGTGCGCGTCTCCCTGACGGAGGACCCGGAGTTCGAGATCCCTGTCGCGCATGAGCTCGTGCGGCGATACACGAACGTTGGCGGCACAGCAGAGCGACTCTCGACGACCACGCTGGCTGACGGACGTAATCCCTTTGAGTATTCGCCGCGACCGACGCGGGAGGTGGCACTGGGCCCCCATGTCCTCGGCGGTGGGAATCCAGCGCTCGTGTTTGTTCGGCTGGAAGGCGCAATGTCGATGACCGCCGCGCTGGGTTTGAACCGGCCCATCGGTCGGGATGCACTCCGTCCCGATGCGTTGGCGCTTCCCGTCGTTAGTACGGCGGACCGCGACGCCTGGCACAATGTGCGATTGAACTCGGGGCTGATGAGCGTCCGACCGGCACTGATTGCCAGCTTCCCTGCCGAACCGATTGCGGATGTCGACGCGGACGCGTATCACCGTATGCTGCACCAGGGCGAGGACGAAGACATCGCGCCGATAGCCCGCCGCGCCGCCGAGTCCGGATCGGCGTTGATGTTGGAGATGCAAGCGACCGACCTGGAGCCCGCTTGCCAGGCGGAACTTCACGACTTTCCCGTGGTGGGTGAACTCCTTCGGTACGCGCAGCAGGCAGAGGCACTCGGCGTCGTGCAGCTTATCCTTGCCATGCGCATTCATGATCGGGCCCACCGAATCCGGGCGTATCGGCTCCTCGATTCCCTTCTCCGGGAACAGCACAAGGACTGGAACCTGCACATCGTTGTTCCGCCGGGTGGTGAGAACTTGATCGACGCGAGTATCAGCTTGGGTTCCTTGCTCTGCGATGGCATCGGGTCCAGCGTATCGGTAGAAGGCGAAACACCACACTCGGAGCGCCTACGGCTGGCATTTAACATACTTCAAGCGTCGGGTGCGCGGCTTACTAAGACGGAGTTCATCGCGTGCCCGTCTTGTGGGCGGACGCTTTTCGACCTCCAGTCGACGACCGAGCGAATCAAGCATCGGACGGGACACCTCAAGGGTGTGAAAATCGCCGTGATGGGCTGCATCGTCAATGGCCTCGGCGAGCTAGCGGACGCGGACTTTGGGTACATGGGCAGCGGCGAAGGCAAGGTAAACCTGTTCGTCGGCAAAACCTGTGTGGAGAAGAATTTGCCCGAGGCGGTCGCGGACGAGCGGCTCGTTACGCTGATCAAGGATCATAATCGCTGGATCGACCCACCGGAGGCAGGCGCATAGAGGACGGGAGCCAGCAGCCCGATCCGTCTCAGGTAGACCGCCTGCGGCACATCGCACGGCTTGCCGCTGGGTGCTTGGCGGCGTCTCTCGTGTCTTTGCTCGGCGTCGCAGTGTTTGGCCTCGTGGTACCTGCAGCGGAGCGTTCGACGACCGGCGCGCGCGTCGCGGCGGCTATGCTGTTTGTCGGCCTTACCACCGGCGCGGTGGTGGGGCACATACTTGGTCTGGTTGCCTTCTTCCGCCTCGGGTCCGTGGCTCCGAACGAGCCCGCCCGTGCGCTCGCGCTTCTGAGTATCGTTTTGGGTGTCCTGATGCTCATCGCCTGTACGTTGCTTGGTGTGATATCCGCACCCGCATTTGATTCCGTTACAGGAGCAGGATAGGAATGGGGCCGGGTACGTCCTCCTTACGGTAGCTCGCATGGAACTATCGCTTCGGTGACTTGAGACTCGTGCGCTACTTCTAGCTTCACGCTTTTCGAGAGGGGTGGCCACAGGCGGGTGTTATAATCCTGGGCAATGTATTGTGCCTCCCTCTCCCTCACGAACTTCCGAAACTATAAGCAACTTGACGTGGAACTGCCAAATGGGCCGATCCTCGTCCTGGGGTCCAACGCGAGCGGCAAGACGACCCTGTTGGAAGCCCTGTACTTCCTTGCAACGACGAAATCACACCGTGCAACGTCGGACCGGGAACTGGTCAACTGGGACGCGCGACCCGATCTCGGGATCCCACCATTCAGTCGCGTTGCAGCCCGCATCCAGCGCCGGGGCGCGGTGGGCGTCGAGATCATCGTCATGCGGGGCGAAGGGGCAGACGCCGACTCCGGCGTGGCTCGGAAGCGCATCCGGGTAAACAACGTTGCGCGGAGAGCGATCGATCTTATTGGGCAGGTAAACGCCGTCATGTTCGGGCCGCAGGACCTCGATCTCATCGTCGGTTCGCCAGCTCTCCGCAGGCGTTATCTCGACATCACCATCTCGCAGATCGACAGCCATTACGTCCGCACGCTGCAGACCTATAACAAGGTGGTGCTCCAGCGCAATAGTCTGCTCAAGAGCTTCGCGGAGCGGGGCAGGCGAGACGTGTCGAGCGAGCAGCTCGCGTACTGGGACGACGAGTTGGTGCGCCATGGCGCGTACCTCCTGAAGCGGCGCCTCGACGCTATAGGCCAGTTGAACCAGCTCGCGGATACGCTCCATGCCAGGCTGGCCGGCACTGGAGACGCCCTGGAGGTCCTGTACCGCTCGACGGTTATGGAGCAGACGATGCCCGCCACGGATATACCTGCAGAGGCAGAGTTGCGCGACGCGTATAGCAAGAACCTTCGCGCGTCCCGAGCGGACGAGCTGCGGCGTGCAATCACATTGGCGGGACCGCACCGGGATGATTTGCAGTTCACGGTAGGCGGTGTCGATATGGGCACGTACGGGTCACGCGGTCAGCAGCGGTCGGTGATTCTCGCGGTGAAGCTGGCAGAGGTCGAGCTGATGAAGTCCGCTACGGGGGAGATGCCCCTGCTGCTGCTCGATGACGTGGTCAGCGAACTTGATCCAGAGCGGCGGCGCTATCTGCTCGAGGCAGTCCTGGAGCGGCAGCAGCAAGTTCTGGTCACCGCGACGGACCTCGTGCCCGTCGGACGTGAGTTCCTGTCACGTGCGTCCCTGTTTGAAACGTCCGGGAGTGGCGAACTCCATCCGCGCACGCGATAGCCGGAATGTTCTATTGTCGGTGCTAGTCCGGAGAACGGAGTTGTCGCTCCATCCGGTGGTAAAATCAGATAACGTGTCCCGAGTTCTACCTAGCGTCTGAGCCTCTCGGCGCCTGCACAGAGGAACGGTCTATCGGTCTACCGGTTCAGAGGAGTCGCCGACTGGCAAAGCCCTCATCGGGCCCATGCCAGTACAGCACGGCAGGTTCACCCAATCGCCAGCAGAGCAGTATGTCGCGTCCATCCCGATGGGACGGAAAGTCGACAAGGCCGAGCTCGACATCCTTTACCTGACAACCGAGGCGATGGATCTGCTC
Organism: Thermobaculum sp.; assembly: GCA_016782125.1. Lineage (GTDB taxonomy): Bacteria > Chloroflexota > Chloroflexia > Thermobaculales > Thermobaculaceae > JACDAU01. The sequence continues at coordinate 6,124 of JADDPA010000031.1, forward strand.
GATGCCGGTTTGCATCTTGCTGCGGGCGTCATTCAGGCGGGCGCGGCGATACGCCAGTTCCCGCTCCTTCCCGTGTCCGTTCCCGACAATTCGCTGCTCGAGCTCTATCAGGGACTGGCACGCGAGATCGGCTTGCTGGTTTTGCTCGACCAACACGGACATTATCTCGTTGAGATAAGGGAGCGTCTGGTTCGCTTCCTCAACCGTCCAAATCTTCATATCGCCCCTTCCGAGGGTGACGCACTGGCCACCACATACAAGTTACGTGCCACGAGCGGTGGTGTTGCGACTGGCCCGAGTTCGTGGTACGGTCAATCCATGGACTCGTAGTTCGCCAGGGCATCGTGTAGTGATCTTGAGGTGGGAACGTGACGCAGACGGCGCAGAAATCGCCCCGTACGTACGAAGAAAGCCAGATTCGGGTGAAGATGCTCTTTCCGACACCGGAGATTGCGGAGCAGTACTACGTCCCCCTGGCCTACACTGCAGCGCGCACGTGCTACTCCGAGAAGCTACCGCAGAACATCTGGGGCGATGTACTCGAAGGCAAGGTATCGGAAGAGAAGATGCGCAAGCTTCTGCAAAGTGTCATCGAGAGCGGACATGGGACTGTGATCGAGCACATCTCGTTTACTTTCGCCATCTCCGGCGTCTCCCGGACGCTCACCCACCAGTTGGTCCGGCACCGAATGGGCGTCAGCTTCGACCAGCAATCACAGCGTTATGTGAAATACAAGCAGCCGCAGTACACCGTGCCCACGTCGATCAGCGACGACGAGGAATTGCATGGGTTGTTCAGCGAGGCAATAGACGGCAACATGCAGCTTTACGAGGAACTCCTACAGCACGATGTACCCGCCGAGGACGCTCGCTTCCTTTTCCCAAACGGCGTCCAGACGAACTTGGTCATGACGGTGAACCTCCGGCAACTCATTCACATGAGTGGGCTGCGACTCTGCACGATGGCGCAGTGGGAGATCCGGAAGCTGTTTGCGCTCATCAAGGCGGAGATGCGGCGCACCTCGCCGTTTCTGGCGTCCTTTTTAGTCATCAAGTGCGTCTCGCTCGGGTACTGTGATGAGACCAGAAACCAGGACGAGCACTGCAAGGTCAGGCCGCACAAAAATACTGTGTTCGCCGTCTTCAACGAACACCGGAATGCCCAGAAGGTGGCGCGGCCGCAGGGGCCCACATCCGGTCCTGCGGACCCTGGTACGCCGCCGACAGGTAGCGGCTAAGCGAGTACTCGACCGGGCCGGCTCAGCTTTCGACGCCGCTTACTCCCGTCCTACCAGGTGGTCAGGCTTTTCGTCCGCGATCTTCTCACCCGCCTGCTTGCCTCCGGGTGAATGCTCCTCCACCACCTGATTGATCTCGGCGCCAAGCAGCAGAATGTACGCGAAATAGTACATGTACAGCATGTGCATCGCGACGCCAGCGAGCGCCCCATAAATTCGATGGTAAGTCCCGAAGTTGTTGACGAGGAGCAGGAAGGACAGGGTGAACGCCAGCCACAAGAACAGCCCGATGACCGAGCCCGGGGTGATGAACCGGAACTCCTGCTCGACGTCAGGCGCGAAGTAATACACCAGAGCGAAGGCCAGCAAGACAAACGCGATCAGGATGGGCCACTGCAGGACACCCCACCACCAGGTGAAAACCGGTCCCATGCCGACCGCGCGCGCGACTCGTTCCCCGATGGTAGCGCCGAAGACCACGAGGACGCCGGCGGTAACCATCAAGGCAGCCACCGAAAGTGATAAGAGCACCGAGATCGTAAAACGTCGGACGACCGAGCGGCTCTCGCGGACCTTGTACATCACGTTCATCGCCTGCATGACAGACCGGAACGCGCTAGCAACACCCCAGAGCGCAAACAGAATCGAGACGACCGCACCGAGGCGAAACGCGGTGAGTACGCGCGTGCTCGACGCCTGTGTGGGTATCTGGTTGCGGATCAGCTGGGCCACCGCAGGAGGCATTGCGATGGATACCCGATCCAGGAGTTGCGTCACCTGCTCCGTCGCGCCGAAAACTCCGAGCAGTGACAGCATGAAAATCAGCAACAGGAAAGACGCGAATATTCCGCGATACGCTAGCCCGGCGGCGAAAGCGCTAACATAGTCTTCTTCGGCGTGCCTTGTAACCAGGCGCACCAAGGTACTGATGCCGAGCGTCGGGGAGGGCGGAACCTTGATCCGCTCCCCTGTGAGCTTTGCCTTGTGGACGAGTGCACTACCTGGTATCCGCACTCCGCACCCCCACCCCGTCAGGAAGACTCGTCGAAGCTCGAACTGCGGTCGGACCAACGTGGTTCGAGCTTACCAAGTTATCGCCCACAAGAGCTTACACCATCGTGGTGTTGAGTTCGTTCCACTCAAGCGTGGTGATGACGCTACGTGCTTGCATCAGAAGGTATCCTCACCCTGGTCCGGCCTGGCCGGTAGGTGGACGTTCTTCGAGGAACTCCGTTCGATTGCCGAACGGATCGAGGCAGTAGAATCGGCGCATCCCGTCGACTGGTATAGCGCTCTCAAGCGCATACCCGGCTCCCTGAAGTGCCTGGCACATCACTTCTACATCATCGACCTGAATCGCGATGTGTCGGCGCGATGAAGCGCTTGCTTCCTCAACACCAAAGTGTAGCTGAATAGCCCCCAGTTGAAACCAGACGCCCCCGCGCTGCGCGAGTTCAGGTGGTTTCGGGATTTCCGTGAGGCCGAGCACTCCAGCGTAGAACCGACGAGCGTCGGCCTCGCGGCCCGGCGGGAGTGTCAGCTGCATGTGATGCAAACGCACGGCAGTTCACTCCCTTCTCACCTCGCACCAGCCGAATGCCCAGATGTGCCGCAGTGTGCTGGTAAATGTGGTTCACCGAGCACGAATGGCTGCGATACCTGCGCCGCTATGGGGCAGCGTCCGTCGGTCGGCTGATATCTTGCAGCGTGTCACCCACGAGTCGGTCCTGGCCGGTGTCCACAGCGAGATCTCCGATGGAGATGATGCCGATTAGCTCGGTGCCTTCTACGACCGGCAGTCTACGAATCTGGTCACGCTGCATCAATTGTGCAGCTTCCTGGATCGTCGTCCCTGGTCCGGCATAGGTCGGGTTGCGTGTCAGATAATCTTGCACGAGCGCGCTGCTCGGATCCGCCTCGTCCGCAATCGCTCTGATTACGATATCGCGGTCGGTGATGATCCCTTCGAGCACGGCGCCGTTCACCACAGGCACCACGCCGGTATCAGTGTCTCGCATCACGCGCGCAGCGTCCGCCAGCGTCGTCTGGGGGTCAACGGTGCGCACGTCGGTTGTCATGAACTCGCGTATGGTCACTGGACCTCTCCTTCAACACAACTATCCCGACCATCGTCGTCGGGGCTTCGTTGGACGCCAGCAACGTTTGTGCCAGCATCGTCCGGTTTCGCGAGGATCAGTACTACGTCGTTCACGTTGGTCCCAGTTGGACCGGTGCGCAGCAGTGCGCTCGTCGCCTCCAGATAGCGGTAGGCGTCGTTGCGCTCGAGGAACTCACTGGCCTCAAGACCGAGCTCTCGCCCGCGCTGCACCGTATCGCCACTTACGATGCCGCCGGCTGCATCCGTCGGTCCGTCCGTGCCGTCTGTTCCAAACGATGTCACGAGAACGCCGGGGTGCCCATCAAGAGCGATTGCCGCCGCCAGAGCCAACTCCTGATTCCGCCCACCGAGTCCGTCGCCATGCAGATGGACAGTCGTCTCGCCGCCGAGCAGAAGCGCGGCCGGTGGGGCGAACGGCAACGCCTCGTGCAGTACGCCCGCCCCCAAACCTGCGACGAACGCTCCCACCTCACGCGCCTCGCCCTCCATGCGGGTTGTAAGTACAAGCGTACTATAGCCTCGTTCGCGCGCTGCGACCTCCGCCGCTTGCAGCGCAGTACGGTTGTCTGCGACAACGCGGTAGAGGTGCGGTGTCGCGTCCCACTGATCGGATTTCGGCGTCTCAGGCACCCGACCATCCGCACCAGCCCGCAAGTAGTCCCACACCGACTGCGGAGGCGTCACTCGCCTTGTTCCGAGCACGTTGAGCGCGTCCTGAAACGTTGTGCTGTCGGGGACGGTGGGTCCGGATCCAATAACATCGGGACGCGAGCCTACAACGTCGGATATCGCCAGGGTGACGGCACGTGCTGGTGCGATCGCACGAGCCAGTTGACCGCCAGCAATACCGGACAAGTGCTTGCGCACGGCATTTATTTCCCCTATCGTGGCGCCCGCGCTTAGCAGTGCAGTCGTCACTGCTTGCACGTCTTCGAGGGCCACACCTGGCATCGGCAGGGACCATAGGGCAGACGCCCCGCCGGAGAGGACGCATATCACGAGGTCGCCCCGTCCCGCCTCGGATGCAACGGCCAACGCACGCTCTGCCGCCGCCACGCCCCGTTTGTCCGGCACCGGATGGGCTGCCTCGAACACTTCCACGCCGGGCACCGTCTGGCTGTGGCCATCCTTTGTGACGAGGACTCCCCAGGCTGGCGGGTACGGGAGAACGTCCAGGACGCCCAAGGTCATACCGGGGGCTGCTTTTCCGGCACCAATCAGGAAGACACGATCCATCGTCCTAAGGTCAAGGTCGATGTCGCGCAGCAGATCAGTGAGAGCTTGGCGCACCGCATGGCGCGGCTCTACCGCCGCAAGCCCCGCGGCAAGAATCGCTCGCGCATCGCTCTCGATCACCTCGCCCTCCAATACGATGCGGGGCATGAACGTCCGCGCGTAATCCTCCACGTCGTGTGAGGTAACAGCGGTCCCCTTGCCCACGCTGCCTCCCTGTGCTATTCTACGCGGACTTGCATTGAGGAGCGAACGGTTGACTGCCGTTTTCTGACAGGAGTGACTCGCGTGAAACTGACCGGCAATTACACGATGAAGGCGCCGCGAGCGGTGGTATTCGACACGTTGATGAGCGTCGACGCCCTGCGCAGCTGTCTCCCCGGGGTCGAGAAGTTCGAGCATACCGGCGATGGGCGTTATGAGACACGTCTGCGTGCGGGGCTTGCGGGGGTAAAAGGGGAGTTTGCAGGTACCATTACCTTGCGCGATCCAGTGCCGCCGGATAGTTATACGCTCGCGATGGAGGGTAACTTTTCCGGTGGATTCGTCTCGGGCCTAGGTAGCATCCGCCTCGAAGATCTGGGGGCACAGACCCGAGTCGAGTATAGCGGGGACGCTCAGGTGAGTGGTCCGTTGGCCTCCGTCGGCCAACGGCTGATGGCCCCGGCGGCGAAGATGGTCGTGGGCAAGTTCTTCCGCTGTATGGAAGCACAGATCGAGAGCCGCACGAACGCCGCCGGCAGGTAGACGACGGCTTGCAAGCACCGAAAAACTGCGCGGCATTCGAAGTGAGAGAAGGGGACCGACCGTGGTGACGTACCCCATCACGATGACCGTCAATGGGACAGACCGCACTGACGCCGTAGAGGGTCGGTTGCTTCTCGTGGACTACCTGCGCAACGTGCTTGGCCTAACTGGTACGCACGTCGGCTGCAACACCAGTCAGTGTGGGGCATGTACCGTTTTGCTGAACGACCAGGCGGTCAAGTCGTGTACGGTTTTCGCCGTCCAAGCAAGTGGCGGCATCGTCCTGACGATCGAGGGCATGGCGACGGATGGCAAGCTCCATCCACTTCAGCAGGGCTTCTGGGAAGAGCACGGACTGCAATGTGGTTTCTGCACGCCTGGCATGATTCTAAGCAGCTATGATCTTTTGAAGCACAACCCTGATCCCAGCGAGGTGGAAATCCGCCATGCATTGGAGGGGAACCTCTGCCGCTGTACGGGTTACCAGAACATCGTGAAGGCAGTGCAGTACGCTGCTCGTAACGGTGTCTTGAGCGTTCCGGCAGAGGAATCAGCACAGACGGTCGGTGCGCAGGAAGAAAACGGAGTGGCAGGGTGATCACTGAGGCGTTTGAGTTCCACACCCCGGAAGACGTTCAGTCGGCGGTAGCGCTTCTCTCGGAGCACGGCCCTGAGGCGAAAGTTCTCGCCGGTGGTCATAGTCTCGTGCCGCTTATGAGGCTCAGGCTCACCACTCCGTCTGTGATCGTGGATCTGAACCGCATTCCTCAATTATGTGGCATCACGACGGAAAACGGCAGCATTACGATCGGCGCAATGACGACCCACGCCACCATCGAGCACTCGGCGGAACTGAAGGCGATGCTGCCGGTCCTGCCCGCGGCCGCTACGTTGATCGGCGATCCGATGGTTCGCAACCGTGGCACCATCGGTGGTTCCCTGGTACACGCGGACCCTGCGGGGGACTGGCCAGCCGTTGCTCTAGCGCTGGATACCCAGTTGCAACTTGTTGGACCACACGGAGAGCGCACCGTCCGCGCCGACGACTTCTTTGTGGACCTGCTGACATCGGCGGTCGAGCCCGACGAGATCCTGACGAACATCACCATCCCAGTACCGACCGGCCGGGTCGGCATCTCCTATCAGAAGTTCGCGCATCCCGCGTCTGGCTATGCCGTAACTGGCGTTGCCGCAATGGTGATGCTGGACGACGCGGATGTCTGCATAGATAGTCGTATTGCCATCACGGGCGCTGGCGCCATGGCAGTCCGTGCCGCGGAATCTGAGGCGATGCTGCGGGGCACGGATCTGAATGGCGGTAGCATCGACCACGCAGCAGAAGCTGCTGGTTCCGGCATCGACTTTCTCGGAGACATTTACGCGTCAGAGGAGTACCGCGAGCAACTGGTCCGGGTGTACACGAAGCGGTCCCTTATTGCTGCTCTGCGTGCGGCCACCTCCGGTCACGGCGCGGAAGCGGCGAAGACAATCTAACGCCGATCCGGCGCCGACAGGTGACCGGACCTCGCATTAGCCCCGGTTCTCCGGACAATGCCGCCAAATATGGCTGGTTCTGTACGCCACGCCCTGCCCTGCCCGACCATCCGTCACTCAAGTCGATGCGTTAAGATAGTATCATTAAGCACGATGCACTGAACCGGCACGCATCCATCGTCAACGCAGCGCGCGCCAATTCAGTTGCGATACGATTGCCTGCGCGTTGGAGGGTCACGATGGCCAGGCGGCTGCCGAACGGTCCGACCGGCGGCGCTTTGTCAGTCGTAGTGCTCCAAATGATCTAGGCATTCGCAACACGGACCTGCGGGAGGCACGTCAGGAGAAGTGCGACGACAGGGGTTCAACCCCGGAGTTGGACAAGCGCGAGGTCTTTCGCGGACGTCTTCCGGGCAACCTGTATACCTTCGTGAAGCATGGCATGCGGTTCAGAGTTCAGTACACCACAACGAAATGCACACGTGAAGGCCAGTATGGTAGTAACATCCGATGACGCGGGTCCGTTCGGTTCGATAGACCAGGTACAAGACGGCCTGCGAACGTATGGCTACATCGCGGATCGCGCACTGGCGACAGCGCTGTTCCTCTCGATCCGCCTTGGAATGCCGCTGTTACTGGAAGGCGAAGCCGGGGTCGGGAAGACCGAGGTCGCGAAGACTCTGGCGACAATGCACGCCACGACGCTGATCCGGCTGCCCTGCTATGAGGGGCTCGACATCAACCATGCGGTGTATGAATGGAATTACAGCCGCCAGATGCTTGAGATCCGGATGCTGGAAGCCACCGGAGCGAGCACGGATCACACGGACCGCGATCTCTTTAGCCCGGAGTTCCTCATTCGGCGGCCACTGCTTCAGGCTGTAGAATACGCGGACAAGCATCACGGCGAGCGGCCAGTCCTGCTCATCGATGAGATAGACCGGGCGGATGAGGAGTTTGAGGCATTTCTGCTGGAGCTGCTCTCTGACTTTCAGATAACGGTGCCCGAGATAGGAACGATTCGGGCTGCGAAGCCTCCACTGGTGATCCTCACGTCCAATCGGACTCGCGATCTACACGATGCGTTGAAGCGGCGGTGCCTCTACCACTGGATCGAGTATCCTTCACTCGAGAAGGAAGTGGAGATTATCGCCGCCCGGCTACCCGATGCTCCAGAGTTACTGGTCAACCAGGTCAGCCGGTTCATGGCGGAAGTACGGCGCCTTGACCTGTATAAGGTGCCCGGCGTCTCCGAGACCCTCGACTGGATGCAGGCGCTGCTTGCCATAGACCAGATCACGCTGAGTCGGGAAAACGTAGACCTGACGCTTGGCGTGCTGTTGAAGCACCAGGAGGATATCGTTCGGCTTCGCGGCGCGGAGTCAGCTCGAATGGTCGCAGCGGTGACCGGTCATAGCTGAGAAGCATATAGACCTCCTCCCGCGTCTGGTCGGCTTCGGCCAGTTCCTGCGTCTCCAGGGGCTTAACGTCAGTCCGGTGCAGACCATCGCCTTCGTGCAAGCTGTGCATGAGGTGGGGCTCGCCCGCGAAGACTTCCGACTCGCGGCGCGTGCCACCTTCGTTTCTCGCAAAGAGGATCTGCCCGTTTTTGACTCAGCGTTTGTTCGGTACTGGCACGCGGAGCTTGCGCCAGGTCAGTTCCAGCCGCAAACGCCTTCAAATGCCCAGCAGCCGCAGTGGAAGGACCTGCCCCCAGTTCCCGGCAATAGCGCATCAAGAATGCGGCTGCCTCGCATGATGACGACTAACGGTGGTGCTGAGGAGCGCTTCGAGACTCGGGAGTCTCCAGCGGACACACAGGCAACCTACAGCGCGATGGAGCTCCTCTACGAGAAGGACTTCGGCCAGTTTTCGGACGAGGAGATCACACAGGCCGAGAAGCTGATGCGTTTACGGCGGTGGCAGTTCGGAAACCGTGTCTCCCGTCGCACGGTTCCAGCGGGTCGCGGATCGTATCCAGACATGCGTCACTTCCTGCGCTCCAGCCTTGGCGACCACACGGCGCTAAGACTAACGTGGCGCAAGCGGAAGTTACGGCCGCGACCAATTGTTGCCATCTGTGATATCTCTGGCTCGATGGACCGTTATACGAGACTGCTCCTCCACTTCCTGCACATCGTCGCCCAAGGCCATAATCCACTCGAGGTCTTCGTGTTCAGTACACGCCTGACCCACATTAAGCGGCAGCTAGGCTCACGGGACGTGAACACCGCGCTGGGTGCCGCTGCGCTTGAGGTTACGCACTGGTCCGGCGGCACGCGGATCGGCGAGTGCATTCACACCTTCAACAAACGGTGGTCCCAGCGTATGCTCCGCCGTGGCGCGGTGGTTCTTATCATCAGCGACGGCTGGGATCGCGGCGACCCGCAACTTCTCGGTGCCGAGATGGCGCGCTTGCAACGCAATACACACCGTCTCATCTGGCTCAACCCCCTACTCGGTTCACCGGGTTACGAGCCCATGACCCGCGGAATCATGGCAGCGCTACCGTACGTCGATGACTTTCTCCCCGTGCACAACCTGAAGAGCCTCGATGCCCTTGCCGAGGCGATCACAACCATTGGCGACAAGCGCGGGGCACACTCGCGTTGAGGCCGTCGTGAGGCTCTGATATAACGCTAGCGGTGGACTGACCTGCGATGACTTCTTTTGTGTACGCGCACCGGGCACTGCACCCGCGAGTACATGGTGAGAAAAATATCGCCGCAACAGTATTGGGGCGGAACATAGCGACCGCCTTGGCACGTTGTCGGTGGTGGCCGCAACTGTATGCTGCCGCTGGCACTGTGACGGACTTAAGGGTGCTTGTGGCTGCCTATCCAGTGAACCTGCAAACTTCCCTTCTCGAGCGATACCTCTGTGTACCAAGTTTCGCGCTCTAGACGGCGAATGAAGCTGTGGCGTAAGGAGATGGTTTCTTCGTCCCGTGCCGCCTGCTCCGGTGCGTGGCCGCGCTTATCCGGCTGCTGAATGCAGTCAACAAACGCAACTTCGTCAATGAAAAGGCTCTGTCCGCGATGGATCGATGTTTCCATAGTGCCAGACGAGCTACGGTGGCGTGATAACATCTGTATTGGCTGAGGCGACGCGAGGGTGGCTGAGCGCAGGCAAGGCCTGGTCAACCTAGTGCCTCCGACGCAAACATTTGGTAAAACATGGACCGTGCATGGACATACAGGTACAAGGCGGAGAGCGAGAGAGCCATGACACGCATACACCTCGACACCGATATCGCGGGCGACACGGACGATCTCTGTGCCCTGGCTATGGTCCTCAACTGGTCAGGCGCCGAGCTCGTCGCCGTCACGACGACGAGCGATCAGTCGGGATATCGGGCCGCCTGTGTCCGCGCCGCTCTGCGCCTCGCGGGACGCGACGACATCCCGGTCGCGGCCGGCGCGGAGGGCTCGCTTTCCGGCTACTATATGCATCCGGCGATCCCCGCCCCAGAACGCTACTGGCCGGAGGTCAAAGCTTCGGTGCCGTCGTCTCCCGGCGCGGCCCTAGATCTGCTTGCGGCCAGCGTCGATGTCGGCGCCGTGATCGTTGCGATCGGCCCGTGGACGAACCTGGCACTCCTCGAGATCGGCCGCCCGGGCTTGCTGTCCCGAACGCGCGTGGTCGCGATGGGCGCCTACGTGGAGGCTCCTGGACCGGGGTTGCCCGAATGGGGTCCAGACGTCGACTACAACGTGCAGCAAGATACCCTAGCCGCCCGGATTGTGTGGGAGCGGTGTGATCCGACCCTGGTGCCCCTGAACGTCTGCCTGGAAACGACCCTGCGGACGAAACATCTGCCTGCATTGCGGCACGGCAACCGCCTCGCCCAACTCGTTGCTGACCAAGGCGAGATGCACGGAGCAGACGACGAAATGCCGAATCTCGGAAGGGCGCACGAGCGGCTACCGAACGACCTGCTGAACTTCCAGTACGACCCGCTCGCGTGCGCGGTTGCGCTGAATTGGGATGGCGTGCGGGTAGAGACTATGTCCCTGTCCGCGAGGATGGAGGAGGGCATTCTCACGTTTCCCCGCGACCCAGAGGGCACACCTACCCGCGTCGCGGTCGCTGTGGATGGTGTTCGCTTCGAAGAAGCGTGGCTCGCCGCTGTCAGCGGGCCACGCATTGACGAGTAAGGGGAATGGCCGTGCACCCCTTTGTTGACCGCAACCCTCCGGCTTAACGTCCGCTAGCCGACTCCAATCAGGCTGCCCCACAACACCCAAGAAGGTCTACTTACCGTTGCTGCCTTCCGGCCCTAGCGGGGTTCGCAGGTTCTTGCCGTGTGGGACCCGACTATCAACATCACTTGACGGGGTCAGTTCCAAAGGATTGGGCCGCGAAGGGGAATTCAACCCCGGTGGGCGAGTTCACGGGTACAGGGAATCGCCATCTCCCCATCTAGCACGACCACGAGACATGATAGCGGCGTGCTGGATACAGGTCAAGGCGCCAGATCATGATTGCCTTCCCCGCTCGGAGTGGCCATGACAGAACCGCTCAGAACTCCGTAACGCCGGTGAAGTTGAACGAACCAAGATGCAGCGCGGGGACACAGGTTGCGCCGAGAGAGCCGCGACCGAGCGCGGTGTCCTTTCCAACGCCCCGTACATCGTTCAGAGCTTCCAGGTAGCTCGTCGTGAAGCGCAGGCTGCGTACGGGCCTGGACACGCGCCCATCCTCAATCAGGAAGGTGCCGTCACGCGTCATGCCGGTGATCATAACGGAAAGTGGGTGGACGGTGCGCGTGTACCAGAAGCGCGTAACGAGCACACCGCGCTCGACACCCGCGAGCAGCTCCTCCCGGCTTTTCTGACCGGGAGCAAGAAACAGGTTGAGTGGTAACGGCCCGCCCAACGTGCCCGGGGGAACGGCATGCCCCGTGCTTTCCACCCCGTCCGCGCTCGCCGTGGTCCGGTCGTAAACCGCACCGCGCGCGAGCCCGTTTGTGACCAGTTCCACCCTGCGTTTCGGGGTACCCTCGTAATCGAACACCGCAGCGAAGCCGGAGGGGTCCGTGCCGTCGTCCCAGAAACTGATCTCAGGGCTCATGACCGCCTCGCCGAGACGTCCGGCCATAAAGGATCGGCCCTCCTGCACAGCTCGGGCACCAAAGCCGAGGGTCGCCATGAAGTTCGCGACATCGTGCACAGCGTATGGTTCCAGCAACACTTCGTACGTACCAGGCTCGATATCTTGTGGATTCTGGGCGCTTTGGGCGCGTTCGAGCGCCTCCTGCGCCATCACCGCAACGTCGAGTTGTGCAGCCCGAGTGCCGCGCCGATCTGCGTACCCGCTCGCCGTCTGCCCCTGATATACCGCAGTCGCATCAGCCTCGGTGCGTTTGTAATACACGCGCTGACCATTCGAGTTTGCCAGTCTCACTTCCACTTGCCCGTTCGCATACGTTCCCGCGGCAATGAAGTTCGCCCTGCTCGCTCGTTCGCACAGCACCCGCGCTGCCTCCGCCCGTTCGGCCGCACTGAGCTGCGCCGTCGCCTCGTCAAAGACGTCGGGCTGTGCAGCATCGGCACTCGGTGCGAGACCGGGGAATGTGGATGAGGGCTCCTGTGCCAGTGCCGCCTTCGTAGCAGTCTGGAGCGTCCGCTTCACGCTCTCCGGAGAGAGGTCATTCGTCGCCGCGCTGCCGACCTTGCCCTCTACGATGGTGCGGACGATGAGTCGGGCGTTTGTCTCGCTCACGTTCTGGTGGATGTAGTTGTTCGCGAAGCGGGTGAGGTGCGTGTCGTTGCCAAGATACAGCGCTTCCGTCTCGTCCGCCGACGACCCGCGTAGAGCACGTTCAAGAATCTGCATGACCGCATCGATGCTTCGCATCTAACCTCCCAACCGCGCGTATCGGCTCAAGATTGTCGCTAGCGCACTACGCCCACTCGCACATTGCGGAAGCACGCTGGCGCGGCTCCATGTCCGACATGGGCGACTTGGGATGGCTGCCCCTTGCCGCAGTTCGGCGTTCCCCAGATGACGTAGCTCTCTTCGTTGCACACGGCATCACATCCGTTCCAGAACCGGGGAGTAATTCCGGTATAGGTGGGGTTCCGGTACATCTTGCCCAGTTTCCCGCCCTTGATCTCCCAGGCGATCTCCGTGCCGAACTGGAAGTTCAGCCGCCGATCATCGATGCTCCAGCTCCGGTTCGTCTGCATGTAGAGTCCGTCATCCGTGTCCGCGAGCAGATCATCAAAGCGCCAGGTGCCCGGCACGATACTGAGATTGGTCATGCGCACGAGCGGGGTACGGCCCCAGCTAGAAGCTCTCCCCGTCCCGTTCGAGCGCTGGTCGAGGTGCGCCGCGCTCTGACGATCCGTGAGGTAGTTGACGAGCACTCCGTGCTCGATGATTGGGACCCGTTGGGCCGGCACCCCCTCGTCATCGTAGCCGAACGTCCCAAGCCCACCGGGCATCGAGCCATCGGCGATAATCGAGACATGCTCTGATCCATACTGGTACGAGCCTAGCTTGTCGAGTGTGAGGAAGCTGGTACCCGCGTAGGCGGCCTCAGTGCCCATGACGCGGTCGAGCTCAACAGGATGTCCGCAACTCTCGTGTACCTGCAGTGCGACCTGCGAGCCATCGAGCACCACCGTCATCTCACCACTCGGGCACTGTGGCGCGGTGAGTAGCGCGACAGCCTCCTCGGCCACGCGGCTTGCGTTGCCGGGCAGGTCCTGCCGTCGCACGAACTCGAATCCCTCGGTGACCTAGTGTCGACCGCCGGAGTTTGGGTACGAGCGGTTCTGGACCTCGCTCTTACCGACGGCGATGGCGTTTATGCCGCAGCCACTCTCGAAGAGCCGTTGTTCGATGTACGCTCCCTCCGTCGAGGCGAAAGTCTTGTCATCGCGCTGAAAGTACAGGCTACCCAGCGCGACCTTGATCCCTCGCACAGCCTGCATCGCGGCATCGGCGGCCATCAGAAGTTCCAGCTTCTGCTCGATGGGAACGGTAAAGGGATCAATCGCCACTGGGGTCTCGAAGCGATCCACGAAGGGGGCCTCCGGTGAAAGCCTCGCTGTGCCCGCCCGAACCTTAGTGGACGCACGGGCAATCTCAACTGCAAGGGCAGCAATACGGTCGGCTTCCGTGGTCTCCAGCAAACTGGAGCTCGCGAACCCCCACGCACAGTCCACGATCACACGCACGCCAAAGCCGAGGTCCTTCACGTTCAGCAGGTTCTCCACGACGCCATTGCGCGTCTGAACGCTCTGTGAAACCTGCTCCTGGATCCGGACATCGGCATACGTCGCGCCCCGCGCTGCGGCGGTATCGAGCGCCCGATCAACGATTCCCTTGTGCGTGTAGGTAGGTTGCACCAACGTCCCTTTCGTGCGCTTTAGCGATCCGGGCGCAGTATAGCTGAATAGCAAGACGATCAACGCCAGCGCAGGGGATGTACAAGCTGGCACCCGCAGTCGCAAGCAGCAGCCGCACCGCACAGGTGGCTCCGGCACAAAGCGACGCCGGAGTGTTCACTTGTACTGGCTAGTACGTGTCGTTGACCGGGATGATCGCCGCGAGAACGATGTACACGGCAAGCGTTGCGATGAGGCTCGGTCCCGGGATCGCTATGGCGAGCACAACGGTGCCGATCCGTACGAGCGTCGGATCGTACCCATACGACCGGGCGAGCCCCCCGCACACCCCGAGGAACTTGCGGTCGTGTCGTGCCCGGTACAGCTTCGGCATCGTGTACTCCTCACTGCTTGTGGTGACTTGCCGGAAGGATAGCAGCACCTGTACCACGTTTGCT
>JADDPA010000216.1 GCA_016782125.1 Thermobaculum sp.
CATCACCGCGAAGGTCTGCATCTCCTTCACGAAGACGTGCGCGAGAATCCGCACGAGTGGGAAAACGCCCTCGAAACGAACACGCCGCTCCGCCTGCCAGTACGAGGCCGTGCGTTCCGCGAAGGCATAGAGCGCCTCCGACAGGGACAGCACGACGACGCGAACACTGCGCACGGGACTCAAAGCGAAGAGGATGAAAAAGCCCAAACCTTTTATCCCGTCGAGCAATGAGCCCTGACCGAACGTGCTCATCGTGAAGAGGCTTCGACTCGCACCACCACTAATCAAGTTGGAGTATGAGCTCCCACCATCGAGGATACCGCGGCGGCCCTGTCCCACCTCACGTTCCAGCGCGGTGTTGTTGCCGGGGAGCTTGTAGCTCACCGTGCGGCCGGCACGCTTGTCGTACCAGCGGAACGCAGGCACGTTATACGAGTTGCCGTACATGATCGCGCTCTGGCACGCCGCGGTACTGCTCGGCAGACCGCAAGTGTACATACGGAGCTTGTGCCCGCGTTCCATTATGCGCTGCAGGTACGGTGCGTATCCGTGGTCGATTGCCGAGAGCAGGTGCTCGTACGCGAGCGAGTCGATCTGCACGACGACGAAGCCGCGATCGTGAGAGGGCTCATTCTCCTCGAGCCCGAGCTGCTGGCTGACGGCCCCGTACTTCGTGCGGTAGAACTTGTCGGTGATCAGCATGAACGTTTCATGCATGCGCTGGTGGACGAGGCCGAGACCGTATCGGAACAGGCTCATCGGAACACCTTCACCCGTCCACCCGAACGGCGTATGCTCCGCCTGAGCCGGATAAGCAGCATGACTGCGAGGCCCAGCACGATGAGAAGCACTACTACCGCGAGCACCGGCACGAGCATAGCGAGTATTACCGTCGCACCAGCCACCAGGTCTTCGAACACGCTCACCACGGGGTTTGCGAGTCCACCGGTGCTCAGAGTCCACACGGGACGTGTGCCCGCCTTGAACGCGTGCAATCCGCCTGCAGCGCCTGCGCCGAGCAGGAGTGACAGCCACGGCATCGGCTCCGTGATCACCTGGTTACCACCGGCGAACAGTACGGCGCCGGCGATGGGGCGCACGACGGTGCCGACGACGTCGTTCAGACTGTCGAGCGAGGGAACCTTGTCCGCAATGACCTCAACAGTGAGCAGGACCGCCAGAAGTGCGAGCGCGGCGGTGCCCTGGAGGACATCATAGGGCGACGCCAGGTCGATCCAGCCGATGCGCCCGCCCAGGCCAACCAACAGCAGGGCCAGGTAGGCGTTGAATCCAGCGGGCGCGGCCACTCCGAGGCTGGTGAGAATCTGTGTGAACGGGTCCATCGCTTCCTCCACCAGACAAACGGTCCTTGTCCGGACAGTGGATTATACTGCGCTTCATTCAGTGCCTGCAATCGTCGGCACGGCACGGAAAAGGCCGATCATTACGACCGGCCCGCGTGCACTTGAGATGGAAAAGCTAGATTGAATGGCGTGCTTAGCGAGCGACCTGGCGGATGACTCCCATCAGTTTGCCCTGGATCGCTACCTCGTCCGGTGCGGCGTAGATCGGCTGCATCGTGACATTGGCCGGCTGAAGGCGCACGCGTGTTCCTTCGTGGTAGAACTTCTTGAGCGTTGTTGTCTTCTCGTGATCGAGCCACACGGCGACCGTTTCGCCGTTCTCGGCCGTCTGCTGGTGGCGCATAAGCACGATATCGCCGTCCGCGATCAGCGCATCCACCATCGAATATCCTTTAACCCGTAGTGCAAACAGGCCCTCGTTTCGGAGGTCCATCATCGTTGGGTTCAACTCCACCGTGTCGCCCCACGTCTGTGGGTCCGGAATGCTTTCCGGCACCTCGATCGGCGCACCGGCGGCAATTGTCCCCATGATGGGAATGGATATCCGATCCTCGCTGACGGGCCTGGCATCCGTGAGTTCGATCCCACGGCTGATCTTTGGATTACGCCGCAACTCTCCCTTTGCGACGAGCTGCTTCAGGTTGTAATCGACCACCGAAGTCGAAGAGATGTGCAGCGCGTCCATGATCTCACGCAGGGTCGGCGTCCGGTTATTCTCCTGTGCGAACCGACGGATGTACTGCATCATGTCACGTTGCCGTGTGCTGAGCGACGTTTTCAATTGGAGCCTCACTGCTATAGATTTCGTTTACCCGATTATAAATACGAACGTATGTTCGTGTCAATGTCTTTCGGTGCTGTGCCGGAGATTGCGGTATCATTGACGGCGAATACATACACACAATTGGGCAGGAGCGGTACACTTTGGAGAGCACTTTCGTCGCGCTTGATCTGGAGATGACCGGGCAGGATTATGACCGCGATGACATCATCCAGATCGGCGCCGTAAAGTTCAATGAGCGGCGGGTCCTCGATCGCTGGCAGGCGCTCGTCCGTCCGAGCGTTCCCGTGCCGTTGCGTATCACCAGGCTCACGGGAATCCGTAGCCAGGACGTACGGAATGCCCCCCGTTTCGATGAGGTGCGGCAGAAGCTCGGTGAGTTCATCGGTCATCACCCGCTCGTTGGGCATAGCGTCGGCCACGACATCCGCTTTCTGCGCAAGAAAGGGTTGCCGGTTGCGAGTCCGGAGTACGACACGTGGGAGCTCGCGACGCTGCTGATCCCTTCACTCGCGGCGTATAACCTCGAGGGGGTTGCGGCGGCGCTGGGCGTTCCCGCGCAGCGGGCGCACGATGCGATTGCGGATGCGGAGGTCTCGCGCGGGGTGTTCCTCGCGCTCCTGAAGAAGCTTCGTGAGCTCCCTGCGGAGCTTATCGGCGAGGTCGTGGACCTGACGACCGGAACGGACTGGTCGCTGCACCCACTGTTCGCCACGGTCCACGGCAGATCTCCGCTCACCGCGCCGCAGGTCGCGGTGCCGGGGAGTATCAAGGCGCAACTGCTCGCGAAGGGAGTGAGCGAGGCAGAGTTGACACGCTCCTTGCTTGCGCCACCCGCTCGGGTGCAGCCCCTGGAGCCGGTTGCCGAGCCGGAGCCGCTTGACATTGCGGATCTCGGGGAAGCATTCAGCCTACGGGGTGGTCTGGCGCGGACGTTCGAGGGGTACGAGGAGCGACCGCAGCAAGTCGAGATGATGCGGGCCGTCGCCGAAGTGTTCAACGATGACGGCACCCTGATCGTGGAGGCGGGGACTGGGACGGGCAAGTCCTTGGCTTACTTGTTACCCGCTGCCACCTGGGCCCTGCAGAACGGCGAGCGGGTGGTAATCTCCACCGATACCATCAACCTCCAGGATCAACTGCACAGCAAGGACATCCCCCACATACGTAGTGCGCTGGGGGCGCGGGGACGAGAGCTCAAGGCGACCCTGGTCAAGGGACGCGGCAATTATCTGTGCCTGAAGCGCTGGGAGCAATACCGGCGAAGCGGCCAGTTCACGCTGGATGAGACGCGCTTCCTCATCAAGGTATTGCTCTGGTTGGCCAATACGCTCACCGGCGATGTCGCGGAACTGCCGCTGACCGCCGAGGAACGCGTCCACTGGCTCAAGGTGTGCGCGACACAGGAAACGTGTACGGGCAGGCGGTGCCAGTTTGGCGGCGGCAAGCAGTGTTTCCTGTATAGGGCTCGTCAGGAGGCGGAGGGATCACATCTCATCGTCGTTAACCATGCGCTGATGCTCTCCGATATCGCCGCGGGCAATACCGTTCTGCCAGAGTATGGCTATCTTGTGATCGATGAGGCGCACAAGCTGGAGAGCACCGCGACCGACCAGCTAGGCTTCTCGGTTGACGCTCGCGCGCTCGGCGACCACCTCGACCGCGTGAGCAGGGGCGCCTCGACCGAGCGGCCAGAGGGGCTGGCGAGCACCCTGCCGGTGCACCTGCGCGGGAGCCGCGCCTCGAACCAGGTCCACGATCGGGTGGTCTCGCTTTCCCAGCGGCTCGCGGAGAGCACGTCGCGCGTGCGGTCCCGCGTGGATGATTTCTTCCTCGCGTTGGGACCGATCCTGATGGGTATGCAGGGTAGTGCCACATATGACCAGAAGCTCCGGCTTACGAATGCCATCCGCGATCAGCAAGCCTGGGACTTCGTGAAGACGACCTGGGACAACCTGAAGCTGAACCTGACCGACCTGCAAGCCGCGCTTGACGAGGCGAACGTGGTCTTCGAGGAACTTGAGGGGATGAACGTTCTTGAGTATGACGAGCTCTTGGCGGAACTGCAGTCCCTGCAGTCCAGCAACACCGAGCTTACGAGTGCGATGGACGCCATCATCGCCCGCCCGCGCCACCAGGACGTGTACTGGCTGAACATCTCCGCCCGGACGGGTGGCGTCTCGCTGCACCAGGCACCGCTGCACGTTGGCCCGTTGCTGCACGAGGGGTTGTATAGTCAGAAGAAGGCCGTGGTGCTCACGTCCGCCACCCTGTCCACAGACCGCAGCTTCGAGTACGTCAAAGAGCGCCTGTGTCTGCCCGAGCCTCGAGAGCTGCTAGTCGGCTCCCCCTTCGACTATCGGGCCGCTGCGCTCCTGCTCGTGGCCAGCGACGTACCAGAGCCGAACTCGCCCGGCTACCAGAGTGCGGTCGAGGCGGTGATTGTGGATCTGGTCCTCGCCGCGAAGGGCAGGACGCTGGTGCTCTTCACCTCACACAGTGCGGTGCAGGCGACGCTCAAGGGCATTCAGCGGCCGCTCGCGGAGCACGACATCCTGGTGCTTGCCCACGGCGACGGACCGCGGCACCGACTCCTGCAGCAGTTCCGGTCAAACCCGCGTACGGTGCTCCTCGGCACCCGCTCGTTCTGGGAGGGGGTGGATGTCGTTGGTGAGGCGCTGAGCCTGCTGATCATCGCGAAGATCCCGTTCGAGGTCCCGACCGATCCCGTGTTCGTCGCGCGCAGCGAGAGCTTCGAGGATTCGTTCCAGCAGTACGCGATCCCGCAGGCCATCCTGCGTCTGAAGCAGGGCTTCGGCCGGCTGATTCGCAGCAAGAGCGACCGAGGCGTTGTCGTCGCGCTGGATCGGCGCCTGATCACGAAGAACTACGGCCCCACTTTCCTGCGCTCATTGCCCGGCGCGACGTTCCGTAAGGGCCCGTCCCGGCTGCTGCCACGTGAGGTAGAGCGGTGGCTGGATAATGAGGCACAGTCGCAGACGTTGTCCGGCGAGCCACTGTCCGTCGGTTAGCAAAGGGCGTAGACCGGCTACGTCCGGGTTGGTGCCTCCTTCAGTCCAACGCACAGGTCCGGTTATCGCGCTGGTGTGCTGGTCGGCAGTGGCGTCGGCGTGCTGGTGGGGAACGGCGAGGGTGTCGGCGTCGGCGTGATGGTCGGCGTGGCCGTCGGCGTCTTTCCGAAGGTCGGGCGCGGGGGCGCAGTGGCACGCGCCGTTGGTGTACTTGTCGGCCCGGCGGTCGGCAGTGCCGTCGGGCGGGGTGTGTTGACTGGCGCCGGAGTCGGT
>JADDPA010000153.1 GCA_016782125.1 Thermobaculum sp.
ATCGCGTGCTATACTACGCGCATCCACTTTTTCCGGTCCGTGCACACTGTGCATGCGGGGGAACAACCATGCCCAAGCCCAGCCAAGTTGTCGGCATTGACATCGGTACCACGAAGGTGTGCGCACTCGTCGTTAAGGTCTGTGACGACGCGCCTTTGGAGGTACTTGGCTTGGGCCTCGCGACCAGCCGTGGTGTACAGAATGGTGTCATCACGGACCTCGATGCCGCGACCGAAGCCGTCGCCAGTGCGTTGGACAAGGCGGAGCGGCTCTCGGGATACCACATCAACTCGGCCCTGCTTGGTATCGCAGGCGGTCACATCACCTGCTCGCAGGCGCGTGGCTCGATCAGTCTGCCGAATGGCGGTGAGATCGGGCCGAGCGAGTTGCAGCGGGTGCTCACGGCGGCGCGTGAGACCGAGTTGCCGGCGCAGCGGGAGATCCTGCATGTCCTGCCGCGCCAGTACGTGGTCGACGGCAATGGCGGTGTGCAGGATCCGACCGGGATGAGTGGATTCCGTCTCGACGTGGATACCCACGTTGTCACGGCGCATGTGGGTGCGGTGCAGAACGCGCTCAAGGTGCTATCGCGGGTGGGACTACAGGCCGATGAGCTCGTGTTGCAACCACTGGCGAGTGCGCATGCGGTGCTCTCGGCGGCGGAGCGGGACCTTGGGGTCGTGCTCATCGACATCGGCGGGGGGACCACGGATGTCGCGGTCTTCATCGAGGATGCTCCCTGGCACACGTCGGTGCTGCCACTCGGTGGCAACACGATCACCGACGATCTGGCCATCGTGCTTGGCGTGCCTACGGAGACCGCGGAGCGGCTGAAGGTCGATGTCGCAGACGCCGCGCTCGTGCCCACCACCATCGGCTCCGCGCTGCCCGGAACGGGGAACTCCATCAAGGTCGAAAACTTCGAGAATGGTGGGTACAAAACCGTGTCACGCGAGCTGGTACACGAGGTGACGATCTCGCGGGTGTCGGAGATTCTCTCGATGGTGCTCGCCGAGATCCGCCGGAGCGGATACGATGACATGCTCCCGGCCGGTGCGGTACTGACCGGGGGCGGCGCGCAGCTTCGCGGCATGACCGAGCGGGCGAGCGCCGTGCTCGGCATGCCAGTGCGTATCGGGTATCCGGTTGAGACCACCGGTCTCAGCGAGGCGGTGCAGTCACCCGCGTTCGCAACCTCGGTAGGGCTGCCGATCTGGCGGGGCAGGTCGCTCGCCAAGTCATCGCGTTTGCGCCGCAACCCCAGTAGTCGCAAGGATCCCTCTGGCCGGTTGGTCGGTTGGCTGAGGGAGTTCCTGCCTTAAGAGTCGATTGACCAGCAGGTGGAGGATAATCAGCGAGTGAATATTGAGGAGAACGTACACACGATGCGAAGAACCGATACCATAGATGGACCACTGCCCTTCTCCGACGCTGAAAAGCTGGCCGTCATAAAGGTTGTGGGCGTGGGCGGTGCGGGTGCGAACGCGGTTTCGCGCATGATCGAGGCGGAACTCCGCGACGTTGAGTTTATTGTCATGAATACGGACGCGCAGGACATCCTGCACTCTGAGGCACACGTCCGTATCGCGATCGGCGAGAAGGTCACCAAGGGGCTCGGCGCGGGCGGTGACCCCGCCCAGGGAGCGAAGGCAGCCGAGGAGAGCCAGGACGCGATTTACGAGGCACTCAAGGGCGCGGACATGGTCTTCGTCACGAGCGGCATGGGTGGTGGCACCGGGACCGGTGCATCCCCGACCGTGGCGCAGATAGCACGTGAGGTCGGGGCGCTCACCGTCGGCGTGGTGACCCGTCCGTTCATGACCGAAGGCAACAGGCGCAGGAATGCGGCCGAGGAGGGTGTACAGCGCCTCAAAGAGCAGGTGGACACCCTCATCGTAATCCCGAACGACCGCATCCTCCAGTTGATCGAGAAGCGTACCACGGTCCGCGAGGCGTTCCACATGGCGGACGATGTGCTTCGTCAGGCGATTCAGGGCATCAGCGAACTCATCACCGAGCATGGGAACATCAACTGCGACTTCGCAGACGTCAAGTCGATCATGGGCAACGCTGGTTCCGCGCTTATGGCGATTGGCCGTGGCACGGGCGAGACCCGCGCCGTGGACGCCGCGCGCGCCGCTATCGAGAGTCCGCTTCTGGAGCTGTCCATCGACGGCGCAAAGGGCGTATTGTATAACATCACCGGCAATGACGAGATGACGATGATGGAGTTGCACGAGGCCGCAGAGCTTATCCAGCAGGCGGCCGACCCCGATGCGAACATCATCTTCGGCCACGTCATCGACAACCGGCTTCAGGACGAGGTAAAGCTCACGTTGATCGCCACCGGTTTCGACAACAGCCGGCGTGTGCCCACATCGAAGTTGACCCAGATGGTGCCGATGGTGCCGAAGGAGGAGCGTAAGGCCGAGCCCACGGCGAAGTCTGAGGATCTGAAGGTTCCGGCCTTTCTGCGAAACCGTCGGCAGTCAATGTAGCGGCGCAAGCAGCCCGCCTCAATCATCTGGGGCGAAGCATCTGATCCGGCGGGTACGTGCACTCGCGTCAGGCGCTTCGCCCCGTTCTTTCACGTATAGATCGGCAAAGGGTGATGGGCGGACACCTGAACACCTTGGTATTCTCAACGGTGAATTGCGCCGTGTTTCGGGACGTGCTTCCTGGGCGGCGCCGATCCAGGGTAGAAAGTAGGACCAGATTTGGTCATCACCGACGTCACGACCATCAAGCTGCGCTTTCCCATGGATGTGCCCATGGCGGACGCAATCCACTATATGCCCGAGCGCACGACGCTGCTTGTCCGGGTGCATACCGATGGTGGGATCATCGGGCTGGGCGAGGTGGCCGCATACGGTGGTTATCTGGAGAGCGTGGAGAACCTTGTAACCGGCGAGCTGTGTAGCACGATTCTCGGTGAAGACCCGTTCCGGACCGAGCGGCTGTGGCGGATGATGGCCACGCGGGCCCATCAGCGCGGGCGGCGGGGCATGCTGATGATGGCGATGAGCGGCGTGGACATCGCGCTGTGGGATATTGTCGGCCAGGCGACGCGCACGCCCTTGTACCGGCTGCTCGGCGGCTATCGAGACCGCCTCCCCGTATATGCCTCGGCGGGCTTCTACGCTCGTGACAAGGATGTGACCGCGCTGGCGGATGAGGTCAGCGGCTACGCCGAACGTGGCTTCCGCTGCGTCAAGATAAAGGTCGGGCGCCAGCCCGACGCGCTCTTGAACCCGCTGGCCGACATGCCGGCGGCTGAGTATGCCACGGTGACGTATGATGAGGATGTCGCCCGCGTCCGTGCCGCCCGTGCGGCGATTGGCCCCGCGGTACGGCTGGCGATTGACGCGAACAATGCCTGGACGCCATCGCTCGCGCTCCGTTTCATGCGCGACGTTGAAGATCAGGATATCTACTGGATCGAGGAGCCAGTCGCGACTGATGACCTGGAAGGCTCCGCCGCTCTGGCCGGACAACTCAACACACCCGTTGCCGGCTACGAAACCGAGACCGGGCTTCCGGGATTTCGCGACCTTATCGCGCGCCGGGCAGTGGATATCGTTCAGCCCGACGTGATCTGGTCCGGTGGCATAACCGAGTGCCGCAAGATCGCCGCGCTGGCTCAGGCCCACGGTCTTCCGGTGATACCGCACGTGTTTTCTTCGGCGCTGAGCCTGGTTGCCAACATGCATTTCATCGCCTCAATCCCCAACGGTAGCTGGCTGGAGTGGGACCAGAACCCCAATCCGCTTCGCTCGGAGCTTTTCCTGGACATGCCGGCCATGGACCGTGACGGCGATGTGCGACTCCCGGAGCGACCGGGCCTGGGTGTAACGCTGAATGAAGACACGGTGGAGCGATACCGGTATGAGTGATGGGCGGGGACGGTTGAGCATGGCCGTTCGGGCACAGGGGAGACCATCGGCCATATGTCCTTCTGAGAGCAGCGAAGAATCTCAACCGTGGGGGTACCGCCCTACCTCTACGATCCACGGGATGGCGTCTCACCCGACGGAAGGTGTCGTGGACTATTGAGGGAGGGAGAGATTCCGTGCGTATGTTCGCGGTCCAGAATCTTGGTGCACGCTGGATTCTCCTCGGTGCAGGCGTGGGGCTGCTGGTGGCGGGTACCCGCGCGCTGCGCCCGGATATCGGCGTGACCTTCTATACCCCAGGCCTGCACGAGCCTCCGTGGAGAGTCGCGATCTTTGCCGCTGGCTGGCTGCTGATCGGCGCCGGGTCGCGTCCTGAGGGCAGCGCCATGCGGGGCGGGGCGGCGGCGTTGCTCCTGTACGTGCTCTGCGGGGTGCTCGCATGGACCCTCGAGCCGCTCGGCGGCGTCGAGGCGCTTCCCTCGAGCGTCGTGTGGTGGCCGCGTGACGTGTTCGGTCGGGTTCTATAGCGTCAACATAACGGCGGCGAGCTAGGTATGGTCCTCGGCTACTGCGAAAGTCGGTGTAGGGGTGATTTGCAATCCGCCTGATCAGTAACGTAATTGTCATTCCTAGCCTGCGAGGAATCCGCGGTATGGGCTATGGATCCCTCCCTGCGTTCGGGATGACATGCGATAGTCTTCAACCGGATCGCGTATGACTCGCCGGGTCGCCCGGCGGACCCGCTGGTTAGTCTCTACAGGGAGGGATAACAGATGAGGCTCGAAAACAAGGTAGCAATCGTCACCGGTGGGGCGCAGGGGATGGGTCGGGCGATCGCGCTGCGCCTCGCTCAGGAAGGTGCGCGCGTCGTGATCGCGGATCTCGGCCTGGAGGCGGCGCAGCGAACGGCGAATGAGATCGCTGCCAGTGGCGGGCAGGCCGTGGGGGCGGTGGCGGATGTCCGGGACCAGGCGCAGGTTCGGTCCATGGTCGACACGGCGGTTGCGCAATACGGCGGGTTGGATATTCTGGTGAACAACGCGGGTGTGGGCCGGATTCTGCCGTTCCTGGAAACGACGGAGCAGGACTGGGATTTCATGTTCGACGTCAACTGCAAGGGGTTGCTCTGGTGCAGTCAGGCGGCGGCGCGGGTGATGATCGAGCAGGGTCGCGGCGGGAAGATCATCAACCTCGCCTCGCAGGCAGGCCGGCGTGGTGAGGCACTGGCGTTAGCATACTGCGCGAGCAAGGCGTGCGTGATCAGCGTGACGCAGTCCACCGCCCTGGCACTCGCGCCGCACAAGATCAACGTCAACGCGATTGCTCCCGGAATCGTTGATACCCCCTTTTGGGTCGAGGTGGACAAGCAGTTCGCGAAGCTACTCGATCTGCCGGTGGGGGAGCCGAAGCGCCGCTTCACGGCGCAGATCCCGCTTGGGCGCATCGAGCAGCCGGAGGATGTCGCCGGGGTCGCCGCCTTTTTGGCCTCGTCCGATGCCGATTACATCACGCAGCAGTGCTACAACGTC
>JADDPA010000124.1 GCA_016782125.1 Thermobaculum sp.
CTTAAGATGACTCCCACGGTAGATGATCAGACAATAGATCCGATAAGCCACGCGGAGAGCACCGGGAATGTGTTCGCGGATCTCGGGGTTTTGGAGCCGGAGGAAGCTTTAGCTAAGGCTGAGCTCGCCCGTCAGATCAGCAAGATAATCGCAGAACGCGGCCTGACTCAGACCGATGCCGCCGTGCTTCTTGGGATCGACCAGCCCAAAGTGTCGCTCCTCACGCGTGGCCGACTGACCGGCTTCTCCATAGGTCGCCTGCTGCGTTTCCTGTTCGCGCTCGACCAGGATATAGCGATCATCCTCAGGGCACCGCAGGCCCCCTCACGCGGGCGAATTCGCGTCATCGCCCAACCGCAGGCACCTGAGGCCCGAACGCGCGTCAAGCGGGCGCGCCGTGTGCGGCCACTCGGGAGGCTGACTGCACCCACAAGGAGACTCGGTGTTTCCGGGAGAAGTGAGGCAGTGCCGCAGGCTCGCGAGCGTAGCTTATAACTGTTGGATCCGTCTCCTTGAGCATCATTGCGATGGATTGACTCAGGACCACGGATTCTACGCTTCATTCTGCCTGCGATGCCCTGTCTGGTCCGCGCCTCCCGCCCTTGCGCCGCCGGTCCGGTTGGTCTATCGTTACGCCACCATCGGAGCACTCTTGGTAACACCGCGGGAGGATGACATGGCTGAGATGATCGTGGACAACAAGGACCAGCTAGCGAAGATCGAGCAGTACCTCGTGCCGGGGGAGAACCTGCTCGCGGTGCTGGACATGAAGGGCGGCGGCACGGGCTTTCTGGGCATCACCGATCGGCGGATCATCTTCTACGACAAGGCGTTCACGCAGCGGCGCAAGGCGATGGTCACCGTCCCGTTCAGCAAGATCTCCAAGGTGGCGAGCGAGGACGAGGAAGGGATCTTCACCCGCGGCTTCCTCGGCAGCAGCAGCCTGATCATCGGCGCGGGCCAGGAACTGTACGAGTTCGAGTTCCGCGGCGCCGACAAGGCTCACCTCGCGTACCAGCTTATCGTTTCCCGCTTGTAAACCGCCCTCCGTTCCGCGCGCTGCTGCCGGTCTCGGTGGCCAGCCCCTTACAGACACCAAGCACTCGCGCGCCTACGCCGTCGGTTAGTCGGCGGGTGTTGCCACGAACGCCTCGCCTCCAGGGAATATCGGGGATGGCAGAATACGCCATTTCGCGTACCGCGTCGCGCACAGAATGTACCCGAAAGTACTACAAACAACAGGCCATTACTCGCTTATACCGTGACGGCCCTGATGCGATACTGCAATCACGGCATGGAGGTTTCAAGAAGGAGCGGGCAAGCAATGCGCAGGTTAGTGATTCTCGTCATGGTAGTGGTGGCGTGCGTGGGGACGCTCTTCCCTATTTCGGGCACCGCGGCGGCGGCGAGTGAGCCGGTGGTGGGTGGCTATTCGCGGGTGTATAACTACGGGTACCTGCGGATGCGCACCGGGCCGGGCTACGGATATGGGATCCGGATGAACATGAACCGCGGCGAGGTCGTGAAGGTGCTCGGCGGGCCGTATAACGGCGAGTGGTACAAGGTGTCGTATCGCGGCGTGACCGGCTACTCGATCCGCGCCGGGCTCACACACACCGGGCTCGCGGGGCAGAGCATCGGGCGGAGCTATTATCGGGTGGTGGTGGTCTCGCTCGCCCGGCAGCAGGCGGAGGTGTACCAGAACGGCAAGCTGGTCTGGGTCTCGTCGGCGACGACCGGTCGACCGGGGCTGGCGACGCCGGTGGGCACGACGCAGGTGATGGCGAAGCTCAGCCCGTACAAGTTCGTCTCGCCGTGGCCGAAGGGCCACCAGTACTACTACGAGCCGGCATGGGCAAACTACGCGATCCGTTACCGGAGCGGTGGGTACTACCTGCACGACGCGCCGTGGCGGCCATACTATGGCTACGGCACCAACTATGGCCACTACGACCCTGACGGGGTGTGGCGCACGGGCAGCCACGGCTGTGTGAACCTGCCGTACTGGTCGGCCCAGAAGATGTACGGGTGGATCACGGTGGGCACGACGGTGAAGGTCGTGAGCTACTAAGCGCGAGCCGGTACGCTCCTGCAGGGCAATGAGAAGAGTCGGTGGGAACCGTCCCCACCGACTCTTTTGGTGTCCGAGCACCACGGGTCTACAGCCGGATCGGCTGGCCCTCCATCTCCCGCTTGAGCCAGAAGGCGGAGCCGAGTGGCACCAGAAGGTTGAGGGGCAGCAGGCAGAGGCCGATGAGGATAATCATCAGGAAAATCTCCACGACAAGGAACGCCCACCAGCCCACAAGCAGCACCACACCGCGTGTCGTCTGCCCCGCGTAGATGTGGCCGATGCCGAGAAAGCCGAAGATCCCGGCGATTAATTCGACGATGAACGCCGTGGTCGGGTCTTTCGGGGCGGGGGGCCTAGGCGGGGCGCCGTACGGCGTCGCGGGTGAGGGAGAAACGTAGTCCGTGCCGGTCCCGGGCGGCATCGTGCCATAGGCCGCATCCCGCGCGGGTCCGGCGGTCGTGTCCGATGTGGGGCGCGGTGCGCCGTACGACGTAGCCTCATTCGTCTGCGCGGCGCCGTATGGTTGATTCGGTTCGGGCGTCGTGCTCGCGCCCATCCCGTAGGCCGGGTCACTTGTAGTCGCCGGTTCATTGGAAGTATCCCACGCGCCCGTCGTCGCGTCCGCGGGCGCGGGATCGCCCGCCGTGGGGTTCGTCCCGTCGCCGACGGGACTGCTCCGGTACGTGATGTAGGGCGAGCCCGACGCGGGCGAGGCGCCGGTATCCTCCTGGGCGCCGAGCGGCTGGGTATCGGTCATGGTCTTCAGCCGAGTGCCGCAGTTTGGACAGAAGACGTCAGCGTCGTTCACCGGGGACCCGCAGTACGAGCAATTCAAGGCGGTATCTCCTCTCTGGTTCGCCCTATGATAACACCAGCGGTCCATCCTTGCCCGGCCATCTGCTCGCGCTGCGCGCTGGTTTCCGTTGCTCTCGGAGGGGTGACCTGCGGCGAGCCGACCCTACTCCTCCTCGCCTGCAGATGGCATAATATCCACACCCGATGAGTACCATAGAACGATCGCCGATTCGCACTGAGCCGCCCGAGCCGCTGCGGACCAACACCGCGACTGCGTTGTTGCGCGAGTTGCGGCCGAAGCAATGGACGAAGAACCTGCTCGTGTTGGCGGGGCTGGTCTTCTCGTACAACCTGCGGGAATCCGGGGCGATCTGGAAGACGTTCGCCGCGTTCCTGATCTTTTGCGCGGTCTCGTCCGCGTCGTACGTCATCAACGACCTCGCGGACCTGGAGCAGGACCGGCGGCACCCGCGCAAGCGGCTGCGCCCGATCGCCTCCGGTGCGATCAGCGAGGCTACGGGTTGGGCCATAGCTGCCGTGCTGCTACTCGTGTCTCTCCCCGTCGCATGGGTGCTGTCGCCCACGTTCTTCGGTGTGGTGGTTGTCTACTTCTCGATCGTGCAGATGTACAGCTATCGCCTGAAGCACGTCGTCCTGCTCGATGTATTCGCCATCGCGGCGGGCTTTGTCCTGCGGGCGGTGGCGGGCGCGGTGGTTATCCCGGTTCGGCTCTCCCCGTGGCTGCTGCTGTGCACGATGCTCGCCGCGCTCTTCCTGGCGCTCGCCAAGCGACGGCACGAGCTGGTGTTGCTTGAGGAGGGCGCTGCGAGCCATCGGCGGATCCTCGACGAGTACTCGACCCTCTTCCTGGACCAGATGATCGTGACCGTGACGAGCGCGACGGTGATCGCGTACTCCATCTATACGTTCTCCGCCGGCACGCTGCCGGATGACCAGTCGATGATGCTCACCATCCCGTTCGTGCTCTACGGGCTTTTCCGTTACCTGTACCTCATCTACCAGCGAAACGAAGGTGGCAGCCCGGAGACCCTGCTGCTGCGCGACGTGCCCTTGCTGATCACGGTGCTGCTGTGGGGCCTATCGGTCGTGCTCGTGCTGTACCGGCCGTGGTTCCTGCTGTCTTGACAGTCCGGTGGACAGCGGCTACGCTCGATAGTAGATGAACGCGCAAACCCCACCAATTCCCGCATCCGGCAGCGTCGAGCTTGAGCTCACAGACGTCGCCCATGGAGGCAAGGCGGTCGCCCGGCAGAATGGCCGCGTGGCGTTCCTGCCGTTTGGCATCCCTGGCGAGACGGTCGAAGCCCAGATATACCGCGCCCGCAAGCGCTATGCGGAGGGGGAGATCAGCCGCGTGGTGGTCGCCTCACCGGACCGCGTCGAGCCCGCGTGCCCGTACTTCGGCACGTGCGGTGGGTGCCAGTTCCAGCACATCGCGTATCCCCGGCAGCTCGAGATCAAGCGCAAGATCGTTTCGGACCAGCTAGCGCGCATCGGCGGCTTTCAGGGCGCCGTGGTGCATCCCATGCTCCCCTCGCCGAACGAGTACGGCTACCGGAACAGCGCGCGTTTCCTGACCGGACGGGCCGGCGAGCTGGGCTACACCGACTGGCGCGATAACGTGTTTCTTCAGGTCGACACGTGCCCCATTATGGCGCCGCCGATCAGCGAGACGCTCCGCGAGATACAGGGACACGGCATCCCCGGGGAGCAGGTGCGCGTGCGCTACAGCGAATCCACCGGCGAGACGCTGATATGGCCCGAGCTTGAAGTGCCGGTCCCCGCCGGGCAGCCGATGATCCAGTATGAGCTTCTGGGACACCACTTTCAGGTGTCCGCGACGTCGTTCTTCCAGGTGAATATCCCGCAGGCGGAGGCGCTCGTTCGACTCGCGATGGAGCGTTTGCGCCCGCTGGAAGGGAAGACCGTGCTGGATGCGTTTTGCGGCGCGGGGACGTTCACTCGCTCCCTGGCGTTGGAGGCGGAGCGTGCCATCGGCATCGAGGAGTCACCCCCGGCAATCGCGGACGCGCGGGTGAACCTCGCCGGGCTGGGTGTGCGGCTCATCGAGGGGCGGACGGAGGTTGAGCTACAGAACATCACCACCGAGGTGAACCTGGTGCTGCTGGATCCGCCGCGCGCCGGATGTGAGCCGGCGGCCCTGGAAGCGCTACTCGCGCTCGCGCCGGAGAAGATCGTCTACGTGAGTTGCGACCCCGCGACGCTCGCGCGCGACCTGAAGCTGCTCTGCTCCGCGGGCGCGTACGAGTTGCTCGACGTGCAGCCGGTGGACATGTTTCCCCAGACCTCCCACATCGAGGCCGTTGCCACCCTCCACGCACTGTAGCGCTGCCCGCGGCAGTCATCGTACGTCGCCGTGTGGCAGGGTCGGCATAGAGGCAGGCAACGGATACCTGCACACTACGGGCTGTGCGCCACCTCCGCTTACGCTAGGGATGCCGGC
>JADDPA010000117.1 GCA_016782125.1 Thermobaculum sp.
TGGAGCGTGTTCCCACGGGCCAGATGCACTTGCTCGGCGACTGCCGCTCGCAGGAGCGCGACCAGATCCACCGGACGAGGGTGGAGGTCGGGCTCCACCCCCGCCCGCCCCCGTGCGGCGTCTAACTGCTCGTCGAGCAGCCGCGACATGCGATCCGCCTGCGCCTCGATGGTGCCGAGGGATTCCATGAGCCCCGCACCCGCGGCCGGCACCCCGCGTAGCAGCCGTCTGCGGCCGAGTTGGGCCAACCCCTTGACGCCGGCGAGCGGATTCTTCAGGTCGTGTGTAACGGCGGCGAGGAAGATATCGCGCTCCCGCTCCGCGAGCCGGCGCGCGGTGATGTTCTCGTGGGCCACCACCGCCCGGGTCGGCCCCGGACCCGCAAAGCGCGTGACCCGCGCCACGAACCAGCGCTCTTCCGTGGGGCTGTGGCATGGATATTCGCGCTCGTATGTCGCCTGCGCCCTGGACAACACCGCCCGGATACCCTCGGCGACCGCGGCCGCCTCGCCTGCCCCGTCGCCCGTCGCCCCGTCGCAGGACGCCAGGTAGTTCGTCCCGATTCCGGCGTCGGGCCAGGGCAGGCCGTTCGCCACCGCGAAGCTACGCCAAGCGGCGTTGACGGCGAGGATCGTCCCCGCGTCGTCGATGATGGCGACGTGTGCCCCGAGGGCGTCGAGGGTGCCCTGGAGGAACCGCTCGCTCTCCGCCGCCTCCCGAGCGACCAGCCACAGTTCGATCTCGCTCAGCGCTACCGCGGCCAGGTCGCCGAGGCGGGCGCGGTCCTCGGCACTCCAGGCGCGCGGATGGTGGTCGATGGCGCACAGGCAGCCCAGGGTGCGGCCATCCGTGGCGATGAGAGGTACGCCGGCGTAGGCGACGGCACCTAAGCTGGGAATGGCCAGGCTACCGTGTACCGGCGGGTGCACCCGCGCGTCCGCGACGACGAGCGGTTCCCGGGACGCGACCACATTGCGGCAGAGGGTGGCCACGTCTTGGGAGGTCCACGGCTCAGGCAGGTCGCCGCCCGGGATGATCTGCCGCTCGTCGTGCGCGAGCCAGACCAGTGCGGTAGGCACGGCGAGCACGTCCGCCGCCAGTCGCGCTAGGCGATTCAAGGTCGCCTCCGTGGCGCTGTGCGTCGGGGCGGTGTTCCGTGAGGCCCGAAGGTGCGCCGGGTCGTCGGGCTCGTAGGGCACGGACCCGATGACCCGCTGCCGTAGCTGCTCTGGTATGCCGGACATGGCGGTTGCGCTCCGTGGTAACGTGATCGATCCATCGCGCTCGTCGCCGCGGCAACGCCGGCGTCGGCCGCGGCCCTTGGTTATGTGCAGCACAAAGCGTTCCAAGAGAGGCAACTCTGCAGAAGAGTTCGCATCTTGAGCGAGTGTCGGTGCAGGCTTCAGCACGGTGGCGGTCCCACGAGACAAGGGGTATTGACGCCGGGTGTATCATAGGGCCGTAGTGCGCCCGTTGGGCGGAAGGTAGGTGCGATATGGCGGTCGATATCGGTCACGTACGCAAGGGTATGCACGTGCGCTCATCGGACGGTGCGGACCTGGGCAAGGTGGCCGAGGTGTGGCTGGGCACGGATCCCACATCAGCCACTGCGCGCTGCGACGACGAGCTGTGCTCCCGTGTGGAGGTACACCGCGGGCTCTTGCGTAAGCAGGTGCTGTACGTGCCGTACAGCGGGATCGCCGATGTATCCGGCGACGCGGTGACGCTCGGTGTTGATGAGTCGACTGTGCAGTCGAAGAACTGGTCGGCGAGGCCGAAGTGGATACCGGACACCGCGCGCTAAGCCGCCCGTCGCATTAGAGCACGGACATGGTACTCTTGCATGCCACAAGGGCGGGGCTGGCAGGCACGTGACACCGCGCCTCCGTGCCGACCTCGCGTGGCGCACCAAGTCGTGGGTATTTGCCGCGTGCAGCGTAGGCGCCACCGATGCGACCATCCGTGCTGATGGGCACTGAGCTCATATCACCGGACATAGTCGCGGCTACTTGCTGATCTTGAAGGCCATGGATCGGCTGGCCGGTATGTCGATCTCCTCGCCCGTCTGGGGGTTGCGACCCTTGCGCGCTGAGCGCTCGCTGAGGCGGAACGTGCTGAACCCGCGCAGCGCCACCGTCTCGCCCCCGTCCACCGTGCTGCGGATCTCCGCCAACGCCTCGTCGAGCACCTTACCCACGTCTGCCTTGGACAGCCCGGTCCTCTCCGCGTCGAGCCGCTGCCCAAGCCGTTCGACCTAGACGCGCTGCTCGACCTGATCGCCACGACGCTCGGGGAGCCCCGTACAGGCACCGCCAGGGGTACCTAGACGGGCGGCCTGGGCATTGGTGGCCGCGGGCTCCGGCGGCGCGTGTTCCGGCCGTGGCAACCCGGGCTGCGGGTCACTACCGGTGACCCGATCTACCGCCACGTCCTCGCCGACGTGGCGGCACGCCCGCCGGCGTCTGCCAAAGGCAAAAGCCTGCGAGACATCGAGTGCAAGCTGCCAAACTTCAAGGTCAACGGTTCACGGTATCGGCGCTGCTTCCGACCCCTCGCAGCATCACGCGACACGCCGCGTGGTACACTGCCGCCACGGATCCCGCCCGGCCCTGGCGGCGGATGGTAGGGCCCTGGCGCACAAGGGCTGGAATCGGAAAGTGAAGGGGGAACACGATGGCAGAGGCGGAACAGAGCGCGGCTAGCGCGGGTACGCTCGTGACCACGGACCCCAAGGATCGCACCGAGGGTGAGGCGGAGACGAAGCCCAAGAAGCTGAAGAACAAGGTCTACGAGCGGGAGCTCGCGAGCTTCCAAGTCGAGCTGGTCAAGCTGCAGGAGTGGATCAGGGACCAGGGACTCAAGGTGGTCGTGATCTTCGAGGGGCGCGACGCCGCCGGCAAGGGGGGCGTCATCAAGCGCATCACCGAGGGGCTGAACCCGCGGATATGCCGGGTGGTGGCGCTGGGCACGCCGACCGAGCGCGAGAAGACCCAGTGGTACTTCCAGCGCTACGTCGCGCAGCTCCCGGCCGCGGGGGAGATGATCCTCTTCGACCGCAGCTGGTACAACCGTGCAGGCGTCGAGCGGGTGATGGGCTTCTGCACCGACGAGGAATATCGTGAGTTCATGCGCACCTGCCCGGAGTTCGAGCGCATGCTGGTTCGCTCGGGGATAACCGTCCTCAAGTACTGGTTCTCCGTGAGCGATGAGGAACAGGAGCGGCGCTTCCAGTCGCGCCTCCAGGACCCAACCCGGCGCTGGAAGCTCAGCCCGATGGACGTCGAGTCGCGTTCGCGGTGGGTCGAGTATTCCAGGGCGAAGGACGAGATGTTCGCGCACACCGACATCGAAGAGGCCCCGTGGTGGGTGGTCGAGGCGGACAGCAAGAAGCGTGCGCGGCTCAACTGCATCAATCATCTCTTGAGCAGCATACCCTACCAAGATCTGACGCCCGAGCATATCATCCTGCCGCCCCGCCAGGAGGACGGCGGCTACGTGCGCCCGCCGATTGCCTCGCAACGGTTCGTGCCGGAGGTCTACTAGCGCCGGGTGGCTCACACAGGCTGGTTTTCGGGGGCGGCAGGAAGGCTGCCATTCCAGTCTGTGCACCCTGAGTGGGCACGGGCGTCGAGATACTCCGGATGTGGGAGAAGACGAAGCCGAGCGCCGTGCTCCGGAGCCCAACGTTCCAGAGGGCGGCCGTGCCCGCGAGCCTCGCGCCGTCGTCCCACGCAAACCCCACTTCCCCACCCGCCAGCGCGAGGATGATCCCGGCTACGCACAGCATCATGAGGGCGCTGAGCGGGTCATATTCCAGATAGCGATCTATGCACAGATCCTCACTGCAACGTCGATGGTCAGGGATTGGCTGGGGGTCGGCTTCTGGGCGGGGCTGCCGATCCATTAGGTTGCCATAGTGCTGGCTTACGTGCTAGCGGTCTCGCTGCCTGCTCGTATTGCGCCCTCTTCCGGCAGGACACGGCGCACCTGACCGGGACCGTTGCGTGGTGTGGCAGGTGTGGTCGCTGGTCGGATGGTCGATCAGCGCGACGATGGGGCTCCACTCCGACCGGCCCACCCGGGCGCTACAATGGGCCCGCAAAACGAGTTCCAGCGCGCGCCAGGCGACCACGGAAGGGGTACATCTTGCCGAGCGGCCTAGATCTCGATCGCGATGTAGAGCGCGCCATCGTGTTCCCCGTGTTCCAGATGGAGCGGAGGGGAAACAATCCCAAGCCGGTCGTGCTGCACAGCATCCGCGTCGCCCTCTACCTGTACGATCAGGGCTACGGGAGGGACATCGTGGTCGCCGCGGTCCTCCACGACCTGCTGGAGGACTCCGACACGACCCCCCAACAGATCGAGCGAGAGTTCGGCCCCGAGGTCGCCCGCTTGGTGGCGGCAAACAGCTTCGACAGGGATATCGCCGACGAGGAGGAGCGGGATCGGGAGATGCTGGCGCGCTGCGGGGAGAATGGCAGGGCAGCGATCCTGATCAAGGCGGCGGACATACTTGACAATAGCCGCGGATGACGACTGTCCCCCGGCGATGCGCTATCCAACCGATTGCTGCTGAAAGTGGAGCGCTGCCTGGATCTATCGGGAGGCGACTGGGGAGGCGAGCCCGTCTGGGGTGAGCTGGATCGAGAGTACCGTAGACTCCGCGCGAACATGGGGCTCTCGCAGACCCTCAGCTAACACCACCTTGCGGTGGTCGCTGCCTGCCCGTCCCCCCAATGTGCGGGAGAGCCAGGAGGTCATGGCGAGGTCTGGTATGACAACCCATCGAATGGCGGATCGATCCTGACCGACCACCGCCTCTCGCAACCGATGATTATTTCCGAGAGGCAATGCAGCCACGCGAGGTCCCGCTCCCCATGCAGGGCGATGTTCGTTCTCACCAGCTTATCGGGAAGCGCGACCATTATCTCGACATCCTCTTCCAGGATCTTGCCCCAATGATAGTGCTGATCATCTGAACTGGAAGTCCATAGAGCCCGAGCCAAGCAGTTCCGCTCTCTAACCGAGGACGCATTCCACTACGGTGAGCAGGAGGTTCGCTCAGGCTTTGGTGTCAAGCTGGACGCTCAGGGCCGACTTCCTGATTGTGAGAACGCAATGACCGCATTCTATATACTTGGTCAGTCGACCGTTTGGTCCCTCTTGGCATGGTAGGAAAGGTTAGCAGTTACGCGGGTTTCCTCGGCCGCAAGACACTCACGGCACTAGGCGGGGTCAGTCGGAGCCATAACCCATGAGCGGTCAGCGAGCTCCGAGAGAGTCACCACCCGGTAGCCGCGGCGGCGCAGCTCGGGCAGC
>JADDPA010000114.1 GCA_016782125.1 Thermobaculum sp.
GTAGGGTTCGAACCTACGACCTGGCGGTTATGAGCCGCTCGCTCTAACCACTGAGCTACGGGCCCGACAGCCAGCATTATAGCAGACCCCTCTACGCCGACGTGACCTCGTCATCGCCCAGCCCGGCTGACAGCCGATGCGCCGTCCTGCGATCGTGACCGTGCCGCCGGTGAAGAGCGCTGGACTGGCCATCGCGCTGCAACGTGCGTCCTCCAGTGCCATCCCACGGTTTGCGCCGTGATCACCGAAGGTCTATCGATCAAGCACGAAGCGGCGCAGCGCCTCTGCAACGCCATCCTCGGCGTTTGTGCCAACGACTGCCTTCGCGCACTGTTGCACCGCCGGAATAGCGTTGCCCATCGCCACTCCAAGTCCCACGTTACCGATCAAGTCGAGGTCGTTCACCTGGTCACCGATGGCCATCACCTCGTCGGTGTGGATGCCATAGTGCCCCGCAAGATAAGCGAGTGCCTTGAATTTGGAACATCCAGCATTCAGGACATCCAGCAGGTGGTCGACGCCGCCCTCGTACATTGGGTCCGGATCCCAGAGCAGAACGAAGCAACTGTGCATTGACTGCAACGCCTCATACAGCGGGCGCAAAACGTCGTCCGACTGTAGCACGCCTACACTGACCGTATGCTTTGTGGAAGGTAGCACATCGTACGAGCTTCGCCGGACTCGTGGTTGACCGTCGAGATATCGCGCGGCGGCAGGGCTGTCGCGCTCGCTGGGACCGGTATGCAACGTCCCACCCGCCGCCGGACTCGTAAACAGCACCGGCTGTTGGTCATGACGCACGATCTCCGCGATCACCTCACCCAGAAGAGCGGGATCCATGACATCCTCATACAACACCTCGGCGGACTCTGAGTCCTGGATGATCGTGCCACCGTGAAGCACCAGAGGCAACTCCAGTCCTAGTGCCCGCGCTACTGCGCTCGCGGACTCGAAGCGCCTGCCCGTCGCGATGGTGACCAGTACACCTGCATCGAGCGTCTCGCGTACGGCGTCGCGGACCGTCGTGCGGAGCGCGCCCGAGGGGTCTAGCAGGGTTCCGTCGATATCGAGTGCGACCATTCGGGGCCGGGGGGGCCGGAACTGGGTGGACTGGCTGGTCATCCCTGAGCCGTATGCTCGGCGGATTCCACCGCTTCAACCGAGGGAACTGGGTGCGTGGTCCGCCCGATGATCACCGACCTAAGGTCGGCCAGGAATCGATCGATTTCCTCGTGCGTGTTGTAGTGGACGAGCCCGATGCGCAGCGCACCGCCGTTCTCCTCTAGTCCCAGGCGCTCCATGAGTGCAAGCGCGTAGTAATTGCCATCCCAGAGATTGTATCCGCGTCTGCCCAGCGCTTCCGCGAGCTGCCGCGGAGTATGGTGGTCCGAAGTGAGTGCGAACGTGGGAAGGCGACCGGAAAGGCGGTCTACCTCGGTAATCCCATACACGCGAACCGGAACTTGCGCCAAGCCTTCGCATAGGTGTTGCGTGAGTCCCTGCTCATACTCTTTTATGGCGGTCATCGCGGCGACGAGTGATTCTCGCCGGTTGAGGTTCGGCGCGGTGGGTGCGATAGACGCAAGGTAGTCAATTGCGGCTGTAGTGCCGGCCATCGCCTCGTGGCTCTGTGTACCCGTCTCCCACTTATAGGGAGGGGCGTCGCTCGCCGGTCGCACTTTGTATGCGCGCAGTCGCTCGGAGTGGTCGATGCGGGTATAGAGGACGCCAGCGTGCGGTCCGAAAAACTTGTACGGTGAGCAAGTGAGGAAATCACACCCGATCTGTTGCACGTCAATTGGTCCATGGGGAGCGTACTGAACCGCGTCGATGAAGACGAGCGCGCCAGCTTCGTGTGCGAGCCGAGTCAGTAGCCCAACGTCATTCACTGTGCCGACAGCGTTTGAGGCGTACGTAAACGCCGCGATCCGCGTGCGCTCGTTCAATCCAGCCTGAAAGCTGTCGAGGTCGAGCGTGCAGTCGGCCGGATCGACCTCCGCCCAGCGAATGTTCAGGCCGAGATCTCTGGCCAGCAGCAGCCAGGGAGCGATGTTCGCGTCGTGGTCTAGCTGCGTCACGAGAATCTCCTCGCCTTCGCGCAGCTCGCGACCGAGCGCGCGGCTCAAGGCGAACGTCAGCGTCGTCATATTCGGGCCGAAAGCGATCTCCTCAGGTTGTGCCGCTCCGAGGAAGTCCGCGACCGCCGCGTGTGCTTCATGGACCACCGCGTCGGTCCGCGCGCTTGTGGCGAACGCACCATGCACGTTTGCGTTGTCCTGGAGCAGATACGCCATCATCGCATCGGGGACCGACTGCGGAACCTGGGTGCCGCCCGGATTATCAAGGTAGACTGGGCCGTCCGCTCGAATTATGGATGGAAACTGGCGTCGTGCCGTATCGGCAAGGCTCTGGATGGCGGTCAAGGGGGGAGCCCTCCTGATTTGAAGGTGTGGCGCCATTGTAGCGTAGCCGCTATTTTCACTGCGGACGGCACGACCGGGTAGCGCGGGACGCGCTGTGGACAGGGGTTACACTCCCCATTCCATCGGTGCAGGCTGCGTGAAGCTCGACGTGATCTCCGCCGAACGACCCTCCCGCATGGAGGTGGCGATGGCTTCGAGGATCTCGACGACGTGGGCTGCCTGTGCCCCGGTGGCGCGGTGATGGCGGTCCTCGACTATCGCGTTCACCATGTCGAGCACGCCGCGGCCCCACTCCGTTCCATCGTACGGTTCGCGGACATAGGGCACCGGCTCGTATGGCTCACCAAACGGCGCGTATTCGGCCTCGGCGTTGAACCATTGTGGACTGCCGAGCCAGAGGGAGCCCTTGTCGCCGTGAAACTCGACCCCCTTCTGCTTCGATTTCATGCTGACGTAAAAGTTCACTGTGAACCGCACCAGCACGCCACTCTCTAGCTCGATGGTTCCCGTCACGAAGTCGGGCGTCTCAATGTGGAAAGGGACGCCTTCCTGGGTCACACGGTCTGGGAACAGGACCTTGCCCGTGGCGAGAGCGCGACGAGCCGGGCCGAAGATTGTGGTCAGCAGGGTGAACGGGTAGACGCCGATATCCCAAAGCGGACCGACCGCGTAGAAGCCGCCCGGCGCCGGATGCCACGACTCGATGCGACCCCAGTTCATCTCCGCGAACACGATCCGCACGGGCCCGATCTTGTCTTCTCGCAACAGCTTCCAGATGGTCTGCTGCGCCTCGCCCATGTAGGTGCACGGTGAGCAACCTAGACGCAGGCCCTTTTGCTCCGCAAGCTGGACAAGTCCCTGCGCGTCCTTATACGACAAAGCCAGGGGCTTCTCGCTATACACGTGCTTGGCGGCGTTCAGCGCCTTCGTGATCACGTCGACGTGGGCGGTGTGCGTGGTCAGGTTCACCACAACGTCTATGGCCGGGTCGGCGATCAGTTCGTCGGGCGAGGCGTACGAGCGGCTGTTGCTCTTCTCGGCCAGGGCGGCCGCACGTGGGGCGTCGATGTCCGCAATGCCCGCGAGGTGCACTTCAGGATACGTTGTCAGGTCGCGGGCGTACTGCCCGGCTATGTTCCCGGCGCCGATGATGCCAAGTGTCAGCTGCTGCTTCGTCACGTCGGATTCTCCTCCCAAAGTACCGCGGTGCGTTCTGCGGACCTGCTTCCAAGCCCGCGGCCATCTCGTCGGCGACACAGCGTATCAGGGTGCTGCCATGCAGGAGCAAATTTCCGCTACCGACTCATCCAGAACCTAAACTGTGGCTCGCAGTATACACTCCTTCACCGATGAGGGGATGTCGGTCGGGCAAACAGCGATTGGAGGAGCGTGGACCACCGGCTACGATGATCTTCAGCGTCGACATCATATACCGGCAGAAAGCCATATCGAAGGTACGCTCTGATAGCGGGTAGGCGGAAGTCGTCGGTCTGCAGGACCGCCGAAGTGTACCCGCGACTTATGAAATCCTGTAGTACCCGCTCGATGAGCGTAGCCGCCAAGCCCTTACGAGCGTGATCCGGATGGGTGCCTACCCAGTGGACGTAACCCTTGTCCGGCTGGTAATCCGATACGTGACGGCTCGATGCGGTTGCTACGACACGGTCTTCCCAGGTTATGACGTAGACGGCGTGTACATCTTCAGCGTTGATCAACCTGCTGCGCACGTCGTCCACACTCCACACTTCTCCGAAGGCTTTTGAAAGCGTCTCCGCGAGCGAGGTGAGATTGCCCGTCGTCGCCATAGGCCGCAGGCCATAGCCCGCGGGCACCGTCGGCGTGCGTGGAATATCGTCGAGGTGTGGTCGGTGCATCTGTAGCTGGGCCATTGGGCGCCTCCAGTGGGCTGCGCCATCATACCGAAAGCACTGACGGGCCCGGGCTGACCGTGGCACCTCATTGGTATTCATGTCGAACGTGTTATTATCGAAAAGGAAAGTGTACGGGAGGTAGCATGTGAGCACGTCGTCGGTGGCGGTAGAGATGGCCACCTACTTGCCGCTCGTGCGCGAGGAGATGCACGTGGCGCTTGCACCGGATGGTGGCATGCCAGAAGGTTTCTACGGCGCCATGCAGTACGCGGTTGGGCTGGCCGACGAACAGCTTCAACCGTCGGAGCAGGGCGGCGGCAAGCTATTGCGTCCGCGACTCGTCCTGTTGTCATGTGCGGCTGCAGGTGGTGACGTCACGATGGCCGTTCCCGTCGCAGCCGCGGTCGAGCTGCTGCACAACTTTACCCTCGTTCACGACGACATTCAGGACGCCAGTCAGCAGCGCCGGCACCGTCCCTCTGTATGGAGCCTGATTGGCATGCCGCTGGCGCTGAATGCGGGTGATGCGGTGTACGCCAGTGCACACCTCGTCCTAGCCTCCCTCGCACGGCGGGGAGCGGACGCCTCGCTGGTATTGCACGCCCTGGAGGAGTTCGATCAGACCGCGATCACGCTTTGCGAGGGGCAGCACCTGGATATCTCTTTCGAGTCGCGCGCGGCTGTCTCCTCCGAGGAATACCTTGCGATGATCGAGCGGAAGACCGGTGCGTTGATGGGCCTTTCGTGTTACCTCGGAGCGCTTGTCGCCGGCACGCCATCGAACGCGCTGCGAGCGTATCGCCAGTTTGGCGTCGCCGCAGGAGTGGCCTACCAAATTCACGACGATCTGGCTGGAGTCTGGCAGGCGGAGTCGCGCACGGGAAAGCGCGAGATGGAGGATATCTACGGTCGCAAGAAAAGCTACCCGGCCGTTCGTGTGTTCGAGACAGCCAGCCCAGACGAGCGGGAGCGTTTGTCCGCAGTCTACGGCGCCACAGTCGTCCAGGAGCAAGATGCCCATTGGGTTCGCGACCTGATGACGCGGTTAGGTTTGCACGAGGAGGGTCGAGAGCGAGTAGAGAGCTGCGCGGC
>JADDPA010000175.1:0-7399 GCA_016782125.1 Thermobaculum sp.
AAGCCATCGGAACGGAACTATTGACATAGAAGGTCTTGCCCGTCTTGCGGAAAGCGGGGAGCTCGAGATAATAGCGAGCCGCCACGCCGCATACTATGCGGAGATGGTGGAGCGAATAAAGCCGGAACTGCATGGTTTCCGGCAGCAGGAGGTTCTCCGGCACCCGGAAGAGGAATCCGTCAACGTGCGCGTCGCGTTACGGTGGTCACGGGACACTGGCCGAGTAGAACTCGGGTTGCGCATCGCTCGGGCTATGGGGTGGTACTGGCTGCTTCGCGGGCAACTGAGCGAGGGACGCGGCTGGTTGGCGGAGCTGCTGGGAATAGAGCGATTCCATGGTGAACCTCTGCCTGCACCGATTCGAGCAAGAGCATTGACCATGGCCGGAACACTGGCGCGAAGCCAGGGTGATTTGCCGTCTGCAGAGGCGTCCGTCCAGGAGGGCTTGAAGTTATCGCGGCAGCACGGCGACCGGCGTGGTGAGGCCGACGCGCTCCACGCCCTCACGAGCATTGCGCACTCCCGAGGCGACTACCGCCGTGCCGCAGACCTGTACGAGGAGGCGCGGCACATGTTCAGTGAGCCTGCGGATCGTCGGGGCATGGCGGCCGTGCTCAATGACCTGGGAATGCTCGCGCGCGATCAAGGTAACTGGACCAAAGCACAGATGTTGCACGAGGAGAGTCTCGCACTGAGGCGCGCGCTCGGCGGCGAGTCAGCCATCGCACACTCACTCCGCAACCTCGGCCTCGTTGCCCACCTTCAAGGCGACTACGATCAGGCGGAAGTCCGGCTGATGGAGGCGCTGGGCTTGTTCCGCACCTTGGGAGATGTGCTCGGCGTGGCCGAATCCCTCAACGACCTGGGACGCCTTCCGCAGGTACGCCGCCAATCGAGACGCGCCAGTGCGCTGTTCGAGGAGGCTCTTACCGCGTATCGCAAGCTGGCGAATGACCAGGGCGTTGCCTGGACTCTGAATAACCTTGGTCTCTTGGCGTACGACCAAGGGC
This sequence comes from Thermobaculum sp., assembly GCA_016782125.1. GTDB lineage: Bacteria > Chloroflexota > Chloroflexia > Thermobaculales > Thermobaculaceae > JACDAU01. The sequence continues at coordinate 1,011 of JADDPA010000175.1, forward strand.
AGTACGAACGGGCAATAGAGTTGCATCGAGAGAGTCTGGGCATCAACCGAAAGCTGGGGGTGCGGTGGGCGGCGGGCATTAGCCTGTATGATCTCGCGAATGCGCTGCATGCTGCGGGAGACCACGATCCGGCAGCCGAGGCGTACCGGGAGGCACTCAGCCTGGTGCAGGTAACCGGAGACAAGGCGCTCATCGCGTTCTGCCTAGAGGGTCTGGCACGAATTGCGCTCTCGACAGACCAGCCGGAGCGAACCGTGTTGCTTTCCGCGGCGGCGGACGCGCTCCGCACCGAGATCAGGGCCCCGGTGCCACCCCCGGACGGACCCCTCTACGATTGCACTCTCGCTGAGGCACGCACGGTACTCGGTGACGCAAGGTTCAGCGTCGTCTGGGCAGCCGGACAAGAACTGACGGTGGATGCCGCGATATCTGACGCACTTGATACCAAGGGCTGACCACTGCGCCGCATCTCCTAAGCAGTGAGCGGTCGCCCCACCGGATCAGGAACGCTCTGTCCGGCCCGAAGATGCGCACAAAACGAAGCGTTCCGCCGGTCGGCGTTACTCGCCGGTCTGCCGTATATCGTTGAGCTTCTCGACTATACCATTCGTCGCCGGCGCCCCGCCGTTTGCTGCCATCTGTGGCAGGAGCTGCGCCAGGACGAGCGTCGAGAGTGCCGAGGACTCGCCGTCGTCGCCGCGCACCAGCACCGGCCGAGGCGCGTGCTCCATGAGCTGTGCGCCAACCTGCAGCCGCCGGCGGGCCATCTCGTACTGCAGCACCGCGCGGTTGTCCCGGTACGCCGGCCCCAGGTGCCCGAGCGCTGACGCCTCGCTCTCCGCCTCTGTCAGCGTCACGCGGCCGTGCGTCTCGATCTCCAGGCGAACCCGCTGCGCCTCCGTCTGCTGCTCTTCCAACATCCGAGCCACGTCCTGACGCGCCTTGTTTTGCGCCTCCTTGACCTCGATCAGCCGTGCGCCCCGCTCCTTTTTCACGCGCTCGATCTCCATCAGCAGGGTGTCGATGCGCTGCTTTCGGATCAGCTCCCACTCTCGCTCGTATGCCACGAGTTCCTTAGCCACCCGCTCCCGTGTTGCCAGGTGCTGCTGGTATTGCCCGGGCAACTGCACATCGGGGATGTTCGCCCCGAGGATCCGCACACCGTAGCTCGTGAGCTGGCGGTTCAGGTACGCACGCATGTCCTCCACGTCGCTCCCGCGCAGGTCGTACGCTCGCTCGGTCCGGATCTGCCGGCTGCGCTGCCGTATGGCGTCCTGCACGGCGCTGCTTAGGACCATGTCAAAGTTGCTCGCCCCGAGCGTGCGTACAAATGCCACCGGATCCTCGATGCGGAACCGAAGGAAAAACTCAATCGACTTCAGCGGCACGTTCTCCTGCGTCGGGCAGGATACGACGGGGGCCAGGTACGGGATCTCGGTGGCGGTGTCGACGACGTACTCCACCTTCTCCCACGGTCGCCACAGGTAGTGCCGTCCAGGATTCAGGGTACCGACGATCTTGCCGTAGCGCGCCAGCACCCCGGTGGTGCCCTGCTCGATCTCGATAATCGATCCGCGCCACAGCCACAATAGACCGAGCAGCGCAACGCCGATCCCGAGCAGGACCAACAGAAAGCTGATGCCCAAGTTCCCGGCGAACAGCGCGCCACCAAGCAGGTAGAACGCGACACCGAGCACGATCAGCCAGCCGTTACGGCGCCGGTCGCGCGGGATGACCACCGGGACGGACTGGCCGCCCTGGCCGCCTCGCAGGATCTGACGCATCTCTGACCAGCCAGCCACGGCCTCCTTGATCCGGGAGAACTCGCGACCCGCTTGTGCCGGTGTGGTAGGTATGTTGGCGCTTGCACTCACGATTGCCCCTCCTCACGGCCCTGTGGCCTCAAGCCGTTGCTCGGTTCGTCCTGCAGCGGTGCCGCCCGCTCGCCATCGGCCCCGCCGATCCGCACCACGCGCTCCTGGAGCCGCTGATCGGTCACGGACTGGCGGATCTCCTCAACGCGGTCTGCGGTGGCCTCTTCTGCTGCCGGCGCGCGTTGCGGCGTGTCACCCACGCTGCGCTCCTCCGCCAAAACACGCTCGATCTCAGATGACCGCTCGCGTATGCGTCCCTGAATCGTGTTCGCCCGCTCGCGGATTGTTTGCAGATCCTGGGTCGTGTACAGGGCCTGGTTGTCCATACCGATCATCCGCTGGGCTATCTTCAGGAAATCGATTGGCTCATCGCCATTCCCTCCGAGTTGGACGACCTGTGGCAACCGACCAGCAACGCCGCCCAGTCGTTCGAGGACCTCCTGCTGAAAGCGGTACTCCAGAATCTCCGGGGCGGAGGCGCTGCTGATCGCGCGGATGTCCAGCGCCTGCGCTTCCAACAATGCGGCGTTTGCTTTCGCCGTGCTCTCCGCCTCGACCAGCCGTTGGCGTGCGGCTGCGCTTGCCCAGTTCGTCTCCCGCTCGCGCGCCGTATCCATCTGCGCCTGGTATGTGGCTATCTCCGCGCGGATTGCAGAGAGCGTTTCGCGGAGTGCCGCCAGTTCCTTGTTCAGGTCACCCTCGTTCTGTTCCTTGCGGAGTTGCAGCTCGTACTGGTACGTGTACGCCTCCTTGGCGACCCGCACCATCTCCGGCGCCGCGAGGTCCATGCGGTACTCCTGGCTGGAGGGTTCGGCGTGGGTGATGTTTGCGTTCATGAAGCGCACTGCCGGCAGAAACTGCTGATTGAGGTTCTCCAGGAACGTGTTCGTGCTCTCACCGACCAGGTCGTAGATCGTCTCAGCACGCTGCTCGTAGATGAGCGCGCGCGTCACCTCGCTGATTGCGTTCTCTAGCTTGTCCGAGAACCCCCGGACGCTGCCGAGTGTGAAGACGAACTCCGCCGGATCCTCGATGCGGAACTGGAGGAAGATATCGACGGAGGCGTTCACCCGGCTCGCGGTCGGCGCCTCGCGGATCGGGGCATTGTACGGATACTCCCGGCTGGTGTTGACGATGTAGCTCACCTGCTTCCAGGGATTAAAGAGCGTCGTGCGGCCCGGACCGACGATCTGTTCCAGTTTGCCGAACCGGGTGATCAGTGCCTGACAGCCGTCGGGCACCATCACGACGCTTCGTCGCCACCAGCCGACGAGAGCCACGGCAAGTAGCAGCAGCCAGAAATGCGGCCCGACCAGCACAAGAGCCATTCTCGTAAAGCCGGGCAACAGGTCGAGCGCTACCACGCCGAGACTGCCAAGGAGACCCAGGATTGCGACCAGGCCAACCGGCAGCGGCCACAGCGAGAACCGCTGGTCCGGTATCACCAGCGGGGAGAACACGTTCGTGAAATGCCCCGCCGAGTCGCGCTCGGGGAAACTGCGGTTCACCGTTTCCGCCGCGTTCGCGAGGCTGGCGGTGCGCTGCTCGATCCGGGTAGTGACCGCCTTCCCTAACTCCCGTACCGAGAGGAAGTCCTGCGCGTTGATCCGGAACCCATCGGAGCGTCCACCCTGGACGACGTCTTCAATGGCTCTCCCGGCCCGTTCGGCAATACTCATCGTTGACCTCATCTCTGCTCAATCGATGCAAATTAGTGCAGCTATCTTACTACTAAACGCCTTGGTGCGGAGCAAGGTCACCGCTCCCCACAGCGCCGGCGGCACGAGACGGGACTGCCTGGAAAACCCCGTGCCTTCGGGCAGGACGGTGCGTCACCCCTACGTCAGCCGCCTACCCGAGTGCCTTGGTCCTGTGGCGGTTCGGAGGTGTGCGACTCCGTGCCGCTCGGATGGTAGAGTGCGCGCGACTCCGCGACCATGGGCAGCACTCTCGCCTTGGCGATTGCCGCGGTGTCGGGAATCACCATCAGCCCCTCATCCTCCGCGCCTACGGTGGTCGCCAACCCTTGGCGCCACAGATCTGCTGTCAACGCGCAGACGACGGCGTCAAGCTGATGCTCCGTGGCCTCCGGGTGATCCAGGCCAGGCACGAGCGGCTGCAGCGCCTGATGGATACGCCGCCGTCCAAAATCAGTCCGCTTGCCCTGCGTCGGCAGCCCCAGAAGCCGGAGCGTGGCGTACGGGTAGACCTCAAGTGGCTTGCACCCGGCCCGCCGCAACGCGAGCGCGAGCGCGCCGCCGCGCCGGGCCAGCACCTTGATCAGCGCCGTAGCCAGGATTGGCACGCGCATGCGCAGGAGTGCCCGCTCGATCTCCCGGCTGCGGGTTCCCGGATCGTGGCGGCAAGGGCAATCATCATCGAGACAGCAGCGTCCGCGAGGTACGGTCAGCGGGGCGTTCACCGCGACGGTGACGTTCGGCTCCTCAATTGCCGCAAGCGCCAGTATCTCAGCGTCGCTGTGTGCCGAGGTTAGAAGCGTGAGTCTGCCCCCGCGGAGCACAGCAATACCTGTCTCACGGTGCTCGAGCCTCGCCAGGTCGATGCCCACCGCGACGCTATCTTCATTCGTCGGAGGGTATGATCGCAGGGGTACGGGCCGGTCCAGCATATACTCTCCCACAAGGCGCTACATATGCTGAGATCTGCCGGCGTGCTGCTTACTCTTGTGGCCCCGCTCCGTCCACCTGGTTCCGCTCGTCGTAGGCACGCAACTCCTGCGCGGCGTGGTCGAGCGCCCGCTCCAGGTGCTTGCGCTCGCCGACCTGCAACTGGTGTATCGTACCCTCCAGTTGACTGCGGAGCCGGTTAGACGCGTCGGAGTACCGGGATACCGCATCTAGCGCCCGGTTCGCTGCGTCGGTCGCGCTCGTAATCTCGCCTTGCTGCCGCACCACCCGCTCATCAGAGATCTGGCACAGCGTGCGGATTGCGCTCTCGAACTCGTCCCGCATACGACCGACCTCTCCGCGCAGCCCGGCTTCGTTTTCCGCGACCAGCCTGCCCAACTTCTCCAGCCCAGCTTGCGCGCTCTGGTCCGCAGTCGCGAGGTTACTGAGCGCGACGTGTATTCGCTCAAACACCGACTCCTCCGCGCGGCGCGCCTCCTCTAGGCGGGCGAGCCTATGCACCGGCTCGACCCACGCTTCGCGAAGGGTGTCGAGTTCGGATCGCGTCGCTTCGGCATGCTCCGACTGGTTGTCCCGGATGGTATGCAGTGCCTCGACCGTACGCCCGAGTTCCGTTCGTAGCGTGGCAACATCGGCAAGCGCCCGTTCTGCCGTTCGCCGGTTCTCATCGACCCGCCCCTCAAACGATTCGATCCGTGCCCAGACGTTCTCGATCCGTCGGGCGGTGTCCTCCTGCCGGTTGTCGAGCGCGTGTTCGGTGGCCTGTAGCCCACGCATTGCGCCCGCAAGTGACACGAGTTGCGCGCGCAACTCGTGGATCTCCCGCGTCGGACTCGACACCGCTTCGACGGCTATGCTTAGGTCGTGCCGGAGACGCTCCTGATCCGCCTGGCGACCGTCGCGCAGGCGCGTGAGTTCATGGCCAAGGCGGACAGTGTCCGACTCCAGTTTTTCCAACCGGGAGTTTACGCCCCGTATGCTCGCCTCAATATGCTCCAACTGGCGTCCCGTCCCCTCTCCCCCATCCGGATGGCCCATAATCCGTTGGAGGCCACCATCGACGTATCCTTACCGGTGCTAGGATGCCACGCCACGGATGCCCTTCATAAGCGGCATAGCAACGTCGCAGCCGTCCAGCCTGCCCTCGCCTATGACTCAGGTCGCGGCGCTTAGACCGAGATTCACCCTCACCAGGGGCAAACTGGAAACTCGGTATGTGCTCTGCTATCGTGTCTGGCATGGACGTGATGCGCTTCAAGGTGATAGACCCGACCGGAACGATTAGCTTCGTTGGACCGTGTCACGGTCTGAAGGTATTGACCGCGGCGTGCGCGAAGAACCCCACGACGCTTGCCGAGCTACTGGAGTATACCCGAGCGTACGACGCGCAATTGTCGACGTACGTGCTCAACGGCCTTGCAGTGTTCGACGAGCATAATACCACCGAGGGACACGACGCGATTTTGGGGACGCTTGAGTCTGCCGCGCCAGCAGAGACCCCGCCATTTCGCGTGCTCGATGCGGTCACCGAGGAAGCCAGCACCGAACCCGTGGGTGCGGGGCTGGTGATCTTCAATGTGCCGGCGAGGCGGATCATCCAGGTGCAGAACGCGTACGCCAGTGTCGAGCGGCAGGGGCGAGGCCGTATTCGGGAAAACGGGGAACCTACGAGCAAACTGTATCGCTATGCCCTCCCGAAGGAGTGGCGCGTTCTGCCCTGATTCTGGTGTTCCGGGGCACAGCCTGACGCCCCCGCCCGAGCGCTTGGTCAGTCCCGTCTGCGGCGCAAGCCACCGAGGAACAGGCGGTTTATGTGCGAGTCGATGCCTGGGCGCGGAGTGTCATTCTGCGGCGCGGCAGGCTGGAG
>JADDPA010000175.1:7549-20192 GCA_016782125.1 Thermobaculum sp.
TGGAGCCAGCGTTCTCGTGCGCTCTGCGCATCGGCGAAGAATCGGAGTAGCCGCTCGGCTGCCTCGGTGTCCTCTCGCCCGGCGAGGTCGCGCAGTTCTCCAAGTCGCCCGATCAGGCTGTCGAGCCAGCGCACCGCCTCATCGGGCGAGAAGGCGACCATGCCAGCCAGTTCCTCGGGCGGCATCGCGGCGAGCCGGGTAAGCTCCGCGAGGTCACTGGTGGCCATACCGCTCAGGTCACGCCACCCCGCGCCCCCACTCGCGGTATGCATCAGCGCCACCGCGGTCAGCGCGGGCAGCATGGTCGTCGCCGCCACCTGCGCATCGTGCTCCGCCGGGTCCGGGAAGTATGGCTTTGCCCCGATCGCCTGCACGAATCCCACGACCAGCTCCGTGGCGCCCTGCTCTGCGCGCAGGTGGGGGAAAAGTCCATACGTCACGCCCGCGAACAGATCTGCGGATGGCTCGCACATGTAGTCCATCGGCAGGACCGGATGCCCGGCGATGAAGCTAACGTGTGCGGGCAGCAGCTCAGTAGCGAGCGCCAGGCTCTGCTGCTTGTGCGGCGAAGTGTCGGTCAGGACCGAATCTTCCCCGAGCAGCGGCGCGAGTTCTTCGAGCGCCCGCCGTTCTTCAGTCGCCGGGACGGTCAGTATCACGAGGGAGGCGTCCCGAACCGCCTGGCGTAAGATCCAAGGGGTCTGATCCACCGCCTTCAGGCGCGTCGCCGCCTTTTGGCGGCTCGTGTCAAAGTCGAAGCCAATGACCTCGATAGCGCGACGGCTCCCGCCCGACGCTTCCGGCGCGCTGATCCAGCGCTTGAGCGCCAGGCCGATGGAGGCTCCGGTGGGTCCTAGTCCGATGACGCTGATCCGCTCCATACTACTCCCCACTGGGTCATCGTCGTGGATTCGCCACAGTTACGGCGACTGCTCACCCGGCTTGCGTGCGAGCGCAAAGCTCTCGATCAGCACGAGGATGAGCGCGAGGAGCACGGCATTCAGTGCGTTCAGGAAGCCGCCCATGTTCATCGCCGCGCTGAGCACCACGAAGAGTGCGGCCAGGTATGCTTCCCGGCGCGCTCTCCCAGTATCACGCCGGTGGACCCGCAGCGTCAAGAGTTTGAAGCCGATCGCGTAGCCAACCGGCAGGCATATCGAAGCGACTACGCCAAACAGCGCGGCGGTGAACGCCAGGTAACCGGGCAATCCCGCTGCCTCGGGGCGCATGAATGTGAGCATGAGCACCAGTCCAGCCCAACAGCCCGTGGCCTCCCAGCCGAACGTGCGGAGTCCGATGAGCCGTGCGATCGGGAAGAACGTAAGTGCCGGGGCGGCGAATACGAGTGCGTAGTACACCAGCCGTAGCGGATGCAGGGGCTCGACGAGCGCGCCGATATTCAGCGCAAACAGCATGTATGCCACATCTGCCCACGCCGCGAGTGAGGTCGCCCACAAGAGCGCTATCATCCGCTTGCTCACGTATTCTCCCCTTCCAGACCACTCGGCTTGCTTTCCATCTGTGCCTCTCCGGCGACCCGGGCCGGGCGCAGGTACACTTGCCAATCCGAATCCCACACGCCTTTGCACAGACACTTTTTTCACCAGCGGAAGCCCACGGTTGCCCGCAGCCGGCACTGGAGCCTTCCGCCATGCTGCGCAGCCTCACTCTAGCAACAGGGTGTGCCCGGTTGCAAAGGACCCATACATGCCTGTAAAATGCGGAAACTTTAGGAGGTGCGCGGTGTTTGATGACAAGTTTGCGATGGAGGGGTATACCTTCGACGACGTGCTCCTCGTGCCCGCGCGGAGTGATGTGCTGCCTGCCGATGCGTCTACCGCAACATTCCTAACGCCCCGCATCCGCCTAAATATGCCGCTGGTGTCGGCGGCCATGGACACGGTGACGGAAGCCCGGCTCGCGATTGCCATGGCTCGCGAGGGAGGCATCGGCATCGTCCACCGGAACCTGTCCATCGAAGACCAGGTTGGCGAGGTAGACAAGGTCAAGCGCTCCGAGTCCGGGATGATCGTTGAGCCGGTCACCCTCTCGCCCGAGGAGCCGGTCGCCGAAGCCATCGCCGTCATGGAGCGCTATCACATCAGCGGCGTGCCGATCACGGACGAGCGCGGCACGCTGGTCGGGATCATCACGAACCGGGACATCCGCTTTCAGTTGGAGACAGCGACCCCAATTAGCGCGGTCATGACCACCGAGCATCTCATCACTGCCCCCCTCGGCACGACGCTCGAGCAAGCGCAGGACATTCTGGGCAGGCACAAGATCGAGAAGCTGCCCGTGGTGGACGCCCACGGCTGTCTGAAGGGGCTCATCACCGTAAAGGACATCCAGAAGAAGGTCCAGTTCCCGAATGCGACAAAGGACGACTCGGGACGGTTGCGGGTCGGTGCGGCGGTCGGTGTTGGCGTCCCTGGTCTCGATCGGGCGGAAGCGCTCATCGACGCGGGAGCCGATGTCATCGTCGTGGACACTGCGCACGGGCACTCTACAGCTGTTCTCAAGACCGTCCACGAGATACGGTCGCGGCACGATGTGAACATCATCGCGGGCAACGTGGGCACCGCCGACGGCGCCGAGGACCTGCTGCGGGCAGGGGCAGACGCCATCAAGGTCGGCATCGGTCCAGGGGCGATATGCACGACGCGCATCGTCGCGGGCGCCGGTGTGCCGCAGATTACCGCGATCTACGAGTGCGCGCAGGTCGCGGCTCGGTTCGGCGCGACGGTGATCGGCGACGGTGGTATCCAGTACTCCGGCGACATCGCGAAGGCCATAGCCGCGGGGGCTGACAGCGTGATGATCGGCAGCATGTTCGCGGGCACGGACGAGAGCCCCGGCGACGTTATGCTGGACCAAGGAGAGCGGTACAAGGAGTTCCGGGGCATGGGCTCGATAGCCGCGATGAAGCAGCGCGGCTATTCCAAGGATCGTTACGCGCAGGCAGATGTCCACAACGTCTCTAAGCTCGTGCCCGAAGGGATTGAAAGCCGCGTGCCATACAAGGGGCCGCTCTCCGCGATCGTGTACCAACTCGTCGGTGGCCTGCGCTCCGCGATGGGGTACTGTGGTGTTGGCACGGTGCCGGAGATGAAGGAGCGGGCAAGGTTTGTCCGCATCACCGGCGCGGGCTTGCGCGAGAGCCACCCACACGACGTTCAGATCACCCGCGACGCCCCGAACTACCGACTCCGCTAGCCTACAGCACGAACGGCGGACAAGAGGTTGCCGGGGCTATAATGGGCTAGGACATACGGTTGGCGGTGCGCGTGGCCGAGGCGGAGTGCTTCTGTAGCGACCGCGATCTGCGCCCGCTGTCCGCTTCCAGGCTCTGCGCCACGCATTTCATTTGAGCGAACGAGGGAGGGCGGAACGTGCCATCTCGACCACGGGGCGGCCTGGGCCGCGGGCTTGACGCGCTCATCCCGCAGCCCGACGCTCCTGCAGATACCACCGCTGCGGTAGACCGCATCACCGCCAACCCGTACCAGCCACGTTCCTCAATGGACAGCGAGCAGCTCCGGGGGCTCACAGCGTCGATCCGGGAGAACGGCGTGCTGCAGCCGCTGCTGGTGCAGGCCGAGGGCGATGGCTACCGGCTCATCGCGGGCCACCGCAGGCTGGAGGCCGCGCGCCTTGCCGGGCTGGACGAAGTGCCGATCGTGGTGCGTCCGCAGCAGGGTGAAAACGTCCTGCTGCTCGCGCTCGTCGAGAACGTGCAGCGGGCGGACCTTAGCCCGCTCGATGAGGCCGCCGCATATCGCGAGCTGTCCCGCCGCTTCGGCCTGTCGGCTGATGAGATCGCGACACAAACTGGGAAGAGCCGCTCTGCTGTGGCGAACAGCATGCGCCTGCTTGATCTCTCACCCGCCGTGCGCAACCTGCTGGAGGCAGGATCGCTGTCGGAGGGTCACGCTCGGGCGCTGCTGGCGTTGCGCGATCCCGAACAGCAGGCGGGTGCGGCGCGGACGGTGATCGAGCGCGGACTGAACGTCCGCCAGACCGAGGCACTCGTCAAGCAGCTCCAGGCGGCCAGACCCGAGCGTCAGCCGCGACGTGCCGACCCGAACCTGCACCATATCGAGAGTCGGCTGCGTGAGGCCCTCGGCACGAAGGTTTCGCTGAGCGGTACGTCCAATAACGGCAGGATCACGATCCACTTCTACTCCGAAGAGGAACTCGACGGGTTGTACTCCGCCATCGTGGGCAACGACTGATATGGCGTCCTTGGGCCGCAGATCATGGATAATCGTTGGCCTCGCAGGGTCCGGGTGTCTGCTTACCCTCCTGGTCGTTGGTATGATGGCGCTGCTCTTACTGCGTCGGGGTACGCCGGCGCAGAATGGTCTGTCGCAGGTGGTGGCCGGATGGCCCGAGGCTGCGTCGCAGGCGGCTGTCAGCATACTGGTATACCGCCCCGAATATCTCCCCCCGAACTCAGGAGAACCGAGAATCAGCGTGTTCGAGCTCTTCGAGAACCACTTCGAGGTCAACGCCGCGTATCCGAGCGGGCTGCAGATCACCCAGAGCGGTAGTCCAAGGGTAATTGCGCCGGATGCGCGCGAGCCCGTCCAGGTCGACGACGCGATGGAGGCGGCCTTCTCATCCGATGCTTCCGGCCGCGGCCGAGCGCTGATCATCAATAAGTCCGGTACGTGGGTCGAACTCTCGGGGCAGCCCGACGATCAGCTTGTGCGCATCGCCGAGTCGCTGCGCGAGGTACAGCCTGGAGGCACCGGTGGCTAAGCTTGCCGCCGGGGGGGTACAGCGCCGTGTGGCGATGCTCGGCATCGGCGCGATCGTCACCCTCCTGGTAGTAGCCGCGGCATTGGGGATCTATCTGAGCCTCAGCGGCGTCGTGACCGGTGACGTGTTCCAGCCAGTGACCGTTTCGTCGTGGCGTGATGCGGCTGCACAGACGAATATGGACCTGTATGAGCCTGCGTATCTACCGGCTGGCTCGGGCTCGCCCACCATCGAGATATCGCGGGTTGGTCAGCTTGTCGAGGGAGTAAACGTAACCTATCCCGGTGGTCTCTCGCTCGCGGAGACGAGCGATCGGCCGCCGACAAATGCGGAGATAGAGCGGGTGACGGTTCCCGGAGCGCAACTCGCCTATTTCGAGACAGTGGAAGGTGAGCGGTCACTTGTCGTACAAAAAGGCAATACCGCGATAAATCTCTATGGCGCATCGGATGCCGAATTGCAGAAGGTGGCAACTTCGTTGAAACCCGTACGGGTGGAATGAAAACGTGACGGTACAGACGCGGCGACGCAAGAGCCCGTGGTTCTGGGTGGCTCTGGGGTGCGGCGGCTGCCTGGTGCTCACAATCATCGGCTGCGTACTGGCGACGGTGTTTAGCGCATCGCTGGCTACCTTCGTCGGCAGTCAGGTCGAGGGGGATACAACGAACAGTTGGAGCGAGGCGGCGGGCAAGGTGGATATGCAGGTATACGAGCCGATGTATCTTCCACCAGCATCCGGCACGCCGGAGATCGTCTCTTTTGGCGTGGGAGGTCTGTTCCAGACCGTTACCGCGACCTATCCGCAAAGCGGTCTGCTTATTGTTGAGCTCAACCGCAACCCCCAACAGGGAAGCCCCGGCCAGCAGATCGAGATCGAGGACACCGACGAGGCGTACCTGTCCGACAGCGGTGAGATTGTCGTGCGCAAGGACACGACGTGGATAACGCTTTCCAACTTGCCAGAGGATGAGCTGCGTCGGGTCGCGGAGTCGTTGCGCCGCGTCGAGTAGTGCCGGACGCGGACCTGCCTAGGCGGATCCGGGTTGCCAGATGGGAAGCTCGATTACGCCGGGAGCTCAGGTGAGGTGCTCCACCTCTTCGATCTTCCAGTCAGACCTTGGACACCCTGCATCTGCGCCACCATCCCAGCGACGAAGCCACCGAGGGTACACGCGGGTACTTGCCGGGCTCCGAGCGCTGGGCAGTTTGTTAAGCGTCCACGCGAGATCCGGCAGACACGCACCGTGCTACAATGCCGGCCATCCGGTAGCGGATGCTCGCGCTCGCTACACCGGGCAGCAGGAGCAGCGGAGAGGGGATGGCAATCATGGCGACGACGATATCGGCCCAGCAGGTGCTCACGGAAGAAGAGGTAACCCGGTTCTGGGAGCAGGGGTACCTGCTCGTGAAGGGCGTGCTCACGCGTGACGAAGCCGAGTACTACCGCGGTGTGATCCTTGATATGGTGCCCCATGACCTCACCATCCCGGCGCACTGGCACAGCACCGCCGGGAGAATCAAGCCCATGAATCTCGACGGAAACCACACGTTCGACACCCCGGAGTTGCTGCCCCTGTTGTTCAACGAGCGGTTGTATGCAGTCGCGGCACAACTCCTCGGGTCGCCGCGGCTTCGAGCGATTGACGGCTCGCTCGGTATCACGCTGCGCAACCAGAGTCGGGACGGTATCCTCAGCCAGACGCTGCACCTCGACGCGTCTGTACCCGCCGACATCCCGAACTTCCTCTTCAACTTGGAGGAGCTGCAAGTAGGCGGCTGCTACTATCTCGGCGATGTCGAGCCCGAGGGCGGTGGAATCCACGTCGTGCCCGGCGGTCACCGGCTCGTCGAGGAAAAGGCCGCGCCGCACTCCGAGGGCCGCCATCTCTACAACGACTGGAAGCGCATCGACGATTTCCCCGATAGCGTAGAGGTAACGGGGGAGGCGGGTGATTTCGCGCTGTTGCACCACCTGATGCCGCACGCCGCCTCGCACAATCGCAATCCGAGACCGCGCGTTGCGCAGTTCACCCGCTTCATCCGCGAGGACCATCCACACCATCCCGCCCAGCCTGTTCCCCCGGGTCGCTATAACGACCGCCAGCGCGAGGCGATGACCCCGCTCGGCCGCAAGCTCGTCGGCGTCGATCCTTGGTAGGACGTTAGAGCAGGAAGCCGGTGCGACAAGCAGTGTCTCACTCGATGTGGCACGTGGTTAGGCTGGGCGATGCACTCTTGTGAGTGGTCCCCGGTTTGACTTTCGAGCAGTATTCGTGGTTGTCAGTACGAGTGTCCAGTAGAGCGCAAGCACGACTGTAGCGCCTCCATCTGGACGGTGCCATGCGCTCATAGGGCGGCCAGTGCGCCGGAAGGAGCGTCGTCAGACTCCGGGCCGCTTGCGACGGCGCACGACGTACGGCGGCTTCTACTTGTCCCGCACCGTATATGTGCGCAGTATTGGCGCAGACAGCGACAAGCCGCCCAGTGCGCCGGAGCCCCAATCGAAGAATAGGACACCTACGGGCTTGTTCCCTTGTTGCGGCCCTCCCACGCGCCTTGTAGAATGGCAAGTGTGCCAGCGCTGATAGGGAGCGGTCGCCGGCACGGGAATGACACAACGATCAGGAGCGCCAGGCCTCTCGCGGGAGGTGCGAGAGGTGACGAGGTGGGGGTCTTTCGAGACACTCGGCGGGTGGCCCCCCGGCTTCGCGGCAGTCGACAGGGACGGGCAAAGGGCGCGGGCGACCGCGCAGTACAAACTTCGATCCCCACGCCGCATCTTCTCCCCGACATCACAATATCACGCCGCTCTTTTGGTGGCGTTCATATGGAGGTATCACTGTGTGCGGCATTTTTGCCTATGCCGGGCAGTCGACTGCGGCTGCCGACATGATCCTGGACGGTCTTCGACGGCTCGAGTACCGTGGCTACGACTCGTGGGGGGTGGCCGTCCGCAACGACGGCGGCATCCTCACCGAGAAGCAAGTGGGTAAAATCGGCGGCGCGACCGTCGATATGCCCGCGAGCACTGCAGGCTTCGGCCATACCCGCTGGGCGACGCATGGGCGCGTCACCCAGCAGAATGCGCACCCTCACACCGATTGTTCCGGCAGGCTCGCCGTAATCCATAACGGCATCGTAGAGAACCATGATGAGTTGCGCCGCGAGGTCCTGTCCTCCGGCAAGCACGACTTCCACTCCGAGACGGACACCGAGGTCGTCGTTCACCTGCTCGAGGACGCACTCGCCCAACGCGAGGATCAGCCGGAGGCAGTTGTTGATGCCGTGCGCGAGGTGTTCAACCGCCTGGATGGCATGAACGCGATAATGGTGCTCGACAGCCGCGCCGACACGCTCGTCGCGGTGAAGAACGGCTCGCCCCTGGTTGTTGGCTACGGCGCGGGATCGAACTACATCGCGTCCGACGCCGCGGCCCTGCTGCCGCACACGAAAAAAGTCACGTTCCTCTCTGATGGAGAGATGGTCGTTCTCTCGCCCGATGGGGTGCTCACGACGGATGTTGGCAGCGGCGAGCCGCTCCAGCCCGAGATCACGGAACTCGATTGGGATGTGGAGCTTGCGGAGCTGGGCGATTACCCGCACTACCTCATCAAAGAGATCCACGAGCAGCCCGCAATCGTGCGTTCCATCGCGCTTACGCAGGGTGAGCTCGCGCAGAAGCTGGCGGACCTGGTTCGAGATTCGTTCGGCACCTTCTTCATCGGATGCGGCACTGCCGGGAACGCCGCACTAACTGGCCAATACCTGTTCTCGCGCATCGCTCAACACCACGTGAACTTCGAGGTGGGCAGCGAGTTTGGGTACCTGGAGCACTTCCTTACCCCCCGCAGTCTGGTGATCGCCCTGTCCCAAAGTGGCGAGACGATTGACGTGATCGAGCCGCTCGTGCGCGCCAAGAAGGAGAAGGGGATTCAGATCGCGGCGCTCGTGAACGTCCTGGGATCCACGCTGTACCGCCTCGCGGATTTCGATGTACTCCTGAACGCGGGCCCGGAGAAGTGTGTGCTCGCGACGAAGAGCTACACCGCGAAGCTTGCGGTGCTGACGCTCACGGCGTACGCGATGGACGGTCGCCTGGAGGAAGGCAAGGAGTTGCTCCTGCGCGCCGCCGACCTGATCGAGGAGCAGATAACCGAGCAGCAGAAAGCGCACATCGCCGAGCTCGCGGACCGGATCTATGAGACGGAAGACATGTTCGTCATTGGCCGCGGCCTCAGCTACGCCGCGTCACTTGAGGCCGCGCTGAAGATCAAGGAAGTCAGCTACATCCACGCGGAGGGCTTTCCCGGCGGGGAGTTGAAGCACGGCGTAATCGCGCTGATCGAGCCTGGTACGCCCTGCATCGTCTTCGCGCCGAACGACGAAACGCGCGGCGGCATCCTCTCCGGTGCGCAGGAGCTCAAGGCCCGTGGCGCGTACATCATCGGCGTCTCTCCGGAGCCAAGCGGCGCGTTTGATTACCACATTCGGGTCGGCGATGCTGGTGACGCCAGCCCCATCGTGAACGCGGTGCCCGCGCAACTGCTTGCCTACAACCTCTCGCTCAAGCGTGGCACGGATCCGGACAAGCCGCGGAACCTTGCCAAGAGCGTCACGGTCAAGTAGGAAGCCACGTTGCCCGACCGCATCAACAGGCGACGCCAATGAGAGATGACACCCTTCGGCGCCGGGCGGCGATGATTCTGCCGCGCCCGGAGGAGAAGGCGGCGTACGTGCGCGCGATGTTCACGGGCATCGCGCCCACGTACGATCGCCTCAACCGCTTGATGAGCCTCGGCCTCGACCGGCAGTGGCGGCGGTGGGCCGTCGTGCATGCTCGCGTGCGGCCGGGCGATCGCGCGTTGGATGTGGCCACCGGCACGGGCGACATCGCGTTCGCGCTGGCCCGGCGCGTGGGGCCGGAGGGTGAGGTGGTCGGCGTCGACTTCAGCGAAGGCATGCTCTCACTTGCTGGCGCGAAGGCGCGGGAAAGCGGCATCGCTGATCACGTTCGGTTCCAGTGGGCGGATGCGCTGGATCTGCCCTTCGGCGAGGGAGAATTCGATGCGGCGACCGTTGGCTTCGCAGGGCGCAATGTGACGGACCTGCCCCGGTTCTTCTCCGAGATGCGCCGCGTGGTGCGGCCCGGCGGACGGGTTGTGCATCTGGAGATCTCGCGCCCGAAGCTTCCGATCTTTCGCACCCTGTTCCAACTCTACTTCTACCATCTCGTACCGCTCATCGAGGGTCGGCTGGCAGGCTCACGCGACGCGTATACCTATCTGCCGAACTCCCTTACCCTCTTCCCGGGCGTCGATGAGCTAGTGCAGATCATGGCCGATGCGGGTCTGCGCGAGGTGCGCGCATATCCGCTTCTGTTCGGCACAATCACGATACACGTCGGAGTAGTGCCGTGAGCGCCGCCCCCGGCGCCATCCTCTTCGACGCGCTCGGCACACTCTTCGCGATCACCGCGCCGCATATCATCTTCAGTCACGCAATGACCCGGCTGGGCTACCAGGTCGGCGAAAATGACGCGGCACAGCTCGTGGCCAGGGCGAACGCGTGGTGGCTGGATCCTTCCCGGCCGCAGGCACGGAGCCGCGCGGAGGAAATGGTCGAGCGCCGGGAGTACGTCCAGGCCGTTCTTGAAGACGCCGGGCGCGAGAACGACCACCATCTCGCCGAGCAGCTGGTCGAGGACACGTACTGGCCGCGATGGGTCCGGCCATATTCGGATGCACTGCCCGCACTCCGGACACTCGCCGGAAGCTTTCGGCTCGCGGTGCTCACGAACGGCGGGCCGTCGATGCGCGATGCGGTCGAGCACGCGGGATTTGCGCCGTTCGTCCCTCAGGTGTTCGCCAGCCTCGAGATGGGCGTGCGAAAGCCAGACGTGGATGCGTACCACACCGCCGTGAAGCAGCTCGATATAGAACGGCAGGCGGTCTGGATGGTGGACGACACCCCGGAGAACGTCGCCGGAGCGGAGGCTGCCGAGCTGAATGGTGTGCTGGTCGACCGTCGCGGACAGTA
Source organism: Thermobaculum sp. (assembly GCA_016782125.1). Classification (GTDB taxonomy): domain Bacteria; phylum Chloroflexota; class Chloroflexia; order Thermobaculales; family Thermobaculaceae; genus JACDAU01. The sequence continues at coordinate 18,350 of JADDPA010000175.1, forward strand.
CGGCGATTGGCTGGGCGCATGTATAATTGCCCTGGAAGAGTTGCCCGCCGTGATTGGGCGAGCGTAGCACGTGCAGGTGAGATGACGATGCCCCAGGTAACGATTTTTACAACCCCGACGTGCACCTATTGCACGCAGGCGAAGGCGTACTTCAAGCAGAAGGGTGTCACCTTTGCCGAGAAGGACGTGAGCGTAGACCGGGCCGCTGCTTACGAGATGATACGTCGCACGAAGCAGCAGGGCGTGCCGGTAATCACGATCGATAATGAGACCGTGATCGGCTTTGATCGCCCGCGCATCGAGAAGCTGCTCGCGAGCGCCGCGCAGCGCAGACCGACATTGGGCGTGGCGGTTGCCGACTCGAGCAAGATCGCGCTGGAACACGGTGTCGTACCGATCTTTGGGGCGTACGTGGGCCGCGTTGCTCCGAACTCGGCCGGGGAGCGCGCAGGACTGCGCCCGACGGACATCATCACCGAGATCAACCTGCGACCCGTCCACAACGCCGACGACCTGGAGAAGGCAATGGGGACCGTGCCGGCGGATGGGCGGGTAAGTCTGGTTTGGGTGCGCGGTCAGCAAACGATGCGGGCCGAGCTCGCTCTTTAGCCGGTACCGCCCTTCACAGTCGGCACTCTTTCCACCGACGGTTCCCTTGGATGCGGAGTCACGGCGGGGGCCGTTCACTGGCAACAGGACCTCGTGGTCATTCCCGGTTCCTGCATTGTTCCATCCAAGCGTCGCCCTGAGCCGCCCTCTCTGCCCCGTGATCAGAGCGACTGCGCCCCGCGACGTGCATCGTCGCGGGGTACGCGCACGGGGGACAGGTATGCAGCCAGCCAGCCCGCAAGCACGCCGTTGAGGAGCGGAGCCAGAAGATACGGCACGAAGGAATTGGATCTCAATAACAGCCGGACACAAGTTGTCGCTGATGAGAGTTCGGATCTCGTTGATTCTGCCCCGTCGTATCGATGAAACCGCAAACGAGACGAATGTGCAGCGCAAGAGGACCCCAAAGGCACCTGCTGCTCGGGTGACAGGGTAGGTGATGCTCTGCGGTGTTAGCAGCCGCCGGGTCCAGCCGCGGCGAGTGTGCATACCGTGGGCACGAGTATATCGGCGTGCGGTAAGAGAGCCTCGGTGGTGCCGCTGCCGGATACCACTCCGATCGTGAGCGCTACCTTCGCCGCCCGCCCCATTACCATGTCCGCTACACTGTCTCCCACAACCACTGTCCGGGCCGGGGATACGCCAACGGCACGGCAGGCTGCCAGTACCATGTCGGGCGCTGGCTTCGTTGGTAGTGCCGCATCACCAGCGACTATCGTGCTTAGATACGGCAAGACGCCAATAGGAATCAAATCGCGCTCGATACCAGCCAGATCGTCCGTTGATACCACGGCCAACCAGTAACCGCGAGCCGTCAACGTCTCGAAGAGCGGCGTTAGGGGGCAAATCGGCGAGGCGGGCGGGCGGGGGGCTCCTGCCAATGCACGTTCGGATGTGGCCATCGCCTCGCTCCAGCCCAGCCCAGCATCGTAGAGCCAGGTTGCGACCACCGCTTGCAACGTCGTCAGAGATGCGATTGCCAGCGGTGTTTCTGCCTCGACCCGTTCAGACGCCGCATCCCACCCCAGCCGCGACAGTAGATCGTCCGAAGGAATGATTCGAGCGAGGCTAACCGCCACGGACTCCGCCCACTTCCCCCATGGATTGTGCAGGTCCACTAGGGTGCCATCTTTGTCGAAGACGATTAGCTCCGCGTCAAGCGTCAGATTTTGTGTCGTCAAGTACGCCACTTTCCCCACGGGCGGCATGAGTGAGCCGTGGACTCAGAAGCTGG
>JADDPA010000215.1 GCA_016782125.1 Thermobaculum sp.
TTCGGTTTCGTGGGGCACGTCGCCTGGCGGATAGGGTGTCCAAAGCGAGCTGGCCTGTCTGGGGCTAGTCGAGGAGGAGAAGGGCTCATAGGTGAGGGTGTCCTGCGTGTACCCTCCCACCGATTCGCGCCAAAGTCTGGGCCGTACAGATAACCAGCGTAATGGAAAAGATGCCTACTTACCCGATAGTTGCCACAGCGCCGAGTCGGGTGAGCCGAGGAGCGCTACGGCGCCAGCTGCAGTACGTCCGCGCTCGCCCATCCCATTGTGCCGGTGCTGGTACGCACTCTTCGCCACTGCACCCCTCCGGCGCGTCGGGTCTGTCCCAGACCGCGCACCGTGGAGCCGTCAGGCAGGCGCTCCAGGATACCGCTCGTGAGGGAGGGCAGGCGCCGCACGTTCAGCCCGAGCCCGTTCGATGCGACGCGAAACGTAATGACTCGGGCCGGAGTCGGCCGCGTGGTCGGCGTGCCGGTCGCGCGGGCGGTCGCCGGTGAGGGAGTGACCGCAGCCTGTTCGGTGCCGGTCGCCTCTGCTGTTGGAGACGCGGATGCAATCGTGACAACCGGCGTGGCGGCCGGGGTGGTGGCCACGGTTGCTGGGGCGGCAGGGGTGGTTTCCTCGGGCTGGTCGCTCGGAGTTTGGGTCACGAGCACCAGCGGGGGCAGAACTCCCCCGGAGGCCCGGTTCGGAGGTGCGAGCGCGCTGTACAGCAAAACGAAGACGCCCGCACCGAGGAGCAACGCGAAAAGAATCCCGACCACCGTAAAGAGGCCGGGATTCTCGCCACCGTCCGACTGATACATCGTGTCTGCCGTCCGGCTCGCTAGCGGGGCGTGGCGCTCGTGCCGTCCATCGCGCCGGCCAGACCGGGCTGCCCGCTGCTCTGCGCATCCTCGCTCAGCATCGGGCGGAGCAGTTGCTGCATCGCCATCACATGCTGGCAGTCACCAAACGTCTCATGCGTGTGACAGTTACATGCCCAGGTATCGCCTTCCAGAGAAAGATTATACGAACTGTTGTCGCCGTTAAAGCTCGCAGTGATAGCGTTTATGCGGATGCGTTCGGGTTCCTGTGCGTATCGGTGAGCCTTCTCGATCTTGCCTATCAGTCCTGAGTTCACGTGGGACTCTCCTTCCGCCCGCGATACCCGCGCAAGCAGGCCGGCAAAGCGAAACGCCCGGCACAGGCACACGCCTGCCGGACGTCCAGGTTGCGGGTATCGTATGGGGCGCGGCGATAACTGTCATCAAGGGCACACCAGCCTGCTGCTCCGGTAGCGCTGATTATAGACTCATGCCGGGTCTGCGTCAATCGGGCAAGGGGCGGACACGACTGGCATCGCTCTTGCACCCACCCACTGAGGAGGGCTGGTATGAGCCGTGACGCAGTGAACACCGTTGTCCAGCGCGCAATCAGTGACGAAGCGTATCGGGCGCTGCTCACGGAGCAGACCTACGACGCGCTGGACGAATATGATCTCGAGCCGGACGAACAGGGTGCCCTGATCGCCGCAAGTGAGGAGACGCTTGTCGAGATGGGCGTAAGCCCGGAAACTGCGCGGCGTTTCGAAGGGCTGTTCCACATCTCACGTGGTGGTGGCGGCTAAAACTCAGGTGTTATCTCCACGCTCACATGCGGGGGACGCACGGTACGCCCCCCGCTCCGAGTCATATTGGCCTGCTGCGCTTACTACGCCCCGACGGCTTCCTGAAGCTCCTGCATACCCGAGCCACCCGTGGCCTGCTCCTGTGCCAGCTGCAGCGACAACGCGCTCAGCTGCTTCGCGTGCTGCTTGTCCTCGCGAAGGTTAACGTCAAGTGGCTGCATGCTCTTGGGCTTGCCGAGCTGTGCCGCGAGGGCATGGAAAACCTCGCCCGTCTCCACTGCTTTGTGCTTGAGCAGACTGTGTGCACTCAGCCGCTCGATCTCCTCCTCACCGTCCTGCGCCACCTTCTTGAGCGCATTGACCATCTTCCGATCGTCTGGCTCAACCTTCATCGGCTTCGCGCCCAGGCTCTCCAGCACGCGCTCGAAGTTCGCCACGTGGCCCTCGTCCTCGGTGGCCATCTGCTCGAGCGCCTCCTTGAGTTGCGCGTCCTTGACTGCTTTCGCGAGCGTCCGCTCGTTCTCGACGATGGCCTTCTCGACGGCGAGCGCGTCGCTCAGTTCCTGCACCACGAATTCCTTGCCTTGTGCCACTGTGTCCTCCTGTGTAGTTGTGTTCCATCGCACGACCTTCTCGTGCGTACCTGGTATGGGCAACCGTTGTGCCATGGAATGGTTTGACACGCGCGTCGGGGTGGCGATATAGTGAGCGGCATCCAGCAAAGGACGTTATCCTCATGGCCGCCACGCGCGAACTTGGCATCTCACGGTTCCTGAACGACCGGGTAGCGAAGATACCTGCGTCCGGGATCCGGCGTTTCTTCGACATGATCTCCGGGATGGAGGGGGTGATCTCTCTCGGCGTGGGCGAGCCGGATTTTGCCACACCGGAGCCGCTGCGCGAGGCCGCGATCGCGAGCATCCACGCCGGACGCACCGCGTACACCTCCAACTATGGTCTCTTTGAGCTGCGCGAGAGCCTCGCGGAGCATCTCGCGCGCTTGTATGACGTCAGATACGATCCGCGTTCCGAGATTCTTATCACCGTGGGAGTTTCCGAAGCGTTGGACATAACGTGCCGTGCGGTGCTCGGTCCGGGCGATGAGATGATCGTGCCAGATCCATCGTATGTGGCGTATGTTCCGGCGGTGGTGCTTGCCGACGCCGTGCCCGTGCTCGTACCCACAAGTGTGGAGACGCAGTTTGCCCCGACCGCGGCGGAGATCGAGCGCCACATCACCCCGCGCACTAAGGCGCTGCTGCTCGGCTATCCAAACAACCCGACAGGCGCTGTGGTGCCACGGGAAGAGTTGGAGCGCATAGCGGTGGTCGCGCAGCGGCACGACCTGCTCGTGATCGCGGACGAGATCTACGACCGCCTCACGTACGGCGTGGAGCACACGAGCTTCGCCTCACTGCCTGGTATGCGGGAGCGGACGGTCCTGCTGGGAGGCTTCTCGAAGGACTACGCGATGACCGGCTGGCGCGTTGGCTACGCGTGCGCCCCGGCCGAGCTGCTTGAGGCGATGATGAAGGTGCACCAGTACGTGATCATGTGTGCGCCGACCGCCGGCCAGGCCGCCGCCTTGGAGGCTCTGCACGGTGGAGAGCCGTATGTACAGGCGATGCACGCGGAATATGACCGGCGTCGCAGGACGATCGTGGATGGCCTGAATGCGATCGGGTTGCCGACCTTCGAGCCGCGCGGTGCGTTCTACGCCTTCCCGGACATCCGGCCAACCGGCCTTTCGTCGGAGGAGTTCGTCGAGGCACTGCTCAAAGAGGAGAAGGTGGTGACGGTGCCCGGCGATGCTTTCGGTCCGTCTGGCGCGGGGTACGTCCGACTTTGCTACGCGAACTCCATGGAGAACATCGAGGCGGCGCTGGAGCGCATCGGACGGTTCGTGCGCAGGCGAACAGCATAGCTGCAACTACTGAAGGGAAGGGGTGTGCCCGTGGCCACGGAACCCACCGAGAACGTCGGCACCAGCATCATGTACGAGAACGATCGCGTGCGGGTGTGGGATCTGGCGCTTGGGCCGGGCGAGCAATTGGAGAAGCACGTACATCGCCTCCCGTACTTCTTCATCGTCGCGTCCGGTGGCTTGATTCGTTTCGCTGACCCCGACAATCCGGAAGACTATCAGGACATCCAATTTGAGGACGACCAAGTGACGTGGGTGAACGCCGGACCGGACGGCAAGGTGGACAATTGCCTCACGAACATCGGCGAGAAGCCCCACCGCAACTACGTCATCGAGCTCAAGTAGCGCCAAACGAACAAGGTCCGATACAACAGCGGCGCTACGCCTTACCGAGACTCCAAGACGCTCGCCCGGGCCAGCGCGGTGAGAGCCAACCGGCGGCAAGGAGCTCAATGCGGGCCGATTCTCCCGTATGCCCCCTGCAGGACCCCAGACCCCTCCATCGAACGGCACCCCTGCCGGGTAATCGGGCACCATCTCAGGCTGGTGTGCGCCGATCCAGACCGCCGCTGTGAAGTGGTCGCCCCGCGATCGCGCGTCGCTCGTTATCACGCACATGAGGTTCGTAATGGTTGAAGAAAACCTTGCCGACGAGGTCGCGCCGACTATGCACGCCCGTCTTGTCGAACACGCTCTTGAGGTGTTGCTGGACGGTGTCTGCTGAGACGACGAGTCGTTCGGCGATCTCCGCCGTGGAGTTGCCCTGCAGCACCAGTCGCGTGACGTCCTGCTCGCGCTGAGTTAGGCTGTAAGCGGCCATAAGCAGCGGGGCGATCCGGGCGGGGTGTGCGGGCTCAACGATGACAGCGGCACGGCGGCAACTGCCGAAATCGAGTGTAACCCATGGAGAATGATGCAGGTGCCGGAGCGCGAGAGTGCTCGCGCGACCGCGACCTCGCCAACACCGTCGGGATGTGCAGCCATTCGCAGTGCCCGGCCGGCGACGGATAGCACCGAGGAGGGTAGCCTGCCAGAATCCCAATTGCCGTCAGGCAGATCCGACAGCCAGCGCTCCACCCCGGGCGTGGTGGACTCGATCTCCCAGTTGTCTGAGAGGACGATCAACCCGGGGGCTTCGGGTCTCTCGGGATCTGTTGCCTCCCCGACGAGCAGCGCACGTCGCGCCCCCTCAGCCAGGCAGGGTGCCACCGCCCGCATGAACTCCTGTTCCTGGCGGTCGAAGAGCGGCTGTCCGGTCTCCCGATACAACCCTAGCGCCCTCCACACGTCGCCGGCCCGTGTGCGCAGGGCGACGATCAACTCCTGGTCGGCACCATACTCCATAGTGGCATGCCAGCGAGGACTCGTGCTGGGATCGCCCCCCGTCGCCTCGTGCAGCGTCGAGATGCCCGGCGCTGCGCGCGACATCGACGAACTGGTTGATGTCGTCCTCGTAGTACTCCTGCGCGAGCCACTCGCCGGAGAATTCCGGCATGGCTTCGTTGAAGTGACTCGTGATCAGCAGGGAGGCGGGATCGAGGGTGTACCAGCACGGCGCCCAGTAGTAGGGGACAGCGCAAGCCAACACATCGGACACATCTCGCCAGAACGCCACGAGGTCCAGCCCCTGCCCGGAGAGTCGGGCGATCTTTTCCTTTGCCCGCTGCTTCGCGTACCCACTCATCTAGGAGATCCTGTCGAGGACGCTAGAGCGAGTGAAGAAACGACT
>JADDPA010000060.1:0-2219 GCA_016782125.1 Thermobaculum sp.
AGCTGCACCACGATCCGAGCCGCGCGGGCGACGGGCGCGCACTTCCTCGGGCGGCTGCCGGCGACCGTCAAGCCCGTCCCCGTGCGTACCCTCGCCGATGGTACCCAGCTCGTCCGGCTGCGCCCCGGAGATTGCGTCCGGCGCCGGAGCGGGGAGACGACGCTCGTGCGCCTTATCCGCTATACCCTGGACGACCCGCCGCGCCCGGGCCACGGCGAGGAGCACCGGCTGGTCACCTCGCTGCTCAATCCCCGCCGCGCCCCGGCCGAGGAGCTCGTCCTCGCCTACCATGCCCGCTGGGAGTTCGAACTGGCCGCCGACGAGGTCAAGACGCACCAGAGGCCCGCCGCGCCCTTGCGGAGCAGGAAGCCGGTCGGGGTCGTCCAAGAGATCTACGGTCTGCTGCTGGCGCACTACGTCGTCCGCGCCGTGATTGCCGAGGCCGCCCGGACCGCCGAACTGGCGCCCACCCGGCTCAGCTTCATCGCCGCGCTGCGCCTGATCCGCGAGGCGCTGCCGGACCTCCAGCGCGCCGACCCGGCCGAGCATCCGCGGCTCTACCGCCGGCTCCTCGCCGATCTAGCCGCGTCCCGCCTACCGGAGCGGCGGAACCGCAGCAACCCGCGCGTCGTTAAGCGCAAGATGGCCAACTTCGGGGTCAAGGGTCCGCAGCACCGACAGCACCCCCAACCAACCAGAGCCTTCCGCGACGCCGTGGCCCTGCTTATCTAAACGGTATTGGCCCTAGTGGATCACTCGGGTCGCGGCTCCGGTATCATGGTCGTCCTATGCTCCCCGGGCGGAAGGAGGGTAGCTCGATGGACGCGACCGAGGGGTGGCGGCGGGAACGCGAGGAACTCGGCAACAGGGTCGAGGAGATGCGCCTGCGGGGCGTGTGCGACACCTGCCATGACCTGGAGACCGGCGGAGAACTCTACGGCGATCGGTACGTCGTCCACGAGGACGATCTGTTCAAGGTGAAGCTGGAGGGGTAGCCGTGGGCGCACGGGCACACGATCGTGGTGTACAAGCCGCACCGCGAGGATGTCTCGGAGCTGTCCGAGGACGAGGCCGGTCGGGTGTTCGAGGAGTGCGTGAGGGTTGTGAAGGCGATCAAGGAGGGTCTGGGGGCCGAGAAGGTGTACCTGGTCACGATGTGCGACGGCGAGCTCAACCACCTGCACCTCCAGCTCCTCCCGCGCTACGCCTGGGAGAGGATCGGATCGACACGGCTCGTCGCTCATCGCGAGCCCTTGGTTGACGGGGAGGAGACCGCCCGGCTCATCGGGTCCGCGCTCCGGGCCGGTGGTGTGGGAAAGGAGGCCGAGTGAGCGAGCAGCGTCCGGATCCCGATCACGATGCCAACGAGGTGTGGGTCGGCGGGAGCGCACCGGCGTCGCCGGGTGCGACGGGGCTCCGAGGAGCGGATACGACGCCCGCCGGTCCTCCCCCGGTGATCACCGTCTGCCTCGTCCGCCACGGGGAGACGGACTGGAACCACGAGGGGCGGCTGCAGGGCAGGGAGGATGTGCCGCTCAACGAGCGGGGTCGGGACCAGGCGGCGCTGTGCGCGGCCCTCCTGGCGCGCGAGGGGTGGGACATCCTGGTGACCAGCCCCCTTTCGCGCGCAGCGCAGACGGGTCGGATCATCGCGGATCGGCTGAAGATCGGTGTGGTACTCGTCATGGAGGAGTTCATCGAGCGGGACTACGGCGCCGCGGCCGGACTGACCCCGCGCGAGCGGGAGGAGCGTTTCCCTGGCGGCGAGTGGCCGGGCCTGGAGTCCAGAGAGTCGGTGGCTACGCGGTGCCGCGCCGGCCTGAGCGCCCTCGTGGAGCGGTATCCCGGGCGCCGGATCGTCGTGGTGAGCCACAGGGCGGCGATCAACGCGATCCTGGCCGACCTCTCCGGTGGCGAGATCGGCAGCGGTAAGACGGTGCTCGCGAACGCCTGCCTGAGCCTCGTCCGCTTCCGTAGTGCTGCTTGGGAGATCGAATCGTATAACGTGGTGTCCCACCTCGATGAATCCAGGGATTAACCGATAATGGGATGGCGGGTACGCGGCCTGGTCTTCGACTTCGACGGGCTGATCCTCGAGACGGAGGGACCCGACTACCGCTCGTGGCGGGAGCTGTACGAGGGGTACGGCTGCGAGCTTCCCCTGGATAGGTGGGCGGGGCTCATTGGCACGGCGGAACACAACTTCGACCCGTACGCGG
>JADDPA010000060.1:2237-3824 GCA_016782125.1 Thermobaculum sp.
TGCTGCCCTGCGTGCTCGAATACATCGCCGATGCGCGACGGCTGGGGCTGCGGCTCGGCGTCGCATCCAGCTCGTCCCGCGACTGGGTCGCCGGCCACCTGGAGCGCATGGGGCTGCTCGCGAGCTTCGACGCCCTCGCGTGCCGGGGGGATGCGCCGCGCACGAAGCCCGACCCGGGGCTGTACCTCCGGGTCCTGGAGGTCCTGGACATCCGGCCGGGGGAGGCGATCGCGCTGGAGGATTCGCCGAACGGCATCGCCGCGGCGAAGGCGGCGGGCTTGTTCTGCGTCGCGGTCCCGAACGACCTGACGAGGGGATTGCCACTCTCGGGCGCCGACCTCCGCCTCGGCTCGCTAGCCGAGCTCCCGTTGCCGCAGCTCCTGGAGCGGGCGCGATGGGCCGCGACGACGGGGGCGAACGGGTGATCCGCTGCGTCTCCTTCGACGCGGATGGTACGGTGCTCGACTTCGAGGGCACGATGCGCGCGTCCATCGCGCAATCGCTTTCGGAGATCCACGCCGCGGTGTCCGGAGCGGCCGCGAACGCCCTCACGGTCGAGCGCTTGATCGCCATCCGCGGGGAGGTGGTAGCGGAGCTGCGGGGCCGCGTACTGGCGATGGAGGAGATCCGCCTGCTCGCCTTCGAGCGTACGCTGATGGAGATCGGTGCATCTGATTCGGCGCTCGCCGCGCACCTGACCGACCGTTACCTCCAGCGCCGCTTCCAACAGGTCCGTTTGTACCCCGATGCGGTGCCCGTGCTCGACGCACTCGCCGCCGTGGGGTACCGGCTAGGACTCGCGACCAACGGCAACAGCTACCCCGAACGCTGCGGGCTGGCGGGCCGTTTCGACTTCGCCGTGCTCGCGCAGGACGTGGGCTTCTCCAAGACGGATGCACGCTTCTACGGAGCGGTGATCGCGGCGGCGGGCGTCCCGCCCGGGCAGATCGCGCACGTCGGGGATTCGCCGGTGAACGACGTGCAGGGGGCCGGGGCGGCAGGATTGAGGACGGTGTGGCTGGATCGAGACCGCGCTCGGGATGCCGCAGCCCGGGCGGATGTCAGGATCTCCTCGCTCGCCGAGCTGCCGGATGTGCTCGCCGCCCTCTCGATCTAGGCCGGCGGACAGATTACACAGACATCCCGAGGGTCGCAGTGTCTCGCCAACGTCACTGCGAGCCGGCGTGGCGGATGTGAAGGCGAGGTCTGCAGGGGTTGACTCCCAAGACGGTATCTATGTCAATGCTCGATAGCGCCGAAGGTCTGCCCGTCAAGCCTTCCTCGCGATGTCGATGACTCTGTGGCGCGGTAGCCTAATACCCCGCTCCTCGCGGAAGCGGGCCGCGTACGCCTCCAGAGCCGCCCTATCCCCATCCGGATCGAAGTCCTCGAATATCGGCACCCCCTCGAGGAATAGCTGCAGGTCCTCGTAGGAGGCGTAGTACTCGTCGTAGTAATAGTCCGCCTGGTGGACGACCCGGAATCCCACCCCCTGCAGCTGTCGCCGGTCCGACTCCAACCGGGAGACGTCGCGCTCGGCGAAGTCCTGTCCCCTGCCGAACACCTCCTTGAGCTCGACGGCATCCC
>JADDPA010000060.1:4232-5247 GCA_016782125.1 Thermobaculum sp.
CCTTGTCATAGAAAGTGCCTCCCATAGCCGTATGGTATCAAGGCAGGGCCACATCGACAACCAAGAGCTCATCAACACCGAGCCTGAGCTGGCTCTCACCAAGCTCCGCGGTGCCATTGCCGCCGAGCTCGAAGCTCAGATCCGCGCCTGGTACCACCTAGCGGCGACTCCGAGGAAGGCGAGCCCCGCTTGCAGGGCTTCGAGGGCGCTCCGTGACGCCTCGCCCTCGGCGTAGTGCCGCGTGACGACGTCGTAGAACGCCCGGGCGGTTTGCCCCACCTCACCCTCCGTTTCCAGCCCGACGACGGCCTGGTGCTTGGTGAGCTGCCAAACCCGGATTGGATCTCCGCCTCGGACGGACAGCACGTGGTACAGCGTGGGCCACACGTCCGTGCATAGCAGCCTCAGTTCGTTGTGCAGGCCGCTCTCGCGGCGCACGTGGGAGAGCAGCTTGCGGCTGGTCCGCATGGCTATCGACTGCGCATCGAGGGACTGCAGCGCTCGGTGCGCGCCCGCCATCAGTTCGTCTGCGGTGGCTAGCGGGACGTTTCGCTCGCCGAATATCACGTGGAAAGTACCCGGGATGAACGTCTTCCCGGATGGATCCCCCGACGAGTACGCGTATGCCTGGAGGTAGCGGAAGGGAGACGGATCAACCCGAGTGAGTTCCTCGTGCAACCCGGCAACACGGGGGAGCGGTAGCTGATCGCCGATGGTCAGCGCTCCTGGCCTGAGGAAGAGGGCGAAGTCGACATCGCTCGACCTCGGGATGAAGCCGCCCCGTACGGCCGAACCGTGCACGACGAGGCTTACCAGGTCGGGACCGAGGTGTCTCACATAAGCGTCCGATGCAGATCTAACGGCCGCCTGCGCGGGATCCTGGACACCCGACAGATCCAGGCTCGGTACCCCATGACCAATCGAGTGCGGACGAATCATACTCACCTCCCCGGCGCTGTACTCCTAGAGGGCGCGAGTAATAGTGTAACAACCGCAGCGACTGGCGGGAGTATTG
>JADDPA010000001.1 GCA_016782125.1 Thermobaculum sp.
CTACAGATGGTACCCCGCCCGCTCACGCCCCTGATCGGGCGGGACGGCGTCGCCACCGCGGTGTCCGACCTGCTCCGGCGCGGCGACAGCCGGCTCCTGACCCTGCTCGGCCCCGGCGGCGTGGGGAAGACCCGTCTGGCCCTCGAGGTCGCCGACCGCACGACGGAGGACTTCGCCGATGGCGTAGTGTTCGTGGACCTGGCGGCGCTGCGCGACCCCGCCCTCGTGATCCCCGGAGTCGCCCAGCGGCTGGGGCTGGAAGATCGCGGCGCGGTGCCCGTTCGTGAGCGCCTGACCGACTATCTGGGGGGCAAGCACCTCCTCCTCGTGCTGGACAATTTCGAGCACCTCATCGAGGCGCGGGAGTCGGTGCTCGGTCTGTTGGAGGCCTGTCCGCGCCTCGTCGTGCTCGCGACGAGCCGGGTGGCCCTGCGCGTTCGCGGAGAGCGCGAATACCGCGTTGCGCCCCTGGCGCTGCCCGAGGAGTCGGCCTCGCCGAAGACGCTGCAACGCTCACCGGCGGTGGAATTGTTCCTCGATCGGGCGCGCGCAGCGGGGACGGATCTGGCCCTGAACGCGGCGACCGGGCCCGTCGTGGCGGAGATCTGTGCCCGGCTGGACGGCTTGCCCTTGGCGATCGAGCTGGCTGCCGCGTGGGTGAAACTCTTACCGCTGCATGCCTTGCTGGCTCGCCTTGAAGCGCGCCTGCCCATGCTCGTCGGCGGGCCGCACGACCTACCGGCCCGACAGAAGACCATGCGCGACGCGATCGCCTGGAGCTACGACCTGCTGGAGGAACGTGAGCGAGCGCTCTTCCGGCGGCTCTCAGTGTTCACTGGTGGCTGCACTCCGGAAGCCGCGGAGGCGGTCTGCACCGACACCGGAAAGGAAACGGCCGTGCTTCACGGGTTGGCCGCGCTGGTGGACAAGAGCATGCTGCGGATACACAACGAGGCACGAGCGAATATCGGGCAGCCGCGTCTATCGATGCTCGAGACGATCCGCGAGTACGGGCTGGATCGGCTGGAGGAGGGTGGCGAGGCGGACACGGTGCGCAGACGACATGCGGAGTACTATCTGTCGCTGGTGGAGGCCGCGGAGCCTGAGCTGAGGGGGCCGGACCAGGCCTTGTGGCTCGATTACCTGGACGAGGATCTGCCGAACCTTCGCGTGGTGTTGAACGGGCTCCTGGAGACCGGTGACGTGGAGAGCGCGGTCCGCTTGGCGGGAGCCCTGGGCTGGTTCTGGTTCGTCCGGAGCCACCTGCCCGAGGGCCGTGCCTGGATCGAGCGCGCGTTGGCTGGGCCGAAGGCCCGCGAGTTGGAGGGGGAACGACCGGCGCCCGTCGCGCGCGCACGTCTTGCAGCGGGGCGCCTGGCACTCTTCCAGGGCGATCTTTCCGCCGCGCGGGCTCATCTGGAGAGGAGCGCCGCGCTTAGCAGGGCAGTTGTCGTACGTGAACCAGCCGACCGCGCGGCGCGTATTGTTCTCGCCGAAACGCTTAGCTTTCTGGTCCTGGTGTGCAACTGGAGTGGCGATTCCGATACCACCGACGAGGTCATCGCCGAGTACGAGGCCCTGGTCAGCACGGTGCAAGACCCGCGGACCAGTGCAGTGCGCGGCTTCAACTTCGGTCGTCTGTATCTCTATCAGCGTGGCGATCCCGCGTCCGCCGAGCCATACCTGCGGGAGGCACAGGCTATCCTCCGCGACCTAGGCGATGTATGGTACCTGGCCGAGGTACTGATCGACCTGGGGATGGTCGCCCTGTGGGCGGGTGATGTCGGCTCGGCGCGAGCGCGGTTCGAAGAGTGCCTATCGACCGCCCGGGCGCTGAAGGAGCGCCAGCTCCAGGCAGCGGCACTGAACAACTTGGGCGAGGCCGCACGGCTCGCTGGCGACGACGACGCGGCATCTGAGCACTATTATGCCAGCCTGCGGATCTATCGAAACCTGGGGAGGAAGGCGGAGAACGCTCGGCTACTACACAACCTCGGATATATGGCCCTCCACGCCGGTGACGTGGTCGTGGCTCGCGAGCGCTTCGCAGGAAGCCTTGTGAAGTTCCGCACGTTCGGTATACAGCGCGGCGTGGCCGAGGGGCTCGCGGGTCTGGCCGCCGTATCTGCGCACGGACTGACCGGCGATTCTGCAGGGCGGGCTGCGCGCCTTTGGGGCGCTGCCGACGCGATCCACGCGGCGGAGGGCACACCGGTCTGGCCAACCGATCGGGCCGAGCGAGCCCGCTACGAGGGGCTCGCCCGGGAGACGCTCAGCAACGAGTTCTTTGATGCCGCCTACGATGATGGCCGCACACTCCCCAAAGAGCAGGCGATAGCCGAGTCGCTCTCCATATGATCTGGGCAGAGGGTGCTGGGCGGCGAGCCCCCGCAAATACTTCCATTAGGGTTGGACTACAGCAGGCACAGCCCAGCGCGCCAACAATGCGCTCAGCGAGGGAGTATGCCGAGCTGCTGCATCAGCCCGAGCGCATCGAAGTTGCCCCAGTACTCCGCAATCCTGCGGTCCACCAGGCGGTATATGACCGTGCCCGCGACATCCACGCGCCTGCCCGTCGGCTCAATCCCCATAAATGCGCCGCGGTGGGTGCCCTCCAGCCGCCAGTGCGCCACGACCCGGTCCCGTTCGGCAACGAGGTCCTCGACCGGGAAGCGGGCGTCCGGGAAGGCCGTTCGGAACAGGAGCGCAACCTGACGCACGTTCTCGACGCCGCGCACGGGCTCGCGCCGCGTCGCATCATGCCCGAGCACCTCCAGCGTGAAAATCTCCTCGACGACAGCCACCTCGCCCGCACCGAACACGCCGTCAAAGAGCCGCCGCACCACCGCCTTGTTCTCCTCAATCGACACACCGCACCCCCATAGCCTTCCGCCCGAACGCCACGCCGAGCCGTCGCACCCGTGCAACACCGACCCCGCCCTTGTCTGCCGCATGGAGATCGATGCATCGGTGGCGCTAGATCGAGCGTGCCGCCTCATCGAACAGCTCGGCGACGGTCTCCGGCATCTGGACATGAGCGTCCGGTATCGCGTTGAGCACGTGGAGACGCCAGCGCGGGTCGCGCCGGGCACGCTCAGCGAACGGCCACATGAGGTCCGCAACGCCCGCCAGTCCCTCCTTATCCTAGGTACACCAGATATAGGTGCGCGCCAAGCTGTCCGGAGCTGGACCAAGCCGGATCGGCTCGGTGAATGGCCGTAGCGGGGTCGCGACATAGCGCCCGCGCGCAAAGGCCGCGATTCGGGGATCGTCTTCGAACGCCGGCACCGGGATGCGCCAACCCTCACCGGCCGTTCGAACGGCCTCCTCGAACCGCTTCCGGAACGCAGGGGGCGAGAGGTCGAACACCGTCTGTCCGTCCTCGGGAACCAGCGCATTGACGTAGACGATGTGCGCTAGGCGCTCCGGCATCCGATTAGCGACGCCGGTGACAACCATGCCGTCGTAACTCTGGCAGGCCAGGACGACCTCGTGCAAGTCCTCATACCTGAGCAGGTTGAGGATGTCCTGAATGTGGATCTCCAGACTCGTTTCCGGCGTGGCCAGATGCACCCGCTCCCCGAAACCGGTCAGCGAAGGCGTGAACACCAGGTGGCCACGGGCACGCAGCAACGTCGCCACCTCGCGCCATTCCCAGCCGCCGCCGAACGCACCGTGCACGATCACAATGGACGCCATGGTCATACCCCCCACCCGATAGGGAGCAGTCTAGCATGGCGATGGGCAGGGGAAGCGACGTCCCGCCTGGTGTCGAGCTTTCGCGCCTACGGCCACGCCCTAGTCAAGGATGCTGGTGTGCCGGCTCACCACCTGCCAGCGCCCGTCCCGCCTGACCCATACATCGGTCATAAGAAACACCGCACTGCGATCCTGCCCCCGCACGGTGGCCCGCTGCGTATACCGGGAGCGCATCACCGCGAAGTCACCGTAGGTCAGCACGTCGACATCGTCGAAGCTGAACGAGTGGATGTCGTACACCGCGACCGTGGCCAGCCATTCCGCACGCGGCATCCGACCGATGCCCGGCGCCTGGAGCATATACCCCTCGCCCAGCAAGGACTCCAGCGCGCCCCTATCCTTGCGCCGGATCGCCTCGGTTCATTCGTTCGCGAGACGTTCGATCTCGTCCCTGACCACAGCCTCCGACCCGGTCATCACATCTCCCCTCTCCCGTATCTCCGCACCGGAGCGCACCTGCTGCGACCGGCGCTCAGGATAACGCAACCCAAGCTCGCAGTCCAGCATTGGCCGAAACCCCAGCATCGGCGTCAGGTTGCCACAACGGTAACCCCTCGACATGCCAATGCCAGACTGTCACCACGACCGTTGCCGGGTTGCCATCACGGTTGCCAGGCTGGCATCGACGGGGTGGCGCTGGCGCTGTCCGTTGACACTGCGGCACCGACGGACTACAATCATGGGCAGTCGAGAAGGGTGAGACAGATGAACTTCGGCGCTAAGCTCAAGGAATATCGGGAGAAAGCGGGCCTGTCGCAGCAGGACCTCGCGCGCGCGGCAAGCCTCGACAAGGCTTCGATCAATCGCTTCGAGAGTGGGCAGCGGTCGCCCTCGGAGAGGGCGCGCGTCGAGGACATCTGTGACGCGTTGAAGGTGGAGGGCCCCGAGCGCGATGCCCTGCTGTGGAGCGCGGGCTACCTGCCGGGGGTGTACGAAACGGTCGCCCCGACGGACCCGACGCTGCTCGCAGTCGCCCGCGCGCTCGCCAGCCCCCGCCTCGACGAGCGGGAACGAACCGAGCTGCGGACCGTCGTAGAAACCATCGCGAACCGGTGGGCCGGCGCGGACGGGGAAGGCGGGCGGGTATGAGCACACAGGGACGTGACGCGGCCGACTACCGCTATCGGTTCCTGTCGCGCTTCGGCTCCGTTATCCTCTCGGGCGGCATCGCGGCGATCCCGAAGGCGCTGTACATGTATAGCGCGGAGCTGGGTCTCATCCCCCAGGAGGTGTGGTTCGTCGGGTACATCCTCGCCCACCGCTGGACCGCCGAGCTGCCGTTCCCGTCCTTGCGTAAGATGAGCGTCCACACCGGCGTCAGCCCGCAGATGCTCCACCGCTACAAGAACTCCCTCATCGAGAAGGGGTATCTGGAGACAATCCCCCGCACCCGGCCGAGCGGTGGCCGCACCTCGAACTACTACGACTTCAGCGGGCTTTTCCAGGCGCTGGAGGATTTGCTTCTACGCGACAACGGCGGGAGGCCCGAAGATCTCGAGGGGGATGAGGAGGAAGGCCCCGATCAACCACAGTCGACACCCCCCAGTAAACCAGCGTTTACTGCCCCCGGTAAATCGGGGTTGTCCAGGGGCGGTAAACGAGGCACGACAGCCCCTGAAAACGGGCGCGCATCACATGTTAATAGAGCCATGCATGCAGAACCCTCTCATGAACAGAAGACCGAAAAATCTTCTCGCCGTCCGCATTCACAATTCAAGCCGTTTGAGCGAAGCGCGCTCGATGCCCGGCAGACCTGGGCAGCCGCGATGATGGATCTGGAGGGAGAGCGAGGAGCGGACGGCTACCTTCGGGGCAGCAAGCTGCTAGCGCGGGACGGGGACGAGATCGTCGTCGGGGTGTCGAGCGCGTACGGCGCGGCGTGGCTGGAGCGCCGGATCGCGCAGCGCACCGCGCAGGTACTTTCCGCACTCGGCGGCGAGCCGGTCAGCGTGCGCTTCGTCGCCCAGAGTGAGTGGAAGGGCTAAGTAGAAGCTGGAAAGTTCTTGCACAGCGTTACCGGCTGAAGATACCCGTAGTTGGTGCGGTGCTTGCCGTGTCGAGAAACCCGCGAACGCGAATATACCAGCAGGTACTTAGCCCGGATTATTCATGGGATCGCCCAAAGCCAAGTAAATGCTAGGAGAAGCCGATTTCGCACTTTCCTGCCGTACCAGCGCTGATATAGCCTCTTTCGTGAGGCAGGAACTGGACTTTCGCCCGCTCCAACTGCTAAGCAACGAGTGCTCATGAATAATCCGGGCTAGAGCAGCCCACGCTCCACTGGCCCCCAGCGCGTGCCACGCATCCGGCCCTGATGCGGAGGGCAACCTGCGGTCAGCCGGCTCTCGTGGCTACGGGGTATACCACCCGACCACCGGCCTCGATTCGCCCCTCCACCCCGAATGGCTTTACCATCACCCACGGTGCGTGGGCAGGGCTATCGCCGGATAGTACGAGGTGCAGCGTACCGTCGATCTTCTGATCGAAGAGCGCGTTCCTGGTGTGCCGCCGAACGGACGGATTGCACCCTATCCCGACCTCGCGCAGCGACCACGGCAACGTGCCTGCGCCGAGGGTCTCCAGCAGCGTCTCCTCGCCGTGGCGGGCCGAGGCTTGTGCCACCCGGCCATCCTGGAACTCCAGGCGCGCACCCTCGATGTCACTCCCTCTATAGACGACGGGGAACTCTGCGAAGGTGATGTATCCGCGGGCCGAACCCTCCACCGGGCTGTAGTACACCCGCCCACCCGGCAGCATTTCACGGCCATCGTCGATCTCTCCCCGGCAATCCTTGAAGCTCAGGGTGAGGTCCGTCCCCTCCCCGAGCATCCGCACCGTCTCTTGACCATCGAGGAGTGCGGCGAATTCACGCATCCTCCCTGCCTCTCGTTCCCAGTCCAGCAGGCAGGCGGCATACAGGAAGTCCTCATACTCCCCTAGCCCCATCCCGGGCTGCAAGGCCAGTGCCTGGGTCGGGAAGAGGCAATAGGCCGTCGGTAGATCGCCCCGCTGTAGCCGCTCCATCAGCGGGCGCACGGATCGCCGCAGCAGGTGACGCCGAGCGATAAGCCCCTCCGCCGATTCGGACTCCCTGCCGTCCGGCGCTTCTATGATGATCATCGCGTCGGCGGTCTCCAGCGCGTCCCGCTCAATCGGGGGCATTCGCTGTAGCAGATCTTCGGGAGCGAGGAGAGCCCATGCGGTGTCGACCGCAATGAGGTTCATGTGTGGGGCGCCGAAGCTGATGCGCAGCAGCGCGTACGCCCCCCGCTGAGCGATCTGGCGCGCCACTTCTTCGACGAGCGGGCGCGCGAGCGGGTTCGCGCGAATGATCACCTGCCAGCCGGGTTGCACCTTGACCCCACGCTCGACGAGCAGTCGGGCATAGCTTGCGATGCGGTCCTCTACCATGTGGAATCTCCGAGACGCATCGCCATTGGCCCAGGGCCGTCACAGCTACCGGCGTGCTCCCGAGGGTAGCACAGGGCGAGAAGTCGGTTCAAGCAGACTTGTGGCGGTGAGCAGCCGGAAAAGGCTGTTCGTCGGCGCTGGTCGCTGATGCCGACGGAGGCGAGATGCACGTGCGATACCCGGATCAATCGGGGCCGAAGCGGAACCGGGTTACGTCTTCGGGGAACCGGGTCCAGGCGAAGACGACGTGGGGGCGGACGGCGAAGAGCCCGCCGTCGGGGTACGGCACATCGTCGGGACCGGACAGGTTGTCGCTGGGTTTGTAGTCGTACTTGGCCGCATAGGCGGCGTCGATGCGCTTGAAGAGCGACCGCTCCGGCCTGCTGATCTCCGAGGCATCCCCCTCGATGATCACAACGTCCTCACCACTCTCCAGATGCACCACCACCGCGGGGTTTGATCTGAGGTTTTGCACCTTGCGCCCCCCGCCTTCGGTGTAGAACGTTGTGTCTACCCAGACGCCCCACGTCGGCACGGCGTGCGGTCGACCCTCGGGACGAACGGTCGCCATCCAGTAGGCGCGTGCCTCTCGGACCCGCTCCTCCACATGACTCCACGGCAGCAGCGTCTCATCGCCCTCCGGAACCCCGTAGCCCGGCCCAGGAGTGCGCGGTCGGCTTGCCCTGGGTTCCTCACGTGCCCTGATGTCTTGATCATCGGACAACATGGAGCCTCCTCTCGCACTACCAGACGTTCAACTGCCATACGGGACAAAGTTTACTCGACACTCGCAACACCACCTGTCATGCTGCCCCGGCGCGCTGCATTGCGATCGAGCTCGACGGTCTTGACGCCACGATTCGGGACAGTGTTCTCCTTGGATTTACTCCTTCCAGGTGAGGGAGAGCACGCGGAGCCAGTTGCGGTGGGCAAGCTTGGCGAGGGATTCCTCGTCGTAGCCGTGGGCTCCCAGTGCGGCGAGCAACTTCGGCAGGCCGGTCACGTCGCCGATCTCCCGGGGGATCATTGCCCCGTCGAAGTCGCTGCCCAGCCCCACCCGGTCGATACCCAGCCGGTCCACGAGGTACTCGACGTGGCGCACCATCGTTTCCAGCGGGGTGTCGGGGTTGCGATCCCCGTCCTCGCGCAGGAAGGCAACCGCGAAGTTAAGGCCGACCATGCCGTCGGACTCGCGGATGGCGTCGAGCTGCCGATCCGTCAGGTTCCGGGTCACGGGGCAGATCGCGTGGACGTTCGAGTGGGTAGCGACGAGCGGCGCGTCGCTGAGCGCGGCGACGTCCCAGAAGCCCTGCTCGTTGAGGTGCGAGAGGTCGATCATCACGCCTAACCGGTTGCACGCACGGACGAGGTCCCGGCCGAGGCCGGTGAGCCCGGGGCCGGTATCGGGGGAGCCGGGGAACGCGAACGGCACGCCGTGGGCGAAAAGGTTCGGGCGGCTCCAGACCGGGCCAAGGGAGCGCAGCCCGGCCTGGTATAGCACCTCCAGGGAGTCGAGCTCGGGGTCGATCGCCTCCGCGCCCTCGAAGTGCAGGATCGCCGCGAGTGTCCCGCCGTCCAGGCAAGCCCCGAGCTCCGCCGCGGTGCGCACGACCTTGAGCGCGCCGTCCGCCTCTGCCTCCAGCCGGAAGAGCAGTGCCGTCATGCCGTTGGCGACGGTGCGGGCGTACACGGGGTCGAGCGGCGAGGGGAGCGGCACCTCAACCCCGGCGCCGGTCTGGACCACCGCCATGTCCGACGGGAGAGCGCGCGCGGGCGGGACGAACACGGCGAAGAACCCGCCGCCGAAGCCGCCTTCCCGGGCGCGGGGGAGGTCGATGTGGCCGCTCTCGCCCCGCTCGAAGAAGCTGCGCCCGGCGCCGCGCTGGGGTAGGTAGAGGTCGAGCAGGGTATCGTTGTGGCCGTCAAACACGGGCGGGGTCGGCATCGTGATCACCTCTCTCTTCTGCGCGGCATCATCTCAGCCCGCGGTGCGCGGCACGGACCTTCCATATAGAGCGGCGATCTCATGCGCCCTCGCCGCCATGGCCGCGATGAGTTCCGGCGGCGACTCAACAACCACATCGGCTCCCACTTGCATGAGGCGGGCGG
Organism: Thermobaculum sp.; assembly: GCA_016782125.1. GTDB lineage: Bacteria > Chloroflexota > Chloroflexia > Thermobaculales > Thermobaculaceae > JACDAU01. The sequence goes on from JADDPA010000001.1 coordinate 9,280, forward strand.
CGTACCACTCGGTCTCGGCGCGAGGAATCGTGGTCTCGATCCGCCCCCGGCCCTGCTCATCCACCGCGATCGGGCCGAACAGCGCGGTCAGCTCGAAGTTCTTCGTCCCGCGCGGCGTGACGCTCGCTCGCAGGGGCAGGCCGTTCCCATCGTCCTTCTCCACCACACCCAACCAGTCGGCGATGGTGATATGCGCAGGGTGTTCCAGCCCTGGCACAGGTTCAATGGAGAGGAACCGGTCGGCGCGAAGCGAGAGGTTCATCTCGCGCTTGTGATCGTAGCAGGCACAGTACCAGAACCCCTGGGATGCGTACAACCCGAACGGAAAGATCAGCCGATCCGAGACGCCGGTCATGGAGTCGTACACCGCGCGCAGGTGGGTACGGTCCAGCGCGGCCTGCAGGAGCCCGTCCAGGAGGGGAGCCTGATACGGGGAGGGTCGCTCCAAAATCGCGACGTGGCGGCGGATGCGGTCGAGTTCCCGCACGACATCGGACGGCAGCGCGGCCCGCAGCTTCGTCACGGCCGAGAGGCTCTGGGCGGTGAACGGCGCCTGGGCCTGCCGCAGGAACGCCTCGTACGAGAGCAGCACGCCGAGCGCCTCGTCCACGCCCAGCGAGAGCGGCGGCAACCGGCGATCCCCGGCGAGCGCGTAGCCGCCGCCCGGGCCGGGGGTGGATTGCAGGGGGACGCCCATCTCCGCGAGGGCGTGCAGGTCGCGCAGCATCGTACGCCGCGATACCTCGAACGTCGCGGCCATCTGCTGCACCGTGAAACGCGAGCCGGTTCGCAGCGTGATCAGGATCTCGAGCAGCCGTGCCGTGCGTGACATCGCTCCCTCCGAGATGGTGCCGTTGGCTGTCACCATTGTAGGTTACGATGCGTGGTGAGCAGGCCGGGTGCGCGGTGCTCGCGGCCGAGGCCGCGGGTTCGGAGCACAGTGACGAATGTTGTGGCACGAGTGTGAGGAATTGCCGGAGGGGTATATGGATCTGGTGTCGAGCGCGGGACGGTTCCTGGAGGAGCGAGGTCGGGATATTGAGCGGGCGCGGTTTGGGTATCACTTCGGCGACGCCTCCAGGGAAGACCTCCTTGAGGTGCTGGGGCGCTATCAGAATCAGGATGGCGGCTTCGGCCACGGGCTGGAGCCGGACATCAAGGCGCCCGACTCCAACCCGTTCGCGACGGAGCTTGCGCTGCTGATCTGCCTGCAGGCGGAGGTGCCAAAGGAGCACCCGTTGCTGCAACGCACGGTGGAGTACCTGGAGGCGGCGCAGGACGAGGATGGGAGTTGGCGCTTCTCGCCGAGGGTGTACGAGCACCCGCTCGCGCCGTGGTTCGCGGGCTGGCAGTGGCCGGCGCTCAACCCCTCCTGCACGCTCGTCGGGCTGCTCCGGGAGCTGGACTTGGGCTCGGAGCGGCTGCACAGACGGGTCGCATCGATGTTCGAGCGACTGGCGAAGCCGGAGGACCTGCTCGGGGAGGACTACTATGCGACGCGCCCGTATGCCTACTACTTTGTGACGGAATGGGATCATCCCGAGTGGGGACTGTACGCCCCTGGTGTGCTGTGGTGGCTCGTACGGCAGCACGCCGAGGGCAGGCGACTCTCGCTCGATTACGTTCGCAATCCCCGGACATACTTCGGACGGGTACTGCCGAGGGCGATGATCGAACGGGCGCTGGATGCGCTCGCGGCGGAGCAGGAGGCGGACGGCGGCTGGCCCACCGAATATGACGAACACTGGCGTGGCTGGGTAACGGTGGAGAACCTACGCCTGCTGCGGGAGTTCGGGAGGGCTTGATTCGGTCTCGTCCGGATGTGGCATGGTCGATCGTCGCGCCTCAGGAGCCGGGCACGGAGCGGCTGCATCTGGAGTAGCACAGCAACAAGGGCGGGTTTGGTCAACATCGCCACCGGCGGGGGTACCGCCTGAGACCGTGCACAAACCCCTGGGTCGACGTGTATCAAGAGGAGGAATGTGGTGACCGACGCGACGCTGTATCAGCAGCGGCTGGAGAACTGGTGGCAGACGCCGGAGCGGCGCATCCATGGTCCCGAGGAGGCGGCAGCGCTCATCGGCGCATTGGGCGTCGCCACCCTGTACCCTGCGTCGCCGGAGGTGCCGAACCTCTACCACGCCTACATGGGAGACCCGGACGCGGCGACGGACTCCGGCCACGACAGCCCTTCGGGGGAGGTGTACGGGTGGCGCTGGACCCTGGGCCGGGCGGAGGCGGGGTTCTACACCGCGATCGTGCGCAAGCGGCCGACGTGGGTGAGTTGGGACCTGCTGCCCGCGGTGATCCGGCTCCGCGGAGAGTTGCGGTCACCGGCGGAACTGTACCGGAGCGGAGAGCTATCGGCCGGGGCGCAGCGAATCGCGGAGGTGCTGGAGGGCGCGGGCGGCGTGCTGAGCACGGGAGAGCTGCGCCGGGAGGCGGGCTTCCCGACCGGCAAGGCGGAGCGTGCCGCGTACCTGCGCGCGGTCGAGGAGCTGGACACCCGCCTGCTGCTCTCCAAGGTGTTCTCCCCCGACGACCTGGAGATGCGCCACGCGCTCGTGCGCACCCACTACCCGCAAGCCGTGGCGGCTGCGGAGACCCTGGGGCGAGAGGCGGCGCTGGAGCGCTTCCTGGAGACGTACCTCCCCCCGGCGGTGTACGCCGCGCCTGAGCTCCTGGCCCGGCACCTTGGCCTGCCCACCGAGGATCTGCGTGCAGGCCTCGACCGGCTGGTTGAGCAGTGCCGGGCGCAGCGGGTGTCGGTACCGGGCTACAAGGGGGAGTGCTACGAGTGGTGCGTGTGAGGAGCAGGGAGAGCGCCGGTGTAATGGGTTTCGCGTCGCACTTGGACGTTCTTCACCGCACCGCTGGGGTGAGGCGGATCTCCACATCGTGGGTCAGCTCGCGGCGAGCAGGCGAAGAGGCGGGCCGTGGAGCGGCTGGGGCTGAGGTAGGGTGCACGGGAAGGCCCGCGCCCCTATGGTAGGTGGGGCGCGGGCCGGAGAGAAGTTACTACGGCGTGAGGTTGGGCACCCCCTCTCCGCAGCAACCACATCATGGCAGGGCACGGTTGAGACGATGTTGTGGCAGGACCCGAGCCCCGTTAGCCCGCCCGGGGGGCACGCGCTGTGTCTCCCCATACCGCTCGATGAATGCGTGGGAGTAGTTCAACTCGCACTCCGAGCGGATAAGCGTGCCCATCGCCAGGCATTCCTTGGGGACAGCATCTCCCAGGTCATCCGAGGTCAGTAGCCGCCAGCAATCCGATAGACTGCACTGTCCACAATGGGTTGGTAGGTGCGTCACGGCCCTTCAAGCAGAAATCCTGGGTTGAGCAGCTAGCCCTCGGTGATGTTGAATACGGGAATGTAGAGAGCGGGGGGGCGTAGGTTAACAAGGCACTGGGAGCGCAAACCAGTCCGAAGACTGCCTACACACCAAAACCCACCATCTCTGCTACCTCGTCTAGGAACACGGACAACCGCGGCATCTCTGCACGGCTGATCAGTGAGCGGGACTTCTCCACACCTGTGATCAGATCATATTCGTGGCGGTGGAACTCGTCGGGCGTTTCTGTGTGGGCGTTGTCATACCGCAGGATGCCTCGCTCACCCGGCCTGTACGCATGGTATACATAGCGATCGCCCAGGACTTGCGGCCGTCCGTGCAGGTCGTACTGCACTTGCAGGCTCTTCTGCACTCGAACAACCACGTCACTATGGCATTGGATTTGGCCTGCTAGGACGATTGACTGGAGGGCACCAGTTTCATCGGGAAACTCGAACCAGGTGAGTTCATCATCAACCACAAAGCGGTGTCGTCGCAGGTAGCTCTCGTGAACTGATCGGTAGCTGTCCCAAGGGTACCAGTCACGCACCCACTCGTCAGCAGGGCTCAACTCGTCAGAGTTTGAAGCGTCCGGTACCAGAATGCCCAGGAGGTTATCTCCTGAGTTTCATCGATCTCCGCGTTCTGGACAGCAAGCAGCATCTGGTCAGAGGACAGACCGTACTGAAGCTCGCGACTTTCGATCCAGACGCGAATCTGCTTTATGGCATCAGACTTAAGGATGCGCCTGATGGGGATAGAGGGTTCGGTGAAGGGGGTGGAAGCAAGCACAGCCACACTATCTCCGGCTTCGTGTAAACAATCGTTTACGGCACAGACAGTGTAACGCGATTTTAGTGTTTGGTGGGTGTTGATGCAGTCGTTTTCATTTTCCTGCTCGCACACGCGACTATCGGACAGTCCAACTTCGCGCATCACAGTCGCAATGCAGGACTCATTCATCGGATGGGCGGCAAGGCCGAGTTGGACTGTCCAACGGCCTGTAACTCTCCTCCCATAACTACGGTAGGATGTGGCAGGGACGCTCTCTGTCTCCGCCCACCTCCCCAAGTGTTGGGCCCCGTGACTGGGCGAGCCTTCTAGCACGAGCGGTACGACAGGGCTCGAGGGTCTTTCGCCCTCGGGCGCTATACTGGTTGTGCAGGATAGAAGGGGCAAGATGATCGCGGGCTCCATCCCATACCAGCGTCGCCTGGGTTCCAGCGCGCCGTGGCTTCGCTTGTCGCGAGCGACGCTGTTCTGTGCACTCGCGCTGTTGCTCGCACTGGCGGCGCCCGCTGCATCCATGGCCTGGATGCACGGCGGGCACGTCACGGCCGACCACTTGGCCCTCCACGATCGCCAGGTGTCGGAGGGGCTGCACGATCACCACCCCGCCACGGGCCACAGCTCAGTCCCCGTCAACGTGTGTCACCATGATGAGAGCGGGACGGTAGCCGTCCCCGATAATCCGGTGATACAGGCCGGCACGGTGGCATCCGCGGTGCCCGGCGACTCTCTGCAGGCGACAACTGCCCAGCAGGTCGAGCGCCCCCCCGCAAACACGACCAGGAGCCTTGTCGCGGCCGCGCTCCTGGGTGCCGGCCAAACCGATCCATCACCACTACACAGACCACCGATCTCCTCCTAGCTCGACACTGATGATAAAGCTCTGTTCCTTGTCATAGCGGCCTCGTGCCGCGGCAAGGCCGGACTTTGGGTTGTCCGGGGATCGCTTTGGAGCCCGGGCAGGATATTTGGAGACGCAGCATGGTTTCATTACGACATCCGCGCATCGCATCCTACGTCAGATGGTTGAGCCTCCTCGCGGTCGTGGCGCTGCTTTCCGTGGCACCGGGGATGGCGAGCGCGCACGAGCACCGCGAGGTGGGTAAGTACGAGTTCACGGTCGGCTTCCAGAACGAGCCCGCCTACCTCAACCAGCCAAACGGCATCTGGATACAGGTCGTCGAGGCAGCTCCTGAGGGAGCGGCCGAGGGCAAGCCGGTTGAGGGATTGGAGAAGGCGCTCAAGGCCGAGGTAATCCAGGGAAATGACCGGATGTCGGTGCCGTTGCGCGCGGCGTTCGGCGAGCCGGGGGTTTACCTGGGCGACTTCATCCCGACCAAGGTGGGAGACTACATCTTCCACTTCACCGGTACCATCGGCGGCGAGACGACTGACGAGCGCTTCGAGAGCGGCCCCAACCGTTTCAACGGGGTTGAGGGCCTGACAGAGCTTCAGTTCCCGGAGAAGCAGCCAGCGGTGTCCGAGATGCAGGCGCAGTTGGAGCAGGCCCGCACGGCGGCGATACAGGCTCGCGACGCGGCCGCTCAGGCACGTATCCTCGGGTATATCGGCATCGGTGTCGGGCTGCTTGGCCTGCTCGCGGCGCTTGGTACCCTGGCAGCTCGCAGGAGCCATTCAGACCCCGCGTCGGCCGCGCGGTCCGAGAGCGTTTAGATAGGAGGAGTCGAGGAGCGCCGGGCCTATCCCGGTCCGCGCTCCCCGCGACTACCGATGTTCATGTCTCGTCGACTCTCAATGCCGATTATCGCGCTCGTGCTTCTGGCATTCGTACCCTTGCTCCAGCCGCGGTCCGCCAGCGCGCACACCGGCCTGCTGCGCGCCGACCCGGCGGCCAACTCCGCCGTGCCGCAGGCTCCCAACCGCGTGCGCCTGTGGTTCAGCGAGCCAATCGAGCCGCGTTTCAGCGGGATCGAGGTGTACGACACCAGGCGCACCCAGGTCGATGCCGGAGACTTCCGGATCGAGGGGGCGGACCGCAAGAGCGCGAGCGTGGGGTTGTCCTCTCTGCCGGACGGCACGTACACGGTCAGCTGGCACAACCTCTCCACGGTGGACGGCCACTCCCTAGCGGGGGCTTTCGCTTTCACCGTGGGCGACGCCGTACCACCCGTCGGCGTGGTCACCGTCGCCACCGGAGCGGGCACCCAGGGTGGTGCGCCGGTCGTGCCGTCCACGCTCGTGCGCGTGCTGAACCTTCTGGGTATGGCGCTGCTGTTCGGAGCCTTCGGGTTTCGGTCGCTCGTGCTGGCGCCCATCATCGGCGCGTACCGCCGATCCCCCGCACGGGAGTTGGTACCGGTAGCGGGCGGCGTGCGGACGGACACGACCCTTGCTTCGCCGGCGGGCACTTCGGCATGCCTGGAGGGTGCGATGGTGCCGCATGTGTTGTTCGTCGCCCGCATCGCGCTCGGCCTGCTCCTGCTCGGCAGCCTCGCCTCCCTCGCGTTGCAGGCGGTCGTCGCATCGAGGCTCCCCATCCCGGATGCCCTCGGCCGGCCGCTCCTCGACCTGCTCTCCACGCGCTACGGCGTGGTCTGGTTTGCCAGGATGGGACTCATTGCCGCGCTCGTCGGGTTGCTTTGGGCGCCCCGAGTGCGCTGGAACGGCGGGTGGCCGTGGGCGGTGGGTCTGCTCCTGGCTTCGGCGGTATTGCTGACCACCAGCCTGGTGAGCCACAGCGCTGCGTCGGGGCAGCCGGAAATGCCGGGGTGGGTGCCAGTGGCTCCAGCCCTGGGCGGGCATGCGCTCCACGCCGTGCTAATCGTCGGTGGCACCGTGGTCTGGTTCATCTCCATCCGGCCAGACCCACGGCGCTGGTGGGTCGGGCTCGCCGGAGTGGTGCTCGCATTCGCCGTGCTTTTCCTCACCAGCCTGCCGGTCGCTATGGACTGGCTGCACCTGGTGGCGACGTCGCTGTGGATTGGCGGGCTGGTGCAGTTGCTGCTCGTCACGCCGCGGGGGCTGGCGGTGCTTGATGCATCGGAGGGAGGGGCGTTCCTGCGAGCGCTGATACCCGGCTTCTCGCGGCTTGCACTGCCCGCGGTTGCGGTCCTCACGCTCACTGGTGTCTACTCTGCGTGGTTCCAGGTGCGCGAGGTCGCCGCGCTTACCGGCACTTCGTACGGTCTGAGCTTGCTGGCGAAGACGATCCTCTTCTTGCCGCTGGTGGCGCTGGGAGCCGCGAACCTCTATCTGGGTAGCGAACGGCTGCGGCGACTGGCTCGCAGATTCCGCCGTGGGGCGTCCCCAGCCGTCTCGCGGCGCCTCTTCCGGGCGGTGCGCGCCGAGGTGCTGCTGGTGGGGCTCGTGCTGCTCGCGACCGGGGTGCTCACCTCGCTCTCGCCCCCGGCCCAGACCACGAGCGCGGCTCCGGCGGTCGCCTTCTCGGAGACCGTGGAGACGGAGGAGGGTCGGATTACGCTCTCCGCGGACCCGGCGGTGGCAGGCCAGAACACCATAGACATGCGGCTCACCGACGGTGATCGGCCAGTGACGGACGCGAGCAAGGTGGCGGTACGCTTTAGCCTCGAGAGCGAAGGCATCGCCGAGAGCGAGTCGGTAGCCCGACATGCGGGGGATGGGCACTACCGGCTCGCGGGTCCGCAGCTGAGCGCCCCGGGGACGTGGAAGGTCGAGATCGTCGCCCGCCGTCCCGGCCATGACGATGCCCGGGCAGTCTTTTCGGTGCCGGTGGCCGCGCCTCGTGTCGCCGAGGCCGACGGGGTGAGGGCTGAATTGCGAGTAACGCCGACGAGACCACACGCGGGCGAGGGAACCGAGCTGGAACTGGCGGTGACCGATACTTCGGGCAAGCCACTTCCCCGGGCGACCGTGCAGATGACGCTTCTGATGCCGGCGCACGCGCATTACGAGGACGTCGTGCTGCAGGATCTGGGGTCGGGCCGCTCTGTCACGTACGCCCAACTCACGATGGCCGGCGAATGGGTGGTCCAGGTCGCCGTAGAGCAGCCCGGACGGCCGCCGGCTAACCTGAACATCAAGCTGGACGTGGCCGAGTAGGGGGCGACCGGCGAACCTTGAATATTGACGCACGGCTGCGCAGGCGGCCGCTGGAGGGAGCGAGGTCTTTGGTAATGGTGAATAGATGGGGGCAACCTCTCGGCGCCGGAGGCAGCTGGAGCTTGCGGGGGCATGCCGGCTTGTCGCTGCTAGTGATGTTTGCACTGACCCTGGCCGGTTGCGGCATGGTCGGTGGAGGTGGGCTCGGGGGCAGTGCATACGCGGCGCGGCAGAGCAGTCCACAGGGCCGGGTATACACCGCGGATGAGGGGACGGACACGGCGACCGTTGTTGACGTCGCCACGAACGCGAAGATTGACACGCTCCAGACCGGCAAGGGACCGCATCACCTCGCGGTGAGTCCGGACCGCGCTGAGTTGTGGGTCACGCAATATGGCGAAGACCAGGCGTACGTCTTCGACACCGTCACACACCAATTGATCGCGCGCGTTGCCCTGGATAGCCCATCGGATGACCTGGGCTTCTCACCCGACGGCAAGCGAGCCTACATCACGCTGGGCAGGGCAAATGCCGTCGCCATGGTGGACGCCGCCACGCACAAGGTTCTCAACACGATAGCTGTGGGGCAGGTACCGCACGGCGTGCGGGTCGGCCCGGATGGAAAGCGCGTATACGTCACGAACACGAAGGACAACACCGTGTCGGTCATCGATCCGGACAGGGATACGGTCGTGGCGACCATCCCGGTCGGCACCAACCCCTACGAGATCGGCGTCCTGCCCACGGGCGATGCCTACGTCACAAACTTCCTCGAGAGCACAGTGTCCGTGATCCGGGATGGGCAGGTGGCTTCCAAGGTGCCGGTCGGCCAGCAGCCCTCGATGATCGCGGTCTCCTCCGATGGCCGGCGAGTATACACCGGGAACTCCGGCTCCGGGGATGTCTCAGTGGTGGATACGCGGCAGGGGAGGCAGGCGAGGCGCATCCCAGCCGGCCGACGTGCGCACGGCGTGGTGGTACACGACGGGAAGCTCTACGTGACGAACACCGCTGACAGCACCCTCTCGGTGATCGAGGAGGCGACCGGCCGGCAGGTGACGAAGATACCGGTGGGGAAGTCCCCAAATGGGGTGGCCGTCAGGTCGGTAGAGGGTGAAGGCTGCTGGGAAAAAGACAGGGAGACGGCCCGGCCAGCATGACCAGACGGGTAAGGGGTGCGTCTCGCCGCCAGGTCCGAGGCGCGGCCGCATCCACCTCCGGTACTGTCGTCCCCCGAACAGAACCCTAGCGGGTGCGATGGCTGTGCCGTGACTCGGGGGTTATCGTACGCCTCGCTGCAGTCCTCTTGTCCGTCGAGGCTCCCGCCACGGTGATCGACTGGATTGTAACCAGATATTGACATTTTGTGCGGTATCAGTGGCCCACTGGTTGCGGAAACTACAGTATGGACAAGATACTGGTGGTGGATGACGAGTCGGACCTGACGGACCTCATCGCGCTGTTCCTCGATGAGGAGGACATGGACATCCTCACGGCGGGCGATGGCGTGGAGGCGCTGACAATCGCGCTCGAGGAGCATCCCCGTTTAGTGCTCACTGACATCATGATGCCGCGCATGAGCGGTGTGGAGCTATGCAGGAAGCTGCATGAGGATCCGTCCACCCGCGGCACGGTGGTGCTGCTGATGACCGCCGCGGGGCAGATCGAGCTGGGCGAGTGTAACCCGGCCGGCCTGATTCGCAAGCCGTTCGACATGGGGACCCTGTCCGAGACCGTGCACCGATACCTGGGAGCCGCCTGATTAATATGCACCCGGGCTGAAAAGCGGCGCATTTGTCATTCCGAGCCCGCGAGGAATCCGTGGTACGGGCTACGGATCCCTCACCGCGTTCGGGATGACACGCACCACGGCTCAACCTGATTGCGTATAGCCGAGTTGCCTTGTACCAGTTGACTCCCGGGGTGCGTGAAGGGAGCTTCGGCCCCAATCACGCCGCGAGCCGCGTCTCTCCATGCCGCCCGGCGTACGCGCGTGAGTAGATCAGCCCGCACTCCGGACAGATGAGCACGCCTATTGCCAGGTACTCCTTGGGAACGTCTTCTCCCAGGTCATCCAAGGTCAGTGGACGCAGGTTGTGGGTCGGCAGGCAGGTGTCAGGGTCTCGCATGGCTCTCTCCTCTGTACATAAAGCATAAGGCGAATTGAGTTCGGATGGCAAGGGCGGCGCGAGGGATCAGGTCAAGGGCGCGCACGGTGGAACGGCCAGCGCTGGACCAGACAGCGGCTAGGCCCGGACGC
>JADDPA010000057.1 GCA_016782125.1 Thermobaculum sp.
CAGCTCCAGGCAGACAGCGCGGCACAGGAATGCGCCCTCGTGATAGACGTGGATCTCCGCGAGGTCGCGCGGGTCGTACCGGATGATCACGTCCTCGCCCACGTAGGCGGCGAGCGTCGCGTCCATGTATCGGTAGCCATGGAAGCGGATACCATCGCGGCGTATCCGACGCGAGTCCGGGACCGTGAGCAGCAGCAGGTCGAGGCGCTCCAGGGACTCCGGCAGACGGGGCAGGAAGCCGCCCGCCTCCCAGCGCTCCGCGGGCGTCTGGTGCGTCTCCCCATGGATCCTCCGGTGGTAGGTGTCGATCAACCAGGAGCGGAAACGCGCGTCGAGCTCGGGGAGGGTCAGCACCGGCCGGACATCTCCGCTCCCCACCGGGGCGTATCCGGGGAGGTCCGAGAGGAAGAGCTGGTTCACCGTGCCGAAGAACCGCTCGATCTTGCCGCGCCCGCGGGGCTGCCCAGCCTCGAAGTACACAAGCCCCATCCCGATATCCGCCGCCACCTGCTCCATATGCTTAGAAGTAAAGTCTGGCCCGTGGTCGGTGTAGAAGGTGTCCGGGATGCCGCACATCTGCCACCTCGCGTCGCCCTTGCGCCAGATCGCCTGGTGCAGCGCGAGGGCCGTGCCGGTACTCGAGGGGGCGGACAGGGCGAGGTGGTAGCCCGGGACGGCCCGGCTGTAATCGTCGAGGATGATCGTGAGCCAGGGGCGCGCCGATTGCCCTTTCTCATCGAGCAGGTGGATGTCGAGTTGGGTGTGGTCCGCCTGCCAGAGCTCGTTGGGCCGGCCCGCCTCCCTTCGGTGCAGCAGGTCGTACGCCTGCCGGTATCCCTTCTCACCCTTATGCGCCAGGGTGGCGAGCGCCGGATCCAGACGGCGTACGAGCCGGTACACCTGGTAGTAGCCCGGCTCCGGCAGCCCTCGCGGACGGCGATTTCGGATGCCCGTCGATGGATAGATGCGACGCTGGGCGCTGGCTTGCCGAGAGCCAGCCCCTCGATCAGGCGCTCCAGTTCAGGCGGGATGCCGCGGGTCTGGCCGCGATCGCTTCGGATGCGATCCAGCAACCCGGCGAGTCCGCCTTGCCGGTAGCGCGCCAGCCACCGCTGGGCTGTGCGGAGGGGAATACCAGCCCCCCGCGCCGAGCGGGCCAGAGTGACACCATTTTCCAGGTGGGGACGTAGCACCCCGAAGCGCGCCAACGCCTCGGAGCGCTCGGCGTCCCCCGCACCCGCCAAGTCTCTCTCGCGCATACCGCTGCGCAGCGAGCCGCGTCAGCAGGTCACGGCAGGCCCGCTCCCACCAACTGCGCGCTTGAACGCAGTCCATCCCGTGCTGGCCGTGCATCTCACACTCGCCATCGCACAACCGGCGGGAAGTCGCGAACGTCTTGGTGACTCGTGTGCCCACTGGGATCGGTTCGCACTATTCGCTTGGCGTAGGTCATCTCGTTTGTCCTTGTGGTGGCTAGCGGCACGCCCTCCAAGAGCGGGAACTGCCGCAGGGCGTGCGTGGTGGGGAGCGGTAGCTGAGAGCCCCTCGGCTCTAGCCGCAGATTGCCCAGCCGGCGCTACGACTCTGGCCTGGTGATTGCCACGCCACTCCCTAGCCGGGTCCCTCTACTGGGAGCTCATCCCTCCGGAGGAGTCGGTCTGCCGCACGTTGGCAGGTATCTGCTGCCCCTCGATTGGGTTCGGCCCCTCTGCCACCGGCGGCATCGGCTGCTTTTGCGTGCCGTACAGCCGCGGATCGGCAGGAGGTGCCATACCGGTGTCGTCGGTCAGGGGCACCGGATTGGCGAGGTACTCGAACTCGGCACGGCCGTCGGGCGTCGATCCCTTTGCCCATCGGCCCTCGCCACTCTCCTCGCCGTTCGACAGGTTCCAGAAGGTGTACGCCTGCGACTGCAGGACCCGCTCCTGTGGCATGGTGTCCGGAACGATGAACTGGTGCAGCCCGTCGGACTGCAGCTCCTCGATCGCTGCCGCCCACTGGTTCTGGTGCATGATGTCGCGGGCGAGGTTGAACGAGAGCATCTCGCGCACACCCGAGTCATCCGTCATCGCGTACAGCCTCCCCACCTGCAGGTTGCCCTGCGATTCCGCCATCAGATTCCAGCGGAAGTCGGCGAGCAAGTTGCCACTGGAGGCTATGTAGTTCCCAGTCCATGGGAAACCTACGCTGTCTTTTGGCACGGCGCCCTGCCCGCTTACTATCCCGTGCTGCGGGTTCATTCCCGCCAGGATGGCTGCTCGAGGATCCGAGCCGCCCATCACGGCCCCGACCACGGGTACACTCGCGGCAGTATCCTCCTGCATGTTCACCGGTGCCCCCTCGAGCAGGCGGGCGATCATCACGGAGAGCATCTCGACGTGGGCAATCTCCTCGGTGCCGATGTCGAGCAGCATGTCGCGGTACTTCTGCGGCCCGCGGCAGTTCCACCCCTGGAACAGATACGCCATCATCACCGTCATCTCACCGAACTGCCCGCCGATCAGCTCCTGCAGCTTCTTGGCGTAGATCGGGTCGGGCCGCTCCGGCTTGGCCTGAAACTGCAGTTGCTTGACGTGAAAGAACATCTTCTCTCCTCCTACGGCCGACCGACTTATCCCGGTCCGTCGCTGTGCAAAAGGTTTAGGTTGATAGCCGCTCTATGCCATAGGCCCTTCCCCCTCTGCTACTATCTAGCGTCGCCACGAGGGTGCAAGGTCTGTGCCAATACTAGGGGGGAGTATACTCGCTTGGAATACTCGTTCGTGGATGGGAAGCTGCTGGTGCAGCGGAGCCGGGAGAACAAGGACGACCTGCTGCGGCGCCTGCGCCGCTTGGAGGGCCAGATGCGGGGCTTGCAGCAGATGGTCGAGGAGGACCGATACTGCCTCGAGATCGTGCAGCAGATCAACGCTGCCAGTTCCGCGCTACGCGAGGTGTCCCTGCTGGATATCGCCGACCACCTGCACGCCGCGGTCGATTTCGCGGTCGAGGAGAGCGACGGACAAGAGGCGGTTCGGGAGATGACGACCGTACTCAGGGCTGCGATGCGCCAGTAGTGAAGGAGCGGCCGATTGGCGGTTCCCTAGGGCCGATAAGAAGCATTATCGCTCGTTTTCCCGCCCTTTCTGCTATCATTAGGCGCTCTATAAGGAGTGCTAAGGCGTGAGAAAAACGAGCGATAAATAGGTAGGGCACGCAGCTATCGAGGACCTGGTCTCTGAGTGGACCCGCGATTTGGAGTCGGCGGATCGGTCCGGCCATACGCTGCGAGCATACGCGGGTGCGATGCGCGACTTCCTCGTCTGGTACGAGTCGGAGGAGGGGCGGGTTCCGCAGCTTCAGGACCTGACGCCGATCGCGCTCCTTGGGTACCGCAACGAGCTGCAGCACGGGCGGGCTAAGTCACCCAGCACGGTGAACACCCGCCTCGCGGGATTGCGGTCCTTCTGCGGCTGGCTGGTGGAGCGGGGATACCTGCCGGCCGACCCCTCGTCGCGCCTGAAGTCCATCGGGCGGCAGGGGCCGCCGGCGCCGAGGGGTCTCACCGATAGGCAGGTGAACGCGTTGCTGCGGGAGGCGAGCCGGAGCAGACATGCGGCGCGCGACTACGCGCTCGTGCAGGTGCTGCTGCAGACCGGGATGCGGATAGGGGAGTGCGCCGCGCTGGACTACGAGGACATCGTGTTCGGAGAGAGGGGCGGCTCGGTGGCAATCCGTGCGGGCAAGGGCAACAAGGCCAGGAGCGCACCCGTCAACGCGTCCGCCAGGCAGGCGCTCGCAAGCTACGTCGCCCCGACCCTAGGAGTGGAGTCGACTGTGCCTGCTGTGGCCAGGGCTTGGCCGCGCAGGCGACGTGGGGCGGAGGGTACGCCGTTGTGGGGCAGCCAGAAAGGCGGGAGGCTGAGCGCGCAGGCGATGCGCAGGGTGATCGACTTCCTGGTGCGCGACTGCTCGGCGCGCAGGTTAGTACCTCCGGACGCGAGCGCGCACACGCTGCGGCACGCGTTCGCGATGTACTACCTGACGGACAACCCGGGAGACCTCGTGGGGCTGGCGACCCTGCTCGGGCACAACTCCCTCGATACCACCCGTATCTACGGGCAGCCAACCGCGGCGACGTTGGCGTCTCGGGTAGACAGGTTATCACTCAACGCGTACGCGGAGTAGCGGGGATCCGACCTCTACCAGGATCTCGGCCTGAGCCCGGAATGCGCATCATGCTGGGGCCGGGCTCCGCTAGTAAGTAGGTGGGCGGGCGCGGCGTTTCGCGCGGTATATCCTTGCCCTTGCGCTCGCGCTCGGGTCGAGGCGGGTCGGTTACCCGCCCACCTTGTGAGTCACTCCCGTTTCGATACGGTGACCCCTACGTGCCACGAGACGAACCCCAGCTCCAGCAGCGCATCGAGCAGGTAGACGCGGCGGATGCTCCCCCCGGCGGCGTAGGTGATCTCGATGGCCGCCAGCGCCGCCGCGCTCCCCGCGGCCAGGAGCCGTATCTCCGGTCCTGACTCCCCCCGGACCCCGGCCACGACCAGCGTCCCGCCCACGACCGAAACCAACGCACCGACCGTCTCCGCCAGCCAGAAATCGGCCTTCGGCCCTGTCGCGGCCTGGAACGTGCGCCTATCGACCAGCGGCCAGATACCCGTCGCGGCGTAGTAGAGACCCTGGCAGACCAGCAAGCCCGGCAGGGACCGGCCCGCCGGGGGAATCGATGGAGCCATAGTAACGCCGAGTATACCCTGCCGGCCCGGATACGTGCCGCGCGGCGGTGGACGGGCTGGGTGCGGCGCGACGGAGACGCCCGGAAGGGACGGATGGTGGTCACAATCAATGCGGCGGCACGGGGACTGGTGTCGGGGATCGTAGGGGTCGCGGCAATGACCGCCGCGGAGAAGGTGGAGCAGCGGTTCACTCGCCGCCCCAACTCTTTCGTTCCCGGGCACACACTGGAACGACTGCTTCGGCAGCCCGGCAAGCCCGACGAGGAGCGCGTGTGGATGAACTGGGCCATGCACTGGGGCCAGGGTATCCTGCTCGGCGCCGTGCGCGGGCTGATGGCGGAGCGTGGCTACCGGGGGCCGGTCGGATCGTTCATGTTCATGAACCTGCGGCTCTTGAACGACCAGACGCTGGAGAACGCCACTGGGATCGGAGCGCCTCCGTGGACATGGCCGGTCGACGAGCAGGTTATCGACCTGCTGCACAAGGC
>JADDPA010000013.1 GCA_016782125.1 Thermobaculum sp.
TATACTCCAGCCCTCAACAGACCGGTCTTTTCGGCCAGACTTCTAGAAAGGTATAAGGTGTCGGCCTCCAATGTCGGGGTGCAAGTCATCGTTCGTATCTCGCCGGAAGGGAGGCTGACGTGCCCGATTTGCTGACGGTATTCGCGTTGATCGCCGTGGTGTTGATGGTGTCCGCGCTTGCTTCGGGGATCGTGGAGCGTGCCCCTCTCTCGTTCCCGATGATCTTTTTGGGCCTCGGCGTTCTGCTCGGCGAGCGCGGCTTCGGCATCCTCTCCGTCGGTTCGCACGATCAAGGGCTGGAGGCGATCGCGATCCTCAGCCTCTCCATGGTGCTTTTCCTCGACGCGGTCCGGCTGCAGCTCGATGATCTGGGCCGTGACTGGTTGGCCCCGGCGCTGATCCTTGGTCCCGGCACGATCCTGATCATCGGCGTGGTCTCGCTCGCCGCCGGACTGCTGTTGGGTCTCTCGCTCCTCCAGGCGCTCATCGTCGGCGTGATTCTCGCGTCGACCGACCCCGTGGTACTCCGAGACGTGATCCGCGACGAACGGATCCCCAGTTCGCTGCGCCGCACCCTCAGTATCGAGGCCGGCACGAATGATATCGTCGTGCTACCGATCCTACTCGTGCTCATCGCGCTCGTGCGTGCCGAGGCCGGGAGCGCGGGTGAATGGGCGATATTATTGGCGCAGGTCTTCCTGCTCGGCCCGCTCGCGGGTTTCGTCGTGGGGGGACTGGCTTCCATCGTGAGCAAGCGCGTAGATTCTCGCTTCGAGATCGGGCGCGTCTACCAGGCGCTGTACGGGGTCGGGGTGGTGCTCGCTGCGTTCGTCGCGGGTGAGGCGGTCGGCGGCGACGGTTTCCTGGCGGCGTTCGCGGCAGGCGTCGCGGTGGTGTTGCTGGACACAGAGCTGTGCGACTGCTTCCTCGAGTACGGAGAGATCACCGCCGAGATGTCCATGCTGCTCGCGTTCATGCTGTTTGGTGCACTGCTGTCGACACTCGTCGGGGCGATACCCCTGGTGCCGGCGCTTGCCCTTGCGGGCATCACCATCCTTGTCGCCCGGCCGCTCGCGCTCATGCTCGTGCTCCGGCGTTCGCGCATGAGCCCACGGGCCCGCGCCTTCATGGGATGGTTCGGCCCTCGCGGTCTTGCCTCGCTGCTGTTCGCGTTGCTTCTGGTGCGTGACGGCGTGCCCCAGGCGGAGCGGCTGCTGGCGATTATCGGCGTGGTGGTGGCCGTTTCCGTGGTGGCGCACGGGGCATCGGTTGCGCCACTCGCCGCAGCCTATGGGCGTGCGGTACGGCGGGAGACGCACGCAGAGGAGCGCACCGGCAGCGCCTCGGGCCTGTTCGGCGTGGAGGCGAACTCCGCGCCACGCGTGGCCGTGGATGAGCTCGCGGGGATGCTCGACGGACCGAATCCGCCGGTCGTGCTCGACGTGCGCTCGCGCTCCCAGTACGATCGCGAGCCGGACCAGATCCCCGGCAGTGTGCGCGTCGCCCCCGACAAGGTGGAGGCCTGGGCGCGATCGCGTCCTCATGGGGAGACCGTGGTCGCTTACTGCACCTGACAGAGCGAGGGGACGAGCGCCCGTGTGGCGCAGACGCTACGGTCGCTGGGTATGGATGCCGCCGCATTGGCAGGCGGGTACGACGCATGGCGTGAGCGGTATCCGGTGGAACCGAAGGGGATTGCGGTCTGACCCCGCAACCGCGGGTGTAGCATCACCGAACGCCCACACGCCACCGTTCACCTCGCTCGGGTAGGGTCGGCAGAACGCCAGGTGATGTCAGCCGCGATCTCCGGGATGTCGAGCGCTCGCTCGCATTCCTCGAGCATCAACGTCGCTCCCGCCCGCTCGGGTGCGACCAGCGCCGTCGCTCCTGCCCTGCTCAGATCATGCTCATCGTCCTCGCGCGGCATGCGCGCCAGGATCGGCACGTCGGGATTCGCTCGCCGTACGTTGTGCACCGCGGCGCGCGTGGCACCGGAGTCGGGCAGTGCCACGGCGACGAGGCACGCCCGCTCCGGGTGCCCGGCCGCCAGGATGCTGGGGTGGGATGCGTCACCATAGACTGCCGGCACGGACTCGGAGATTAGCTCCTGCACCAGGTGGAGATCCTGCTCGATGACCGCGACCGGGACCCCGCTGCGTCGCAAGCCATCCACCAGATGCCGCCCCACGCGCCCGTACCCCACGACGACCACATGGTCGTGCAACTCCGTCTCCTCGCCCCAGACCAGCGGGCGAGCGGCAAACACCGTACCGACCGCGGGTAGGCGCGCGAGCAACCTGTCCAGCTTCGGGGCAAGCGCGAATGCCGGTGGCGTGAGCACGATCGTGAGCACGGAGGAGGTAAGTATCAGGTTGTTGAGCGTCGCCGACACCGCGCCGACCTCCGCGCCCTCGCGCGCCAGCAGGTAGCTGAACTCGCCGATCTGGATCATCCCGAGGCTGGTGAACACCGCCGTTCTCCCGCCCACCTGGAAGGGCAGCACTGCAAGCAGGGTAATGAGCGTCTTGAGGAAGGCGATCAGGAGAGCCAGACCAATGACAATTGAGAGATTGTTGACGATGAATGCCGGATCGATGAGCATGCCGACGGACACGAAGAAGAGCGTCGCGAAGAGGTTGCGCATCGTGACCACCTCCGCCACGACCCGGTGGTCGAACTCCGTCTCGGTTAACAGCAGCCCGCCGAGGAAAGCGCCCAGAGCGGGCGAGAGACCGAGGAAGGCGCTGAGGCTAGCGGTGCCCAGAGCGAGGGCAACCGCGGTCAGCAGGAAGAGCTCGGCCGAGCCCAGGCGCTCCACCCGCTCCATGAAGCGCGGTACGACGCGAGCGCCGAGGAAGAGCGTCGCAGCGATGAACCCGACAGCCTTCGCGACCGTGAGCGCGAGCTGACCGAGCGCGATCCCCGAGTCGCCCGCGAGCTGGGGTAGCAGGACGATCAGGATCACAACGGCCAGGTCCTGCACGATGAGCATGCCCAGGAGCACGCGGCCGTGGTTGGAGGCGACCTCTCCCCGATCGAGCAGTGTCTTGAGGATCACCATCGTCGAGCTGATCGATATGATGCCGCCGAAGAAGATGGCCTGGCCGAGCGGCCACCCGAACAGGGCGCCGAGCCCTATCCCCGCGCCGATGAGCAGCAGCACCTGTGCGGAGGCACCCAGGATCGCGACGCCCTTGACGCGCGCGAGCTCCTTGAGGCTGAACTCGATACCCAGCGCGAACATCAGGAAGAGGACGCCTACCTCCGCGAGCGCCGCGATCTCCCCGCGGTCGCCGACGAAACCGGGGGTGCCGGGCCCGATCGCGACCCCTGCGAGCAGGTAGCCGACGATCACCGACTGGCGCAGCCGGTGCGCGATGAGACCACCGATGAGCGCGACGGTAACGGCTATCGCGACATTTGAGATAAGGTGGAGTTCCTCGCTCATGCCGGAGTGCTCACTCACTTGCGCGGACTTCAGCGCGATGGTATCGTGCGCCCATTGTACACCGGGCGGAAAGACTCATGGGTCAGGCGAAATGCCGGCCGACGACCATGGTCACTCGGTCTTCCGTAACTCACGATCGATGCTCGGCCCTGGTACAACGTGCGCCCTGGTTCCCAGCCACGAGGTCAGCGCCAGGCAGCCGGGTGCGGCATATACCGAGCACGCACCACAGCAGGAGATATCGATGAGACAGGCACAAGCTGGTGGGCTGACTCGGCGCATTCGCCGGCACTATGATCTGCTGACGCCTTTTTACTACCTGCTATGGGGCGAGCACGTCCATCATGGATACTGGACGGACCTTGAGGATCGCGCTCGGCCTGTTGTGGCTCAGAACCGGCTGATCGACGAGTTGTACACGCTGGCGGGGCGTCCGTCTGGTCCGAGGGTGCTGGATGTGGGGTGCGGGTACGGGGGCGGCCTGCTCTGGCTTACCCGAAATGCCGGCGCCGTGGGGGTGGGGATCACCTTGAGTCCCATCCAGCGGCCCATCGCTCGGGGCAAGATCAATCGGGCGGGACTGGACCGGCGGTTGCGCGTCCTTGTGGCGGATGCCCAGCGGCCGTGGCCGGTGGATGCCGGCACCGTAGACCTCGCATGGTGCGTGGAGTGCACCGAACACCTCGAGGACCGAGCGTTCTTCCCGCAGCAGGCATATCGTGCCCTCTCGCCTGGTGACGTGCTCTGTGTTGCGGCATGGCTCCGGAGTGCCGATCCTTCGGCGCAGGCTGAGGAGCGGCGGCGAGAGGTCGAGCGGGGGATGCTGTGCCACCCGTTCGATACGGCTCAGACGTACTGTGCTCTGCTTGCGGAGGCGGGTTTCGAGGACGTCAGCGCTCGCATCGTCACGGAACATGTCGCGCGCACGTGGGACATCGTGATTGCGCTGCGGGACACGCGGGTGATGCGGGGCTTCGCTCGCGTGCTCGGCACGGATGCGCGCGCCTTCGCCTCGTCCTTCACGCCGCTGTACGCGGCCTACGCTGAGGGGGTAATGGAGTATGGCCTCTTCGTTGCACGCAAGCCGGGCATTGGATAAGGATGTACGCCGAGATGGCGCGGGCCGTAGGGTGGGAAGATGTGCGTTGCTACGTACCATCGACCACTACGTGGCCGGATTCGGGAAAGGAGCCGACATTCAATGGGCGACACCACGGACACCCGGAACCTGATTCGCTTGCTCCGGACCTTGCGGGCGGTTCGAGCGTTCCTGCCCGATCCTGTGCCCGAGGAGGTCATCCAGGACCTGCTGGAGGTGGCGCGTTGGACCGGCAGCGCTCGCAACATGCAGCCTTGGGAGCTAGTCGTTGTCCGCAGCCGTGAAAGCCTCGACGCTCTCGCGGCGTGCGACGGCTACGCCGGACACCTTGCGGGTGCCCAACTGGGCATCGTGCTCGTTATGGCGGGGGAGAACAAGAACCAGGAAACGTATGATGAAGGCCGCCTGAGCGAGCGCATCATGCTGGCTGCGGCGGCGCACGGGGTGGGGGCGAGCATCGGCTGGTTTACGGGCCAGGGCAGGGCGGACGCGAAACGGCTCCTCGGGATCCCGGAGCACCGGCTGGTCCGCACCGCCATCAGCCTGGGGTTTCCCGACCAGGAAGCACGGCGCACCCGGCAGTCCCAAGCTGATGCCCGGAAACCCCTCTCCGAGATCGTCCACT
>JADDPA010000027.1 GCA_016782125.1 Thermobaculum sp.
GCTACGCAGGACTCCGTTATGGCGGACGGAGATCGCTAGGCGGCGGAGGAATACGCTCGGCTCGCCGATTCCGGCGGGTGGCTAGCGCAAGGATTGTGCGCTCGCTGGGTTGAGTAATCGGCCCCCTGCTGGTTATCATCAGCCCATCCTGCTTTCGGCGGTCTACTCTCGCACAGACCGGGACCGCCGCTACATCGGTAGGCAGGTTGGGAGGAGAGGCGGCCTGAATTCATACCCGGCGGCAGGCATTACGACCTGCCGCCGGGTCGTACGTATCGGCTAACCGAGGAAGTCGGGCAGCTACCGACCGTCATCCGGACCGCGGCGGCGGTCGCCAAACCTGCGACCCGTGGACCTGACGTGGTGAGATCCGTACCGGACTCGACCGCCACGGCGATCGTCGCCCCCGTCGCGGTCCCGCCTTCCGGTTGGCCTTGAGGCAAATCCACCACCGGAGGGGCCTCTGCCCCTATCCCTGCCGCCGTCGCGCCCCTGTGATTCACTCCCCGGACGGGCGAGCACGGCCTGGGTTTGCCGTCCCCGGATTGTCGTCCGGCCCAGCGCCGAGATCACCTGGTCAGCCAGCTCAGCGGGCACATCGACAAAGGAGAACGTGTCGTAGATGGCGATATCCCCGACCGCGTGGCCGGGCAGTCCAGCTTCGTCGGTTATGGCCCCCACGAAGTCAGCCGGACGCGCGCCGTCACGACGGCCTACCCTTATAAAGAGTCGTACCATTTCCGGCCTGGCAGCTTCCGGCCTGCTGGGCTGCTCCACTCGGGAGGCGGGGCCCCGGCGATCCCTGTCACGCGGCTCTTCAGTAGGAGTCCCGGTTCGCGTGCTTGACGCGCGTGTCGCATCTGTGGAGCGGACAGGCTGCCCCCATGAGCCCTCACCGGCCGTACGTCCGCCCTCGCGTGCCTGCAGTGCCATCTTGAAGGCAGCCGCAGCTAGCTCGGCTGGGTCTCGTGTGTCTGCCAGCTCTTCGACTAGCGCGAGAAACGGGTCAAGCTCACCTGTGTCCAGGATGGCCAGGACTTCCTCCCTGAAGGCGGTGCGCCGTCGTGCGGCAACATCGGCAGCGGTCGGCAGTTGCACGTGCTGAAGCCGGCGATGGATAGCCCCTTCGATGACCCTCAGGTAACGCCGCTCGCGTGGCGTCACGAGGGTAAGAGCCTCGCCGCTGCGGCCTGCGCGCCCGGTGCGACCGACGCGGTGGACATAAAGCTCAGGATCGCCGGGTAGATCGTAGTTGATGACGTGGCTCACGTCGGGAATGTCCAGCCCGCGCGCCGCGACATCTGTAGCCACCAGCAACTGCGTATGCCCCGTCCGGAACCGGCTCAGCACGCGCTCGCGTTGTGCCTGGCTCCGGTCGCCGTGGATCGCTTGTGCCGGATAACCTAGGCCGTTAAGTTTCTCGGCTACCGTGTCGGCGTCCCGCCGCGTGCGTACGAAGACGATTGCCGACTCCGGATCCTCCATGTCGAGGATGCGTGCCAGTGCCTCGGGCTTTGCCGGACCGGGCACGTCGTAGTACACCTGACGGACGCTCGGCGCGACGGCCTCACGCGTGGCCACGCTGACTCGCACCGGCTCGCGCAGGTACCGCTCCGCCAGGCGAGCGATGCGGGGCGGGATGGTCGCCGAGAAGAGGGCGGTTTGGTGCTCGGAAGGTAGCTCGGCCAAGAGCGCTTCGATATCCTCGATGAAGCCCATATTGAGCATCTCGTCGGCTTCGTCGAGCACTACCGTCCTCACGCTGCCGAGGTCGAGTGTGCCACGACGGAGATGATCGAGCAGGCGCCCAGGAGTGCCCACCACCACCTGAATGCCGCGCGCCAGAGCGTGGAACTGCCGGTCGTACGGTTGCCCGCCATAGATCGGCAGGGTCACCATGTCGCGATACTTGCCCAGCGCATGCAGCGCCTCCGAAACCTGGATGGCAAGCTCGCGGGTCGGCACGACGACAAGCGCCTGCGGGCGGAGATCATCCTCATCCAGCCTCTCGACAATTGGAAGCCCGAACGCGGCGGTCTTCCCCGTACCGGTCGGCGCCTGCGCCATCACGTCTCGCCCGCTCAGCAGCAGGGTAATGGTTTGCTCCTGAATAGGAGTAGGAGTCTCGAACCCCAGCTCCGCGATGGCGTGCAGCGTATCGGGGTCGAGTCCCAGGACGCCGAACCCGTCTGGCGGCGCACCTTCGTGTTGAGGCTCAGGGGTTGGGAGATTGTCATAAGTCGCTGAGTCAATCGTCATCTGGCGCGGTCTCCATAAGATTCAGGCGTCGGGGTTTGTATTCGGATTGCAGGTTGGGTGCCACCAGGGAAGTCCCCTGGAGGCTCCCCGCCCGCGTCACCATCCGTTGTCGGGGACGCAGGCGATGGTCCATCTCCTATGGCACGGGCTGGGACAGTGGAGGTAGATGGGGACGATGCAGTAACACGCCGAGACATGTATGCTCTGCCAGAAGGCAAGCATGCTTGACACAATCGCCGACGAACCTATACTGATACCCGCTCTCGCCCCAGGCGGATGCTCGGACAAACCATCAAGGGGAAGGAGGATTCAAGATGCCACGTCACGGTCAGCTCTACTTGCGGGACCAGGTCCCACCGCGATCGACGGGCTACGACCAGGGGAGATACGGCCGGCTCTTCCCGGGCCTGCGGCCCTTTGCCCGCGACACCGCCGCCGTGCGGGAGAGCTTGATGGAGCTTGGGAAGCCTGGAGGCATCATGGATGCTCAAGACCCGCCGCCCCCGGCGAACCCCCTCACGCCGAACCCCAACAACCGCGACAACCCGAACCAAACGGCGGGCTTCACCTTCCTCGGGCAGTTCCTGGACCACGACATGACGTTCGACCCGACTTCCAGCCTCGAGCGACAGATAGACCCCGAGGCGGTCAAGAACTTCCGGACTCCGGCGCTGGAGCTGGACAGCCTCTACGGCGCCGGACACGGCGCGAATCCCCACCTGTACGACCAGACTTCGCCGGGCGGCAGCAAGTTCCTCATCGATGAAGCGGCCCCGAAGGACCTGCCGAGGAATAGCCAGGGCGTGGCGCTCATCGGGGACCCGCGCAACGACGAGAACTTGATCGTCTCGCAGCTACACTTAGCATTCCTCAAGTTCCACAACGCCGTGGTTGACCGGGTGAGGGCGGATGGCACCCAGAACGCCGACGAGGCCTTTGATGAGGCGCAGCGCTTGGTCCGATGGCACTACCAATGGATGATCCTGCACGAGTTCCTGCCGTCAACGGTGGGGCAGGGGCTCGTAGACGACATACTGAGGATGGGTCGCCGGTTTTACAAGTGGCGAAACGAGCCTTTCATTCCTGTGGAGTTCTCGGTCGCCGCTTATCGGTTCGGCCACAGCCAGATCAGGCCAGGCTACATCGCGAACTTCGCTGGAGACAACGGCAGGTCGTTTCTCAAGCACCTCTTCGATGCCGCGTCGGATCACAGCGTGGCGGACCCCGACGACCTCTCCGGCGGAAAGCGAGCCCCTCGGCGGTTCTGCGACTGGCAGACCTTCTTCGATGTCGGCCCCACTCCGGAGGGAAGCCAGGATCTCGGCGTCTCGCCCAAGCCAAACAAGCGGATCGACACGAACTCTCCAGCACGTTGTTCGCGCTGCCATTCGTCGCGCCGAACATGCCGGGCAATCCCCAGTCCCTGGCCCAGCGCAACCTGCTGCGCCACCTCACCTTTGAGCTACCCTCCGGCCAACGCGTGGCGACGGCAATGGGCGTTCCGAAGCTTGGTCGGGAGGAGCTGGCCGAGCTGCGGCCGCTCGACCTCGATAAGGAGACACCGCTCTGGTACTACATCCTGAAGGAGGCGGAACTCAGGACGGGCGGCACAACGCTCGGGCCGGTAGGAGGTGGCATCGTCGCGGAGGTGATCATCGGGCTGCTGCAGGGCGACCGCATGTCGTACCTGCGGCAGGACCCCGAGTGGAGGCCGACTCTGGGACGAGATGGCGACTTCCAGATAGCCGATCTCCTTCGATTTGCAGGGGTCGCTTAGGCGCGAGCTACGAACATCTGTAGTCGCCTGCATACCACGAAGGAGGAGCAACGCGGCTCCGAGCAACCGCCACGTAGCCTTTTGCGTCCGTCCGACCGAACACGTACGCTATGTTCCAGGTGGCGTCCGCGTCGTTATGGCTCGTAGTACCTACGGCCCCGGAGGCTCTCGGGAAGGTGCTCCTGCTCTACCTTCGCGTCCTCGTAGTCGTGCGCGTACTTGTAGCCCTTACCGTAGCCGAGTCCCTTCATCAGCCCCGTGACGGCGTTCCGTAGGTGAAGGGGCACAGGGTCGTTGCGCGTGTTCTCAACGTCCTCACGCACCTTGCCGTAGGCCTTGTATAGCGCATTGCTCTTCGGAGCGAGCGCGAGGTATACGGCGGCCTGGGCAAGCGCTAGGTTACCCTC
>JADDPA010000199.1 GCA_016782125.1 Thermobaculum sp.
GGATCTTGGCCATATCCGACCTCCTAAGTGGCGGGCAAGTCCAGCACGACCACCACGTTTTCCGTGTCCGCGGTCCCCCATGAAGCGGCGACGATCCCGACGTTATGGCAGTCAAGCAGAAAGATAACACAATCTGTTCAAGAGGATGATGGTGCACCTCGGGCCGACAAAGCGCTGAAAGCAGCACTCCGACACCTCTAGCACAGCAGATCGCAGCCGCTCGGGAACTCACCAACGCCGCCTTCCGCCTGATTCCCAAGGTGGACCTGCATGGGCCACTGCGCCGCCGAGGATGCCGCAGTTCTGATGGAGCATCGGTTAAGCAAGCACACGGCGCTCCTCAGGATATGGCGGTTGCTACAGGGCGTACTGGATGGCCTGATCCAGCGTCATGGTCCGGCCCTCAGTCCATGCCCGGTTGAAGGTCTCCGGATCCGTCTGTCCTTGCGCCTCCAGAAGGTGTTGCTCGTAGTGTGACCGCTCCGCGGAGGACAGCGGGGCCCGTATTATCTCGCGCAATGCCTCGGCAGCACCCCAGAGGCGCGCGGCTCGCTCGATCTGCGTCTCCGCCGCTGCAAGTCCGGCCAGCCCTTCCAGACACTCGGCGATGAAGACCTTCTCTCCCATGTCCTGTGAGAGTGCCAGGCACTCACCGAGCACGTCTGCGGCCCGAGCATGCTCGTGGCGTTCGAGCAAGGAACGGCCAAGGTTCGTCAGGGCCAGCGCGGTACCCCAGCTGTTGTCGAGATCCCGGAAGCGGCTCGCGCTCTCCGCCGAGAGCGATTCCGCGCTAGCGAGATCACCTTCGAGCAGCGCCGCATACCCAAGGTTGTTCAGCGAGAGCGCCACGCCCCACTCATCGCCTGCCTGGCGCCGCAGTTCCAGGCTCTCCGTCAGCAGGGAAGTGGTGCGCGTGAAGTCGCCCTGATCTAGGGCAACCAGGCCAAGGTTGTTGAGCGTATACGCGAGATGCTGGGTGTGCCCGACCGCTCGCTGGAGGGTCAAGCTCGCCTCGAGCAGTTCCGTCGCCCGAGCCGGATTGCCCTGCAGCCACGCCAGGTGTCCGGCGCCGTTGAGCGCTTCTGCCTGCACCGGTGGCGAGAGGTCACCGCCCCGCTCCAGGCCGCGTTCCAGCCAGAGCCGTCCCTCGCTCAGATGCCCATGCATCTCCCAGAAGCGCCACACGGCGCTGGCAAGCCGCACCGCCTCTTCGCCCTTGCCGTGCTCGAGCAGCCAGGACAGCGCCGCGCGCAAGTTGTCGTGATCTGCCTCAAGCCGATCGAGCCACGCCACCTGCTGAGACGCTCGAAGCTGGGGCTCCGCCACTTCCGCCAGCCGCAGGAAGTACGTCGCATGCAACCGGCGCAGCTCCTGAACCTCGCCACTCTCCTCCAGCTTCTCGAGGGCGTACTCTCGTATGGTCTCGAGCACGAAAAAGCGAGACTCTTCCTGCCGCTGCACCAGGCTCTGATCAACCAGCCCCGACAGGCCGACAACCACATCGAGCTGCATTCCGGGGGCACAGATCGCCTCGGCTGCTTCGAGCGTCCAGCCGCCCGCAAACACCCCAATACGCCGGAACAACACCTGCTCGCCCTCGTCGAGCAGGTTGTAGCTCCAGTCGATGGTGGCCCGCACCGTCCGTTGCCGTGCGGGCAGGTCGCGCGCGCCACCGGTCAGGAAGTCCAGTCGCCGCCCCAGACGCGTCAGCAGTTCCTCCGGCGTCAGTACCTTGACGCGCGCCGCCGCCAACTCTATCGCGAGCGGCAGTCCATCTAATCGCGCGCAGATCTGCGCAACGCTGACCGCGTTCGATGCGTCGAGATCGAAGTCCGGCCTTGCGCCTCGCCCGCGCTGGACGAATAGCTCAACGGCCTCGAAACAACGGAGCAGGTCGAGCGTGGGGAGATCGGTCGGGTCGGGCACCCCCAGCGGCGGCACCGGGAACTCGCGCTCGCCTCTCAGGCGCAACGTAGCCCTGCTTGTCGCCAGCACTTTGAGACCGGCACACGCCGACAGAAGATCCGATACCAATGGCGCTGCCTCGAGGATGTGCTCGAAGCTATCGAGCACCAGCAGAGTCTGGCCGTCACGCAGGCGAGTCTGGAGGCTTTCGACGAGCGATTGGCCGGAAACCTCGACCACGCCAAGCACTTGCGCTATTGCGGACGGTACGAGCGACGGCTCGATGATAGCGCCCAACGAGACGAAATGAACACCATCGCGGAAACTATCCACGAGCTGGCCTGCAGCCTCCAGAGCCAGACGCGTCTTGCCGGTTCCTCCGGGGCCAGTGAGGGTAAGCAGGTGCACGCTGGGATCGAGCACCATCCGCCGGATGATCTTGAGCTCATTCTCTCTCCCTACGAGGGGCGTCTGCTGCAGCGGCAGATGGCGAGGCACGCTGCGAGAGCGGGAATCCACCTCGGCATCCGGCAGGGGGCTCTCGGCCTCGATGGCGCGTGCCCGCATCGTTCGCGCTGCCTGCTCGAGGGCGTTGTGCTCCTCAGCACCCAGGCCCAGCGCCTCAGAGATCAGAAGTATGGTATCGCGATGGGGCCGGGTTTTTGCGCCCCGCTCCAAGTTGCCGATCGCCCGCACGCTCAGTCCCGCGCGATCAGCAAGCTCCTCCTGTGACATCCCAGCCGCTCGCCGCCACCGGCGCACGAACGCTCCAAAGGACTCGGGCTCAGTTCTCCCCACGGTTCGCACCTCGTTTTCACGCGCCGTGTGAGGAGTATACGACTCTCGCTCCATTCGTACCAGTACCACAAAAGAACGGGGTCAGGAAAAGTGCCAGCAAAAGTGCCGATAGTTCCTTGTACGCGCTGCTTGCGAGGAGACATACTACGGTCAGGTCGAAGCGCGCGGCTGTCCGGCGTATTGCCCAGGCGAGCGACCGCACAATGCGGCGAAGAACCCCACACGATCGACAGCGGTTTTGCACATCTGGGGCAACGGAAGGAAACACTCGTGAGGTCGCTAACCACTACGGTCCTGGCGTTTCTTCTAGCGCTGGTACTCCTGAGCGTTCCCGCCAGCTATGCGTCGGCGGCGGCGAGCTTGCGTGGCGCGGACGGGGCGGGCACGACCGTCACGGCTCCCCGGCCGGCGCCATCATTCACCCCGCCGCCATCCTTTACCCCGCCGCCCGCGCGGCACAAGCTCCAGACGGTGTCGTACGAACCGCAGCGCATGAACAACTGTGGTCCGATCACCATAAACATGGTGCTGGGCCACTTCGGGATCGGGCTGTCGCAAGAGTACACGGCGATGAAGATTCGGCCGAACCCAGACGATGTCTCGGTCGATGATATCGAGATGGTGACGTTCGCGGAGGTCGAGTATGGCTATCAGGGCGAGGTGAAGTGGGGCGGCAATATGCGCCTGTTGGAGGCGTTAATCGCCAACGGCATCCCGGTGATCGTGCTGCAACTCCTGGATCCGACATCCGATATCGACCATTTCCGGGTCGTACAGGGGTATGATCGCGTCCGCCGCGTCGTGACCGTGAGCGACTCGTACCGCGGGAAAGACCTTGAGTGGTCGTACGAGTACTTCGAGGGCTTGTGGGACCGCAGTCCACGCGAATATGCCATCGCCTATCCGCCGAGTAAGGCAGCGGCCGTAAGGGCGATCACGCAGCGCTACGGCACAGACGACAGGAGTGTCGAGCGGGAGTTGTTGGCGGAGATGAGAGCCTACGTCCAGTCTTCACCAACCGATCCGTGGGGTTGGCTGCGACTCGGGCACATGGCGTACCACTGGGAGCACTACGAGGAGGCGTTGCGCGCATGGGAGCGTGCGAGGGCGCTTGGCCTCCCTCAGAAGGCCCTGTGGTACGGAGTGTGGCCGATCGCACTCCTGAATCAAGTTGGCCGGCACCACGAGGCGCTGGAGCTCGCTTCGGGTGTCATAGAATCCCGGCCAGCCAGCTCCGAGGCCTACTTCGAGCGTGCACGGGCATACGAGTCGCTGGATCAGCCGTCCGTCGCTCGGGACGACCTGCGCCTGGGGCTCGACTCCGCCCCGTACAATCCCCACTTGCGGGCCGCATACAAGCAATACGTCGGTGAGAACTGAGCGCAGTAAGGCCACATCTCGCGCGGTTCTATAACAACAAAGTCGGCGTCCATGTCCTGAACTCCTGCTCCGGGCAGTGACTGCACGTGGCGCAGCCGGTGGGGTCTCTTGCCCCCTCTCACCATCTCCTGTTCCTCACGAAGCGACCTCAGCCTATGCCACATGGCATACGCGCGGATACGCCGGGCGGCAGATGCACCCGGGTGAGACGCCGCCCTATGCTTAGGCAAGCGACTCCATCGACAATCGAGTTTGCCAGCGGCCACTCCCAGTGCCCCAAGTTCATAGGGTGCAGTATGCCCCCCAGCCGACGTCAAGGCTCAATCCCCCGACCCATCGCCGTAGATCAGCGGGGCAAGCTATTCAGGAGACGTACGGGGCGTGGATCCACGGCAATGAGCGGAGAAACTGCCGGTCAGAGTGCCGATAGTGCCTGGCAGTGCAGGGCCCGCGGACGCATAGTACAGCAAGGGCCGTGCGCAACGGCATGTGTGCCAGGCGCGACAGATAAACAGCAGGAGGCAGGTGATGGACGGGAGCAAATACAGGCGGCAGGGGACACCGGTAGTGCGATCTGCGATGCTAGCTCTGCTATGCGCGATCGCGCTGGCGGCGGTGCCGGCAACGGGGGTACACGCCGCCAGTATCACGTGGACCCGGCAGTTCGGCACGCCCAGGCCCGACTCCGCCACGGACGTGGATGTGTATTCCACCGGTGTGTACGTCGCCGGATACACCGACGGCGCCCTGCCGGGACAGACCGATAAGGGGGGCGATGACGCGTTCGTACGCCGGTACAACCGGACGGGCGGCATCACCTGGACCCGCCAGTTCGGTAGCCCCGGCGGCGACCAGGCGAACAGCGTCGCCGTGAACTCTACCGGTGTCTACGTCGTCGGTCAGGCGTATGGCGCTCTGCCTGGTCAGTCCAGGAAGGGCGACGCGGATGCGTTCGTGCGCAAGTACACCCTCTCCGGCAATCACGTGTGGACCCGGCAGTTTG
Organism: Thermobaculum sp.; assembly: GCA_016782125.1. GTDB lineage: Bacteria > Chloroflexota > Chloroflexia > Thermobaculales > Thermobaculaceae > JACDAU01. The sequence goes on from JADDPA010000199.1 coordinate 5,087, forward strand.
GCACCGCGGGCTCGGACTATGCCTGGGATGTCGATGTAGACAGCACCGGGGTATACGTCGTCGGGCACACTACCGGTGCGCTTCCAGGGCGAGCCAACGCCGGGCTCAAGGACGCGTTCATCCGCAAGTACAGCATCGCAGGAGGCGAGCTCTGGACCCGCCAGTTCGGCTCCTCCAGGGATGACTACGCGTTCGATGTGGCCGTGAACTCCAGCGGGGTGTACGTTGTCGGGACGGCGGCAGGCGCCCTGCCGGGGGGCAGCGCTGCAGGGCTCAACGATGCCTTCGTGCGCAGGTACACCACCAGCGGAGGCCACAGCTGGACCCGTCAGTTCGGGACAGCCAAAGAGGACTGGGGACAATCGGTCGCCGTGGACTCGACCGGCATATACGTGGACGGATACACGCGCGGCGCGCTTCCTGGGTGGGCCAACAAAGGAAGTGACGACGGCTTCGTGCGCAAGTACAACTCTTCGGGCGGCGTGATCTGGACCAGGCAGTTCGGTGGGGCCAGCGAGGACCTCCCCTATGACATCGGCGTGGACTCCAGCGGGGTGTACATCACGGGTTGGACGCACGGCGCGCTGCCCGGGCAAACCCACAGGGGCGAGGATGACGTATTCATCCGCAAGTACAGCCCTGCGGGCAGCCACCTGTGGACCACCCAGTTCGGGACGCCCACAGAGGACTATGGCTACGACATCGACGCGGACTCCAGTGGAGTGTACCTCGTAGGATATACGGACGGGACTCTGCCTGGCCAGACCAGCGCCGGACTGCGAGATGCCTTCCTGCGCAAGTACACGTCCCGCTAACCCAGGGGCAGGGAACGTTACAGCGATGAGCGGAGGGATCGATTCACCGCGCCACCTGCAGGGGCGACCCACCGGGTCGCCCTTTATCGCACAACCCTTAATCCCCCGACCTGCGCGCCGATCAAGCTCGCTGTTCATGACCAGGGCTGTAGGTTGAATGGTGCCGGTTGCGTGCGCGGAGATGGCGCGGCATCACACCCGCTGCACGCGGACACCGGCCGTCTCGAGCCCCCGAAGACCGTCTTCGGGGGCGTCTGCGGTGAGCAGCAGCCGGAGGTCGCTCGCGTGCGCGATGACGCTCAGGCCGCGCTGGTCGAACTTCGCGCCATCGACGAGCAGCACCGGCTGCTCTGCGCGGTCGATCATCGCCCGTTTGACCTCCGCTTCCAGAGGATCGGGATCGGTCAGATACCCATCGGGTGTGATCCCTTTGATGCTCAAGAACACCTTGTCGGCGAAGAACGCGCGCGCGTCGCTCACCGTGCGCGGGCCGACAAAGGAGAGGGTGAGCCGCCGCAGCGCCCCACCGAGCCCGATAAGATCGACGTTCGGCGCCTCCGTACCGGAGAACAACTCCATGACCGGGACCGAGTTCGTCAGGATCGTCGTCCGGAGTCCCTCGGCGATGATGCACCGTGCGGCGTGGTAGGCCGTGGTCGAGGAGTCGATGAACACCGTTTCACCCGGCTCAAGCAGGGCCACCGCGGCTTGGGCGAGCCGCTGCTTCGCCCCGTGTGCCTGCTCCAGCCGATGCTGAAAGGAATCTTCGTGTCCTGCGAAGCCAGGCAGTACCGCCCCGCCGTGCGTCCTGCGGGCCCGCCCCTCCTGTTCTAGCGTCGCCAGGTCCCGGCGGGCGGTCATGGGCGAGACGCCGAACTCCGCCTCGAGCATCGCGACGGTGACGCTCCCCGCCTCGCGGATGCGCTGGGCTATGCGCCGCCGCCGCTCCTCCGGGACGAGGGACGGCTTCCCCGTCGAGTCGGCTTCTACCTGCTCCATATCGCTCCTCTGAATCGTGTCTGTCTCTGGTGGTTGAGCGCCGCAGACGACTCGGCGTATTGTACTCACCGTTTACCGGCGAGCGTCAGATGCCGTGTTCTCCATCAATGCCTGTGCACCGACGACCAGCCGGTGCTGCCGCATATCAGGGTGCCTTACCTGGAGTCACAAGCCCACACCTCACGTGGTAGGCGGTCCATCCCGTACCACGCGAAGCCGCACCGGCCCGAGCAGGCCGGAGATCGTCTGCCCAGGGAAGACCATATGCGTCGGACTGACGGCTTCGAGATACGGCCCCAGGGTGTTGTACACCTCGACCTCCAGCTCATTCGGGCCATCCCTTAACTGTGTCGTGAGATCATACGTGTACGGAGACCAGAGGCGTACTCCGGAGGACTCGCCGTTCACCCGCACCTGCGCGGTGCCGCGCACCCGTCCGAGGTCGAGCAACACGCGCGAACTCTGGTCACGGCCGTCGCCCGTGATCGTTCGGCGGTACCGAACGCCTCCGCTGAACCCCGCAAGCCCCAGTTCTTCCCAGTTTCCGGCCATCATCACGCCTGGCCCCATCTCATAGGTGATGGGGCCTGCGAAGATGCCACCGCCCTGATGCCCGGGGATTGTGTTGACGCGGATAGCACAGACCCGCCGTGGAGCGCTCGGTTCGGGGAGGGGCACTTCGAGTGGTTGCCCGCCCGTTGCCGAGCTTTCGAGGACGGAGTCGCCGCCCACCCACACGCGCACCTCTCCATGCATGGGCAGCCGCATCAGCGTCGCGCCCGGCGCGACGAGGAAGCGGATCCACTCTACGCGCCCGGTGTCCGGACGAGCCGTTGGTGTGATGGGCACGACTGTTCCATCCTGAGGACCTTCGAGCCACGCCGCGTGGGGCAGCGGGTGGGGCCGACGCCAGAGATGTGAGTGGCTGGGATCACCCTCGCCGAGTTGCTGGGAGTGCAGCCGAAGCGCGCGTGGATCCCCATCCCGGCTCACCATCCATCCGGCGTCGGTGAAGAAGGCCACGCGGTCGCCGCCCACCTCGATGATCGCGTCAACGAGTGCTGCGACAGAGAAGCCCCGGTCGGACGCCCGGACTTCCAGCCGGTTCTCGCCGGATTGGAGATATGTGGTGATATCGTAGCGCTGGAGGCGGGCGACGCGCCGGTCGGCGTATGGGTCGAAGCCGCCCTGCACCCCGGCCTCAACGCCGTTCACGAACAGGTGGCATGGCGTGATCCCGCCCAGTTGCAGAGTAGCGCGGTCTGGCGGGGCCTGCAACGTGAAGCTGCGGGCGAACGACACAACTGAGTCCTTCAGGCCCTCATCGTCGGGTGCGATCCACTCGGGTCGCGCGTACCGGTCCGGATTCTGCACCAGAGCATAGTACGCGCGCAGGTTTGCTGTCGTTTCGGCTTGTAGGCGGAACTCCAGGGTGTTGTCGCCCGCTCGGAGTGCGACCGGATACATCGCCAGATATCCGCCCGGCGAGACAGGAAGCTCTTCCCCGTTGAGCCACACCGTCTTCCGTGCGGCGGCCCCGAGTGCGAGGTGGCAATCTAGCGGTGATGCTAGCGGTATCGTGGCGCGGAACTGGACGGCCTCTCCGGGCGGCACCGGACCGAAGTCGAGGAACTCCTCCGGCACATGCCCCTTCGGCCCGAGCGTTCGCCGATGAATGCGATCCTTGTAGATGCCGTGTGACAGAGAGTACCTCGCCTCCCACCAATCGCCAGCGGTCTCGCCCGGACCCGGTAGATCCTTCGGCAACGTGGGACCGGCCCAGAGGCCACGGGGGCCGAAAGTGGCGTGCGCGGTGTCCCAGGCGGAGTCGTCGTAATCGGGCCGGTGCCATCCCTCCTCGAGGCCGTCCCGGCCGTCCTCGACCGCATGGCGGACGCTCCAATGCTCGACGGGCACGCCCTCGGTATCCGCGGGAAGAGCGAAGTCGCCCCACTTGTTGTCGAGCGTCCGCACGACCTCCACATCCCACGGACCGTCGAGTGCCTGCTCCGCGAGCACGGTTATCTCAGTCCCGTCAGGCCTCGAGGCAGCAGCTGCTTGTTCTCCGATCGGCTCGGGCCAGACGACCAGGACTCCGGGGGCATCCGAGAACCGAACGTCCACCTCGGTCACCAGCCCGTCACTGGTTTCGTGTGTTGTGTAGTCCGCCACGCGGCGCTCACCACTGTACGGCGCCCATATCTCCGGCACGCCCGCGACGCCCCGTACTTTTATGGATAGGGACTGGTGATACTTTGCCGGGTCGAACGTGTAGCCCGCCTCCAGCCATTCGAATAGGGCGTCCTGTTCCGTCGAGCGGTTCATCTCCGTCGCGCGCGGAAAGGCCGCGGGCACGAACACCACGGTGGCATCCCCCACTCGTCGAACAAGCGTGGGCACCGGCGCCCCCACTCGCACGGGAGTGTTCGCGAGGATAGAGGGTAGAGTCTCGGCGGTTTCGACGTGGTGTGCCCGTCGCCGCTCGAACAGGGTGGCAAGTTCGCGAACGGGGTCATCGTCGCCGCCCACCCCCGCGGCTACACGAGGCAGGGCGCCGACTGCGATCAGCCTGCCGCCGCCATCGACGAACTCGACGAGCCGGCGAGCCGTGGCGCTCTCCAGCACGGCACAGCCAGGAAGGATGATGGTCGTGAAGCGCTCTCCCGCTACCTGGAGCGCTCCGTCCTCCACCGCCGCGCGCTGCAGCGAGTCATCGTCGAGGACGTCATAATCGGTGCGCGCCTGGTCTAGTACGCCCTCCTGCACGTCGTACCAGAGCATCTTCCCGACGAGCGCGAGATACGTGTCATGTGCCGCTCGTGCCTCCGCTGTCGGTCCGGCGAGCGTGGTTCCCGCCTGTATCGTACTGTTGGGGAAAAGCATGCCCATGTCACACACGTGCTGTCCCTGAGAGAGCATCGCGCAGAGCCTGCTGACCGCCGTGGCGAACGGGCGATAGTGTTTCCAGTACGGTTGCCGCCAGTCAGTGGAGGGGGGAGCCCACTCCCACCAGCCGCCCCGGGTGCTGTAGTACACCGCATGAGGGTCATAGAGGTTGGCGCCGGCCCGCAACCACGGCAGGAGCCAGTCGAATGTCTCCTCGATCGTACCGCCCCAGCCGGAAGAATGGAACGACTCGATCCACACCCGCGGACGGCCGTAAAGGTGCGCGAGCGAGGAGTGAATCTTAGCCTCGCCGTGGTGGTCGCTGCCCGGCGCGGTGAACCACCGGTGCGTTCGCTGGTAATCGGCGTAGAGGGAGACCGTCTGCAGCGGGAAGCCAGCACGCGCGGGTCCCTGCTGGTCGAAGCCGCAGAGTAGACCGCGTTCCTCGTGCCATGCGTGGAGCGACTTGAAGAACGCATCTTCGGCCAGTTCCGCTCGTGTTGCCTGATAGTCCCGGCGAATGCGCTCCGCCTCGGGACCGTACTCCTCCCACAGCGCCGCGAGCTTCGGGAGCAGGTCGTAGCCTCGCCGCCCGCGAAACTCCTGCGCGAACTCACGGGACCAGGTGGGCATGGCCGGCAGCTCGTCCTGGAACGAGCCGGCAATGGTCGTGCCGAAGTGTTGCCCTACATGGCGCTCGAACGCGCTGTGGACGGTTTGCATGAGCATCTGGCACGCGGCTGCACTGTGGTAGTCGAAGCCGCGGGTCACCGTGTAGTACAGCGATAACCGGTGCGCTGCTCCTCCCGTCGAGCGGACGCCGCCACCATCGACGGGCAGCGCGACGGGCGTGCCTGCTGCGTTACCCGCCGCATCGAGTGGCGTTGCGGACGCCGCCACGGGTTCCCCGCCCGCTGGGCAGTGCAACTCACCCGCCTCGCTCATCGTCATTTCCAAGCGCTCGATGGCCTGCCCCGCGAACTCCGGACGCTCCTTGACGATCTCTCCCTGGAGGTTCGCGCCTGAGAAGCCGATCTGGTCGTAGAACCATAGTCGGACCCCAAGCGCACGAGCGTCCTCACACGCCCCCTCGAAAATGCTCCACCATGCATCGGAGAAGAACGGCGGGTCGTCGGCATCCGAACCGTACAGGGGACTGGTTGGCGCGAGGTTCAGGACGATGAGGTTATACACGCCGCCTTCCGCGAACCGCTCAAGTTGCCAGCGAAGGCGCGCAGGGTCGAGCTTCTCCGCACTCCACCACCAGATCGGTACGGGGGAGTATTCCCTGCCGGGGTCTCGAAACGCCTGGTACAGCTCTGCCGTCATCGGTCGTGCGCCTCCTCTACCAGATCGTACGGATCGCCTGCTCAGGACCTGGATGCTCAGACGCGCACAAACTCGACTCCCAGCAGCCGGGCAACCTTGCGGAGGGTGCTCACCTGGTGCCCCGTACCGAGCGCGACGTGATGGGTCGGTGCCTGCTCGCACCACGTATTCATGAACTCCGCCGGACCCAGGCCGAAGCGCAGACGGCTGTTCGTGTTCCCGATCCGCAGCGTAGGTCCTGGTATGCACTCACCCTCGGCGGCGAGCATTTTGAACCGGCCTTCGGGCGTCTGGGTGAGTCCCAGGATCGTGATGGCACCGGTCCGGACACTGAACTCCACCGAAACCCCTTCTCCCGCCTTGCCGTGGTACAGCCCCAATCCGCGCAGCATCGGCCGCCGGTCGCTGATCGCGATGTGACCCGGTCCATCGTGTCCCATGAGGATGAAGTTCTCGTTGAAGTCCATGGCGTAGAACTCGGTGTACGAGCCGCCCGCACCAAGCACATCCATCGCCTTCATCGCGACGGCGTTTTTCAGGTCACCCTCGCCGGAAGCCGGAATGCCCCGTGCCGTAAGCAGGGAGTTGCCGAGAATGAGTCCTGCCCCGAGTTGCTCGTATTGACTGCCTCGTGTGCCCCGATAGTAGTACGCCAGCGCATCGAGGGCGAAGTCGCTCACCAGGGCGTCGAGCCCCACCGCCACCCGCGCCGACCACTCCAGGCTCTCGGCTCCCACGCTCTCATCCATGTCGAAGGTCCGACGGGTCTCCTCGAGCTTCGCCTCGATCGATTCCGGAGCCGCGTCCTCAACACGGTCCTTCAGGTCGTCCATCTCGAGCACCTCGACGTGTGCCCAGAGCTGTCCGTGGAACATCGTGAAGTCCGAATACATGTCGAGCATGCCCGGGTAGGTATGGCCCAGGAAGCCGAGGCGAGCACGCCGCAGCGTGGTCGCGACGCCCGCTGCCCTGCACCACTCCTCGACCTCGTGCCACGACCGATCGTCGTGGAGCATCCCGGAAACCACGTTGAACTGGATGCCGGAGCGCGCGAAGGCGTTGGAGATCTCCGGCACGCAGCAGGCCGAGCAGTTCGCCAGCCATTCCCCGGTGTCGGTGCGCTCATAGTCCAGGGCGGCCACCGGCTGCAGGTTGAGCACCAGCACCGGCACTCGGCGCTGCTGCACCGCGGGTAGTACCTGCGAGCTGGTTGCGTACGTGGCGACGTAGCAGATGATCAGGTCGACCGCCTCGCGGGCGAACAGTTCTCCGGCTGCTCGCGCACCAGGCGCGGTGTCCACGAGACCCGGCGAGACGACTTGCGCCCACGCTCCGACCTGTTGCTCTACGTGGGCCTGATAGCCTTGCAGCCGTGCCTTGAGTCCGTCGAACTGAGCCCAGTATGCTTCCAGCCCTATCCCGAAGACGCCGACCTTTGCCTGTGTACTCATTGCCCCTCCACTCTGCCAGCCACGGTCACCCCGGGATCAAACACGGCAACGTATCCTTTCACGGTGGGTGCCAGCCTGGCGCGGATGCTAACACAGGCCCATTGTGCGCGCAAGGTGCGATCGGGTGGAAAGAGCACATTTAGCAACAGCGGAGAATGCAAAAAACCACAATATCTATCGCTTGACAAGCATGGGCAACCTCTGTATCATCAGCGGCACCGTGAGTTAGTGCTCAGGGTGCCAGGCAGTGAACGGAAACTGGACAGCGGTATCTCGACGGGCGGTATTGAGCATCGGCAGGTGTGGAACGTCCGGGCGGAGGTAGCAACACCGGTTACGGGCGAATGGGGGTGATGATACCGCGATGGACCGGACCATCAGGCGATCACAATAGTCGTTTGAGTAGCACTGAAGGAGGTTCTGGCCATGCAGGGTCCATACAGGCCGATGACACGTCGGCGTTTCCTCAAGGTGGCCGGCGCGGGCGCCGGGATGATGACCCTCGCCGCGTGCGGTGCACCGGCGGGCAATACGGGAGCGGGTCCCGGGACGAATACGACTCCGCTTCCCCCGGGGGTACAGCCGACCGCCACGCTTGGTAAGGCCGCTGCCGCCGGTCGCGAGACCACGATCGAGCTCTACAGCGTCTTCGGTGGCGTGGAGCACCAGGGGTGGATCAAGACGGCGGAGGCGTACGAGAAGTCGCAGGAGAAGGTCGGCGTCAAGATCACGTACTCTCCAGGTCATGCCGATAACCCGAAGCTGCTCACTGCGGTCGCGGGCGGCGCGGCCCCGGATCTCGCCCAGATGACGCCGTTCAGCACCCCGCAGTACGCGGAACTCGGCGTCATGACAGACCTCACGCAGTACATGCAGGAGGCAGGTCTCACCAAGGATCAGTTCTTCCCCGCCGCATGGAATGACATGAACTATAATGGGAAGGTCTGGCAGATGAACTGGGACGCCGACCCCAACTTCCCGTTCTTCTGGAACAAGGACCTCTTCGAGCAGGTGGGGCTCGACCCGGATAGGCCGCCCGAAACGATCGAAGAGGTCGACGAGTACACCGCGAAGATCAATCAGACCAAGGGCGGGAAGGTAACTCGCATTGGCATGATTCCGTGGGACCAGTACGGCTTCAGCAACTCCCTCTTCACGTGGGGTTGGGCGTTCGGGGGGGAGTTCTACGATCCGGACACCGAACAGGTCACGCCCGATAACGACTACGTCGTGAAAGCCCTGGAGTGGATGGCTGCTTCGGCGAAGAAGATCGGTGGGCCCGACAAGGTGTCCGTGGCACCTCCCAGCCTGCAGGGGCATCCATTCGGGACGGGCAACATCGGTATGTCGTGTCTAGTCACCCCAAATTACCGCGATATCAAGGAAGCCGGGAAGTTCAAGATGGGGACCGGTCAGCTGCCCTACCAGCCACCAGGAGCCAAGGAGGTTGGCGCGGGCGCGTGGCTTGGCGGCTGGAGCCTGTTCATTCCGAAGGGCGCCAAGAATCCCGATGCGGCGTTCGACTTCATGAAGTACGTGTCCGCCACAAAGGAGGGCACACAGGTACAGTACGACACGGTCGGCTTCCCTCCCGCTTGGAAGCAGTCGCCCGCGCTCGAGAAGATGAAGAACGACCCGGACATGAAGCCATACTACGACGTGCTCGTCACGGCGAAGCATTCCAGGCCGGCGATCCCTGCGGGCGCCTTCTACTTCAACACCTTGGACGAGGTGATCAGTGAGGTGCTGACCGGCAAGAAGACTGCCGGTGCGGCCATGAAGGAAGCCAAAGAGCGCACCATGAAGGAGACGCAGCGCGTCAAGCAGGGCAGGCATCTTTGGCAGGTGCTCGCCTGACGCGTTCCTGACAGGTAGAGACGCCCTCATGGGCGTCTCTACCTCGGACCCCCGATACGCCCGCACCCCGAGGAGGTCGGTCCTTTATGGCAGCAACAACGCACCAGGCCGGTTCATCGGGTCTCAGTCGCGGGCGCTGGTCGGCGCGCGCCCGGCACGATTTTCTCTGGGGCCTCATATTCACCTCACCCGCCATACTCGGGCTGCTACTTTTCCGCGTGTATCCCGTGATCGCGTCGCTGTACTACAGCTTCACGTCCTACTCCATCTTCGGCTCGCCCCGATGGATCGGACTGGAGAACTACCGCAATCTGATCAGCGATCAGAACTTCTGGAAGTCTCTGTTCAACACCGTATACTTCCTCTCGTTCTCGATCCCCCTCGGCATAATCGTCGGGCTCGGGCTCGCGCTGCTGCTCAATATGAAGGTGCGGGGTATGTCGTTCTACCGCACCATCTTCTTCCTGCCGAGCATCGTGCCGGCGGTCGCGTCGGCGGTGATCTTCAACTACGTCTTCGATCCCCAGTACGGGATCCTCAACAACATGCTGCGAGTCTTCGGCATCAATGGTCCAGGGTGGCTCTCGCACCCATCGTGGGCCATGCCCGCGCTGATCGTCATCAGTATCTGGGGCGTAGGCAACCTGATGTTGATTCTGCTGGCCGGACTTCAGGACGTCCCGCAGGATCTTTATGACGCCGCTTTCGTGGACGGCGCGGCATGGGTACAGCGTTTTCGGCACGTGACTTTGCCGTTCCTGAGCCCGCATCTCTTCTTCGCCCTTATCACCGGGCTCATCGCAGGCTTTCAGTACTTTGCGCAGCCGTACGTTATCAGCAACGGTACCGGCGGACCCGCGCGGTCTACCCTGGTCTATGGTCTGTTTCTCTGGCAGAACGCGTTCAAGTTCTTCAAGATGGGGTATGCCAGCGCGATGGCATGGGTCCTTCTCGTCATCATTGTAATAACGACTCTGGTCACGTTCCGGGCGCTCTCCCGGCGCGTGTACTATGGCGGAGCGTAGCGGAAGGAGAAACCGATGGCGAATGTGACTCTTGCTCACACCTCGGGGCGTGCGGGTAGTCCGCTCCTCGGCAGGATCATCAGCCGAGGCATGGCACATGGCGCGCTCCTGATCCTGAGCGTCCTCTTCTTCGTCCCGTTTTTCTGGATGATCACGAGCAGCTTCAAGATCAATAGCCAGCTTTCCGCGTTCCCGATCGTATGGGTCCCGAACCCCGTGACGTTTGAACACTACACCGTGGGGTTGCAGCAGGTCCCGTTCACGCGCTGGATCCTGAACACGCTCATTGTCTGCGCGTTTTCCGTGCTCGGGACCGTGATCTCGTGCTCGATGGTCGCGTACGGCCTGTCGCGTATCGACTGGGCGTGGCGCAACGCCCTGTTCGCGATCCTGCTCGCGACCACGATGATACCGGACCAGGTGACCTTCATCCCGCTCTTCATCATATTCCGCAATCTCGGGTGGGTGAACACCTACCTGCCGCTAACCGTTCCGTCGTTCTTCGCGAACGCCTTCTTTGTGTTCCTGCTCCGGCAGTTCTTCATGACCATTCCCAAGGAGCTTTCGGAGGCGGCGAAGGTGGATGGTGCCAGCGAACTGACGATCTTCACGAGGGTCATTCTCCCGCTCGCACGGCCCGCGCTCGCGACTGTGGGTCTCTTCCAGTTCCTTGCCTCATGGGGCGACTTTTTCGGACCGTTGATTTATCTGAGCCGGACCGAGCAGTACACGGTCTCGCTCGGGCTTACCTTTTTCCAGGGGGAGTACACGAGCCAGTTCGGCAGCCTGATGGCGGCGAGTACGGTGATGCTCCTCCCGGTGGTCGTGCTCTTCTTCTTCACGCAGCGAACGTTCATCCAGGGCATCACCCTGACTGGGATCAAAGGATAGGGGGCCGGCAATAACCGCCAAATACGAGGTCCTGACCGCCGAGCAGGTCGAGCACTTCCTGACGCACGGCCACGTCGTGCTCCACGACTGCTTCTCGCGTGAGGCAGCGACCAGGCTGACCGACCGGGCGTGGACGCGCCTCGGATACGATCCCGACGACCCCACGACCTGGGAACAGGCAGTGATCCACATGCCCACGCACGAGCGATTCGATGTGCGGGAGTTCGCTCCCACCGTCTGGGGCGCGGTGTGCGACCTGCTCGGCGGCGAAGGGCGCATCAAGCAGCCGTATACATGGGGCGATGGCTTTATCGTGAACCTCCGCGAGGGTGCGGACCGGCCGTGGGAACCGCCCTCCGCCCGTGTCGGCGGCTGGCACAAGGATGGTGACTTCTTCCGACACTTCCTGGACTCCCCGGAGCAAGGACTGCTGACCCTGGTCGTGTGGTCGGACATCGAGCCGCGCGGTGGTGGCACCTTCGTCGCCGCGGACTCCGTTCCTGTCGTGGCGCGCTACCTTGCCGCCCACCCAGAGGGGATGCTGCCGACGGAGTTCCCGACGAAGGCGCTCATCGCCGAGTGCAGCCAGTTTGTCGAGACGACAGGGCGCGTTGGAGATGTGTTCCTGTTGCACCCATACGTGCTGCACGCAAAATCGCAGAATCACCTCGGCGTCCCGCGCCTCATCACAAACCCACCCGTGCACCTGAAGGAGCCGATGAACTTCAACCGGCCCGACCCGGCCGACTACTCCCCGGTTGAGCTCGCCGTGCTGCGTGGTCTTGGGGTCGACCGCCTGGACTTCCAGCCCGCGGGCCCGCGGGCGGCGGTCGTGCCCGAGCGCGCGGCGCGCCAGCAGCGGATGCTTGAGGAGGAGAAGGCACGACTCGCGGCCACTTCGGGGTAGACGGGAGGACGCTGAAGGTCAGGAGACCGTCTCGCCGCCGGAACGAGGGGCTCGCAGGTTCAGAGGAGGACATCCATGAGCGTCGAGCCCTAGCACTATCCCCGAGACCCTCAGTTCGGACACGATCCAAACGTATCGGCAACAGGGGTTCATCTAGGTGTCTGGCGGGAGGTGCCGGAGGATGACCGGCTAGAGACTAACCAAACGCGCTGGCATTCTCAGCCGGCGGTCCGACAGCATTATCCCTATTGTCCAACAAAACAAGGAGGCTCAACCCTATGCGACTCGGTTGTAACACGGTGCTCTTCGCAGCTCAGGACCTCGCGGGGGCGCTAGAGCGGGTCACCTGGTGCGGCTACGCGGAGGTCGAGCTCGCTGCAATCCCGGGGATGTGCGAGCACGTGTCGCCGGCGGCAGACACCGCGGCGGTGCGCTCGCAGGCGGAGGCGGCCGGCCTCCGTATCGTCGCCGTGGAGGCCGCGATGGACCTGACGGACCCGGCGAATCTGGACCGATTCCGCGCCGTGTTGCGGACGGCGGCCGGTCTGGGAGCGGAGGTCGTCAACACGGGTGGTGGCGGCAAGAGCGACGATGCGGACTCGGAGCGGGCCGTGCACGACGCGATTCGCCAGCTTGCGCCCGAGGCGGCGTCGCTCGGTGTCCGGCTTGGGGTGAAGGCGCACGTAAACCAGGCGGTGTATAACACGCAGACCGCGCTTCGCGCGCTCGACGCGGTGCCGGAGCCGGGCTGGGGCATCAACTACGATGCAAGCCACCTCTACCGCGTCGGGGATGACGTGGTGCAGGCAGCAAGCCAGCTTGGTTCACGGCTCGCCTCCGTGCACATTCGCGACACCCAGGAGGCAGTAATCCCCATCGGTCCGCCACTCACCCAGATACCGGGCAGGGGAAACATCGACCTAGCGGGCGTCGTAGCCGCCCTGCGCGCGACTGGCTATGACGGCCCGGTGAACCTCGAGGTGATCGGCGGCGCGAAGCTCGAGGATTGGCAGGCCGTTGCCGTGGCGGCGGAGGGACACGGCTATCTTTCCCGCCTCATGCAGGAACCTGCCTCTTGATCAGGTATCCGGCGTACGCAGAACGAAATCTTCTCAAGGAGACCCCATGCTCAACGTAGCGGTCATCGGTACCGGCAACATCGGCAAGATACATACGAACTGGTATGCCCAGAACCCCAACGCCCGGCTCGTCGCGCTGTGCGATATGATCCCCGAGTCCGTGGACCCGGTCGCGCAGCAGTACGGCGTGCCCGCGTACTACGACGTGGACCAGATGCTGGCGAAGGAAAAGATTGATGCCGTGAGCGTCGCAACCGCCGGGGAGGAGAACGGCGGCCACCACTACGAGCCGGCAATGGCCGCGCTGCGGGCCGGTAAGCACGTGCTCATCGAGAAACCGATCTCGAACAATATCGAGCACGCGCGGGAGCTCGTCCGTACGGCCAAGGAGAACGGCTTGTTGCTTGGCGTAAACCTGAATCACCGGTTCACCCCTGCCGCGGCGCGTGCAAAGCAGCTCCAGACCGATGGACAGCTTGGCGACGTGCTGTTCGTGAACATGGCGCTCTGGATCAACAACCCGAACGAAAGCTCGCCCTGGTTTCACATGCGCGCGCTGCACTCCCATTCAATTGATGTGATGCGATACTTCGGCGGCCCCATCAGGCGCGTGCAGGCGTTCATGCACAAGGCGCCGGGGCGCAATACATGGTCGAATGCCTCGGTGAACGTGCAGTTCGCGAGCGGCGCGGTGGGGCATCTGACGGGGTCGTACGATGCCAGCATGCACCACCCTATAGAGCGCTGCGAGGTCGGCGGTGCGAACGGTCGCTTCGTGATCGAGAACGTGTATCAGCGGCTGGAGTTTTTCCCGCGCAAGTCGCCGGAGAAGCTCGTCGTAGAGAACCCGATCATGGGCGGGATGGGCAACTTCAATGAGACCTTCAAGAACCGCATCGACCGTTTCGTCGAGCAGGTGGCGGCGGGCGGTCCGCTGGACGGCTCCGGGGAGGAGGGGCTCGCGGCACAGGAGGTGATCGAGGGGGCGATCCGCTCTTGGGAGAACGGGACCATCGAGGAGGTCAACGGGTGAACATCGTGCTCATCGCGCTCGACACGCAGCGCGCGGATCACCTCGGCTGTTACGGCTACGGGCGCGATACCAGCCCGTTCATCGACAGCGTCGCCGCGAGCGGGGTGCTTTTCGAGCGCTGCGCCGCGCCGAACATCCCGACGCACCCCAGCTTCACGACGATGTTCTCCGGCAAGGAGGCGATCACCCACAATATCCTGAACATCGGCGGCAAGTTCCCCATCACCGAGGGCGTGCGGCTCCTTCCGGAGATCCTGCGAGAGCATGGTTGGGCGACCGCCGCGGTAGACAGCATGGGGCGCCACTTCAAGCGCGGGTACGACGAGTACGTCACGTACGAGTGGGATCG
>JADDPA010000207.1 GCA_016782125.1 Thermobaculum sp.
GCTGCCTAGAGAAGCACTGTCCACTAAACCGGGGTAACTCCATAGCAGGGTAGCCCCGCTGTAGCCCTCATCCACGAACGTAAGCTCGTCGGGGAGCTGGGCCCCATCGGCGGTGACGCGCTCGCGCAGGGCGGAGAGTTGACTGGCGACCGTGCGGGTGCTCGCCTGGTGTTCGCTCGACACCCGAGCGTAGGCGGCTGCCTGTATCTCGCTCATCGGTACGCCCCCTTGGGGTAGCGCGTCGTATCGGTGATGGTCGCCGCGGGCCGTCGATAGCCGCCCCGACTGCGGCGACGCGCGACGGGAACCGCGTACTCGTAGGCATCCACCAGGCACTCCTTAGCCAGGCGGCTGGGCTCGAACGTCACCGCCACCGTTCGCGTCGGACGATACCTGCGCTCACGTCGTTCCATCGCCTCCCCCCTCGTCTGCGGCCCCCCGCCTCCGCGCTACCCTCTTGAACGCAACCCCATACCTCTGACGGAGCTGCTCCCGCGGGACCAGTACCGAGTACTCTAGCGCCTTTTTCGCAAGATTGTGAGGAGCGCTACGGCACGATACTCGTCGATCTGGAGCGCCACCGCCCGGTGGACCTGCTGCCGGACAGAGCTGCGGAGTCGTTCGCGTCCTGGCTGGAGGCGCATCCAGGCGTGCGGGTAATCAGCCGGGACAGGGGGAACGTATACGCCGACGGTGCGCGGCAAGGAACCCCGGATGCCGTATAAGTGGCGGACCGGTGGCATCTGCTCAGAAACCTCGGCGAGGTGATCGAGCGTTTCCTAGCGCGCAAGCACGCGCCGCTGCGGGTCGTGGCCCAGGCGCTCAGGGAAGAGGCGCATGATCGGGCGGCCGCGGAGTCGCCACAGGAACCACCCGAGGTGGAGTCACCCGGACCGCCCGCGCAAAGGAGTCCTACCAGGAACGAGCGGGACAAGCAGAGGGGGCGCGACGCTCGCAAGGCGCGGTACGACGAGGTGGTCGCCCTCCACAACCGAGGACTGAGCCTAAGGCAGATAGCTCGCACGCTGGGACTCGGCAGGGCGACCGTGCGCCGGTCCGTTCGTGCCGGCGCCTTCCCGGAGCGCGCTGCGGGGGTTCGCCGCCACCGGCCCAGCAGCTTGGACCTCCACCAGACCTACCTGCGCGGGCGCTGGGACGCGGGGTGTCAGAACGCCGCCGAGTTGTGCAGGGAGCTGCGCGGTCGGGGCTACGCCGGCTCGGAGGCATCGGTGCGCTACTACGTCCGCAGGTGGAGGGACGGGGTATCCAAGCCCGGCAAGCCGGCGAAGACCGCGAGGACGAGGCCCGCACCCAAGGCCGTGCGGACGTACCCGCCACGGCGGACGGCCTGGCTATTGTCGAGGGAAGCGGCGGAGTTGCATACGCAGGGCGGCGCCTATCTGGAACGGTTATGTAGCACGTGCCCCGAAGTGGAGACGGTCCGCTCGCTGACCCTCGAGTTCAGGCGGATGGTTTGTAGGTGGGATCGGCCTGCGCTCGGCCCGTGGTTGCGGCGTCCACGAGATGGCCGGGTTCGCACATGGCCTGCGCAGCGACATTGCTGCAGTAGGGGCGGCGCTATCGATGGAGTGGAGTGCTGGGCAGACTGAGGGTAACATCAATCGGCTCAAGCTGATCAAGAGGTCGATGTATGGGCGCGCCGGATTCGACCTGCTGTGTGCGAGGGTGCTGCACCCCAGTACAGAAGGTCGGCGCGAGGTTCGGCTCGTCTTCGGCAAGCCTCCGCCGTTAGCCCTCGTTGCTCGGTAGCGCGGAGGGCGGCCGCGGGGGATACTACATCTGGTACCGACCACCCGATGCGCGGAAGAGCCGAAATATTGCTCATCATCCGTCGTGCTTAGAAGCGGAGGGGAAGCTTTGAGCTTCCCCTCAGATCCTCTGCCGACTGTGTCTAGCCGTTGCCCAGCTGCAGCGGTCCTCGCGGCGCCGTAGGGCCAGGGACTGTGGTGAGCCGGGCGGGCGCCGATCGCCCCTGCACGACCGATGGATAAGTCCATCAGGAGCGCGAGATCCTGGAGCTACTCGCCCAAGGATACAGGAACGCGGAGATAGCCGACTGCTTGTATCTGAGTCCCAAAACGGTTCGCAACCACGTCTCTAATATTTTCAGCAAGCTGCAGGTGGCAAACAGGGCTGAGGCGATCATCCGCGCCAGGGACGCCGGGATGAGACATTAGGTGAACCAGCACCAGGGTGTGAGCCTGAGGATCGCGTTGCCCACTTAAAACGGAACTCCCAGGAGCTTGCGCTTACATCGATGATTCGCTTCGATCTGCGCGACTGCCGCTCTTGATGCGCAGCACTGCTCGTGGGCCGAGATCCTGATAAACTGATAGGCAGTGGGCGGGTGCCATGCGTGGGGTCGCCACGCTGCGGACCGGTGGATGCTCGGGGTAGCGGGGCGGAGGGCTGGTATGACACTGGGGTCTTTGGTAGGGAGATTCGCTGCTCTGATACTTGGGCTGGGCATGGTGCTGATGCTCATCGCGCCGACACCCGTGGGTGCGGTTGATAAGGGACAGTCGGGACAGGGCCGTATCGTGCCGGAAAAGAGGACGGGCCGAGTGTTCGTGAAGTTCCGTCCGGGCACGGCCGGTGCGCAGGCGACCAAAGCTCTGGATGGCGCGAGCGGGCGAGCAGTGGACTCCGTTGGTGCTATCGGTGTACGAGTCGTGCAGCCCGTGGGCGGGGCTGGTGTGGATATCCTCGTCTCGCGCCTTAAGCGCAACCCGAACGTGGCGTATGCGGAGCCGGAGCGCGTTATGTCGCTGTTTGCGATCCCGAACGATCCCTACTACGGAACTCAGTGGGGCCACGGCAGAATACAGTCCTCGAGCGGCTGGAACATCAGCAGAGGCTCGTCGGCGGTCAAGATAGGCGTGGTGGATACAGGCATCGACCGTAGCCATCCAGACCTTATGGGCCGGTACGTCGAGGGCTACGACTTTGTGCGCCGTGACTCCGTGCCGAACGATGAGCACGGGCACGGCACGCACGTGGCGGGCATAGCCGCAGCTACGGGCAATAACGGCGCCGGAGTGGCCGGGGTAGGGTGGTACACAAAGATTCTCGCCGCGAAGGTGCTCGGTGGGGATGGCACGGGCACGGACCTGGGTGTCAGTAGGGGGATAATCTGGAGCGCGGACAAGGGTGCAGCCGTCATCAACCTCAGCCTGGGGAACTATTATTACTCTCAGGCCGTTGCGGACGCGGTGAAGTACGCCCAGGGGAAGGGCGCGCTCATCGTGGCTGCAGCAGGTAACGACGGTCTTGACTTTCCGAGCTATCCGGCCGCGTTGCCGGGCGTCGTCGGGGTCGCAGCCACGGACAGGTATGACTCCCGGGCGTGGTTCTCCAACTACGGCAGCTACGTAGACATCAGCGCGCCCGGCGTGGACATCTATTCGACGTGGCCGGGCAGCGATTACGCATCTCTGAGCGGCACCTCCATGGCCTCCCCGTTCGTCGCGGGGGCGGCCGCGGTAGTCAAGGCGAAGTACCCGGCGTTCACAGCAGGGCACGTATGGGACCGCTTGCGCTTCGGCGCGAACGACATCGGCATCCGCGGAAAGGACCAGTACACGGGCTACGGGAGGCTAAACCTCTTCCGGGCGCTCGCGATTCCCGGACAGGTGTCGGGAGTCGTCAAGAACGCGAAGAGTGGCTCGCCGCTGCCTGGTGTGAAGGTCAGCCTCAAGGGCACCACCAGGTACGTGGTCACGGATTCGTACGGCCGCTACATGTTCAGGAACATCCCTTACGGCCGGCAGACGCTGACGTACAGCAGGTGGGCCTTTCAGGGCTATACGACTTCTATCTGGATGCCGGCGAAAGGCAACCTGCTGATAAGCCTCAGTCTGAAGCCGCTCGCGAAGCTCACTGGATACGTGCGCGCGAGCTCCGGCGCTCCTCTTTCCGGCGCGACCGTCAGGATCGCCAACACGACCCGCAGCGACGTGACGGACAGCAACGGTTACTATGTCATCACGAACGTTCCGCTTGGAACGCGTAGCGCGACGGCTAGCAGAGACGGCTACGCCTCGCAGACCAGGTCCACAACGTTCACCATGGGCACTACCTCGAGGCTTGATTTCTCCCTCAGCCGGAAGTAGCGGAATCTCCGGTCGGCGTGGGATACCCGAGCATGTGACGAAGGCGGCAGGGCGATAGGTGTCATGTCCTCGACCGGCGGATGAGACCCTTAGCACATAGGTCACCAGGACCTCAGCCCACTCCTAACTCTACGCATCAAGAGCGGCAATGGCGCCGATTATGATGAAGCAGCAAGATCATCGGTGCTTGAGCATATTGCCGCTCTACACGCGCGGCCATGCCGTTGGGCCGACACCCTGGGTACCTGCCTAACAATCCAGCCGCGCGCCTCAGGTCAGTGGGGAGGCAGGGGCAGCCGGCTCCGAAGGGCCTCGACGACAGGCAGGTGAACTCGCTCCTAAGGGAGGCGAGCAGGAGCAGGCATGCCACGCGCGACTACGCGCTCGTGCAGGTGCTACTGCAGACCGGGATGAGGATCGGCGAGTGCGCCGCCCTCGACTACGAGGACATAAGCTTCGGGGAGCGGAGCGGGTCGGTGCTGATCCGGGCCGGCAAGGGGAACAAGGCTCGCGCAGTGCCCCTCAACACGTCTGCCCGCCAGCGTCGATTCCGCTCCGAGGGTCGGAGCGGAATCGACGCTGGCGGCCGTGGCCGCAGCTTGGCCACGCAGGCGCAAGGGCGTCGAGGGCAGACCGCTGTGGAGGAGTCAGAAGGGCGGCAGGCTCAGCTCCCAGGCAATCCGCAGGGTGATCGATGGGCTGGTGGCTACGGCTTCAGCCAGGCAGCTCGTGCCGGCGGACGCCAGTGCCCACACCCTCCGGCACACGTTCGCGATGTTCTACCTCAAGGACAGCCCGGGCGACCTCGTGGGACTCACGACGATCCTCGGCCATAGTTCGC
>JADDPA010000008.1:0-255 GCA_016782125.1 Thermobaculum sp.
GGCCGCTTCGCCGCTGCCGGCGACGACGAAGGAGGGCGCGGCATCCGCGCCGGGCACGGTGAAGCTGAAGGCGTGGAAGGCGGGCGCGGCCGGCGGCGAGACCTCCGGGCAGACGTTGCTGCGCGCCACCGGGTTTCGGCCGTCCACGAACAGGCCCCACTCCGTCAGCACTTGGCCGTAGTCCTGGTTGAAGGCGCGGAAGCCGTCCTCGGTGAAGGGCTCGGGCGAGCGCAGCTCGCAGGCGCAGAACGCGGT
>JADDPA010000008.1:308-4936 GCA_016782125.1 Thermobaculum sp.
CGGCGTGGGGCGCGAGACGCGGCGCCTGGGCGATGATGGTGGCGTCCACGTTTCCCACCGCCCAGCCGGCGTCGCGCAGCATCCCCGCCACCTGCTCCAGCAGGCGGATGCTCACCGCCCCGGCAAGCGTGGGGTCGTCCGAGCCGAAGAAGCGCCCGATATCGCCAAGCGCCGCCGCGCCGAGCAGCGCGTCCATGATGGCGTGCGTGAGCGCGTCAGCGTCGGAATGTCCCTCAAGCCCGAGGTGGTGTGGCACCGTCACGCCGCCTAGCACGAGCGGCCTGCGTGCCACCAGCCGGTGGGCGTCGTAGCCGCTGCCGATCCGCACGCTGAACGGGCTCATATCGTCGCTCATAGAACGTGGTCCCTGGCTGCGTACAGCGCGCGTACGAGCGGCAGGTCCTCCGGCGTCGTGACCTTGATGTTGCGATACGAACCTTCGTAGACCCAGACGGTGTGGCCCGCCGCCTCCATCAGCGCAGCGTCATCGGTGTACGCCTCCCCCGCCTGGGCGGCGCGCTCGTGTGCGTTCAGGAGTTCTGCATTGCGGAAGACCTGCGGGGTCTGCGCCTCCCACAGTTGCTCGCGCGGCGGGGTGGAGACGACACGGCCCTCGGGATCGACGAGCTTGTGCGTGCTCTTCGCGCGCACGGCGCAGAGTGCGGCGCCGCGTTCGTGCGCGAGCGCCAGTCCTCGCTCGATCAGCGCCGGGGTGACGAGTGGCCGTCCACCGTCGTGTACGATCACCATCGCACAATCCGTGAGGGTGCGGAGGCCCGAGAGCACGCTTTCCTGCCGGTTCGCGCCGCCGGGACAGATGCTCTCCACCTTCGCGAGGCCAAGCGCGGAACAGAGCGCCCGGACATCCGCCTCGCGCTCCGCGGTGCTGACCACGGCCACCCGGTGCACGGCCGCGCACTCCTGAAAAGCGAGGAGCGTCCGTGCCATGAGTGGCGCTCCATCGAGATCGACCCAGAGCTTATCCGCCCCGCGCATCCGGGTGCTCGACCCCGCGGCGACGATCACGGCGCCGGCGACTGGGGCGCTCAACACGGGTCACGGTGCCGGCGGCACGGGTGGGGAGGGAAGAGCCCGGGACCGTGGCCAGAGCCCTGCCCGTTGCCCGGCATCCGCGGCGTGTGCTGCCTGCTCACCGGTGGTGCTGCTCGGCGGCGATCTGCGCGAAGATCATGCGTCCGGCGGTTGTCTGCAGGATACGGGTCACGGTGACATCAACTTCGTGGTTCAGCCGGCTGCGACCGTTCTCGACCACGATCATCGTGCCGTCCTCGAGGTAGCCCACGCCCTGGTTGAACTCCCTCCCCTCCTGGATGATGCGCACACGTGCGTCCTCACCGGGCAGGAGCACGGGCTTGACGGAGCGCGCGAGTTCGTTCAGGTTGAGGATCTTGACGCCTTGCAACGTGGCGACCTTGTTCAGGTTGTAGTCGTTCGTGATGATCGGGTGTGACAGCTCGCGCGCCACCGCGACGAGCTTGCTATCCACATCCGGGTAGCCGTTCGCCGAGACCTCGATCACCTCCACGGGCACGAAGTTCTCCGCTTGCAGGCGCGCGAGCATGTCCAGCCCGCGCCTGCCTCGGTTGCGTCGCAGCACATCCGCGGAGTCCGCGATGGCCTGTAGCTCCCACAGCACGAAGTGGGGCACGAGCAGTTCGCCGCGGAGGAAGCCGGTCGCGGACACATCTGCGATGCGCCCGTCGATGATCGCACTGGTGTCCAGCAGATACTGCGGCGTCTCCACCGGCTTGCGCGGCGCACCGGAGAGGAACTTTCGCTGCGTGACGTAGTCGGCCAGCTCACGGTGGCGGGCCAGGAGGACCGTGACGCTGATGTAGCAGGCGGCGACCGCGGCGATGACCGGAGCGACGCTGCCTAGGAGTCCTGGCAGTGCGCGCAACGGGAAGGTGAGCAGCGCGGACAGGACGAGCCCGAGCAGCACCCCGACCCCGACCGCGACAAGGTCGCCAACGGCCATCGAGGCGAGCCGGCGGCGGGTATTATTGAAGGGCGCGATCGTCACGGCGGGAGCGAAAATCAGTCCTAACCCCCCACCCAGCACAGCCACGGTCAGCGCGAGCACGAGCACGAGGCGGCCCGAGCCGACCGCGCGGCCCAGCCAGCTACCGAGCTGGTAGCCTGCGCCACCGAGCAACCCCGCGCCGATCAATCGCGCGATAAGCTTGCTTCTCATGGTGTCTCCGGATGGTGCTTGCTAGGCTATGGTACGCCGATTGTGCACGGTGCGCAACTCGTCGAGCACGAACGGGGGGACGTAGTGGGTGCCCAGGGGGGACTGCTGCATCGAGGGCACGCCGTGGTAATCGCTCCCGCCGCCAAAGCTTAGGCCGTGATTGCGCGCGAGGCGCCGGAGCATCGCGCGAACCGACGGGGTATAGCCGCTGTAATAGACCTCCATGCCGTCGAGCCCGGCCCGGCGCAGCGAGGCGATGGTGCGAGGGAGGTCGTGGGTGTACGTCGGGTGCGCGAGCACGGCGATACCCCCCGCCGCGTGGATGAGGCGCACGGCGTCCTCGGGCAAGAGCTTGTGCCGGCTGACGTACGCCTTGCCGTCGTGGGCAAGGTACTCAGTGGTGAAGGCATCCTCGAACTTCGCGATGTACCCTTCTTCGAGCATGGCGTTCGCGATGGCGGGACGCCCGATGGAGGCCTCACCCGCAAGCTCGCGCACACGCTCGAAGCGGAGCCGATCCAGCCCCATCGCGCGCAGTTTCTCGACCATCTGCCGGGCTGCGGAGTCGCGCCCACCCTGCATCTTCGCGGTCATGTCCAGCAGGTCGGGGTTGGTGTGGTCCACCCACAGGCCTAGCATGTGCACTTCGCCCTTGTCGACGGTGGTGCTCAGCTCGATGCCGGGGACCACCTCGACGCCGACCTCTTCGCCCGCCGCCATCGCCGCCGCGACGCCCGCGACGGTGTCGTGGTCCGTAACGGCGATCGTCGTGAGTCCTACCTCCTTGGCGAGTCGGACGAGCTCTCGCGGTGAATGCTCACCATCGGACTGGTTGGTGTGCGTGTGCAGGTCAATCGTGCGTGGTATCAGTTGGGGCGTCCTCTCCGGTTACGCGCTGTTGTCGTGACGATTGCCGTATTATATCAGCGCCTTCACGGCGGGTTTGTGGTGCCCGATGCATCACGAAGGTGCCGCGGTACCACGGGCCCGGCATGGGGCGGTTCACGCGGGTTGATTAGCCCGGTCATGCCCAATGCCGGAACCCTTACCAACAGGACAATGCATGAACAGTAACCGCTTGGAAGGGATTTCAGTGAGAACAGCAGCTTTCGTACTGGTGGTGTGCCTGCAACTCGTTGCGTGCGGTTTGGACCCAGGGCTGACCCCAGTAGCCGCCCCCGAGAACCCGCCCGAAGCGACGCCGCACCGCTTCGCCTGCCGCTCGGAGATGCCGCCCGGGCAGAAACCGGAAGACGATGTGGCGTATGTGTCCGGTGACGGGGGCGTCATGGGGTGCGTGACGGATCCGCGGGGCCGCCCCATCTCCTATGCCCGGCCAGGGCCGGAGAGCTCGCCGCTCGGGGTGCGGATGACGCAGGAGGGGCTGCTTACCGGCGAGGACGGCCGCTATCGCGACAGCAGACTTACGGAGCCCGGCTGGTACACCTTCGCGGTGTACGCCGACGGCTACGAGCCTGCCACGAGACGGGTGGAGGTGCGGCGCGGGCAGACGGCGGTGCTCGACTTCGTGCTCGAGCCCCTGCCCGCCGCGACGGCCACGGCGCTTGCGGTCGTCCCCACGCCCGCACCGCCGGTCATGTGGGGGTTCCCCTGCCAGTCCGAGACTCGGGGAGGAAAGATACGTGGGAGCCCCGCCACCTACTCGCCCACGGCGATCGAGACGCGGGACGGCACCGGAGGGGGCATATCTCTTATGGGGTGCATCAGGGAGAAGAGCGGCAAGGGGATCGCGGGCGCGACGACTGCCGTGAGGTACCTGGAGAAGGGACATCCGGGCCCGATCGATATAAGGACGGGACGACCGGTTGTCAGCCGCCGGATCGAGTACCGCACCGATGAGGATGGGCGGTACATCGAGCCGAACATCGCAGGACCGGGCTGGTGGGAGGTCACGGCCACGGCGCCGGGGTACATCCCTGTGACCAAGCGGGTGCTGATACCCGTAGGCGACGACCACCGGACCGCCGTGCTCGACTTCATTCTGCCGCGCGAGAGGTAGGGGGGACCGGCGGCACGCCGTGCCGCAGTCTGATCATCGCTCCCAACCGTCTATCATGAGGCTGAGGGCTCAGGCCGTAGAGATATAGATGCCTGTACATCTCTCTACCGTTTCGCGGTGTTTTTCGGACACCGAGGTGTGCCCGAATACGTACCCATCACGTGACGAGGTGTGCACTACTACCGATGAGGTTAACGATGGGTGAAACAAGAAACAAATCGCGAAGTCTGGATTGGCATAGCGGACCTGCGCCCCAAGCCCGGAAACTCCATCTTCAATGGTGCTCCAGGTGCCTTCAGTAATGCGCTCTGCCTAGCTAGGAACGAAGTCGAGTATCGCTGTAGGGTCGCAGACACGTTCGGCGAGCTCGGGTTCGAGGTGAAGGACCTCACG
>JADDPA010000054.1:0-11333 GCA_016782125.1 Thermobaculum sp.
CTTCTCGGCCGCGCAGGGTCGCGCGACGCGCTCCATCGCGTGCAGCGCTGGTGGGCGCGGGGCGTGACGCGCTCCCTCAAAATCCGGCTTGACCTCACCGGTTTGGAGCAGATCGACCGCGGCGAGTCGTATGTGGTCACGCCACCTCACGAGGGCTTCGCCGACGCGCTAGCGCTGCTCCACCTCCCGCTGAAGCTGTGCTTCGTCGCCCGCGACGAGCTCTTTACCTGGCGCTTGCTTGGCCCCGTCCTCCGGGATACCGGGCAGATCGAGGTTTTCCCGGAGCAGGGACGCCGCAGTTACCGCCAGATGCTCTGCACCGCGAGGTCCGTTTTCCACGCTGGCGAGAGTCTGGTCATATTCCCGCAGGGGAGCATCCTCGGCATCGAGACCGACTTCCTGCCCGGCTCGTTCGCGTTAGCCCGCGCGCTGCGCCGCCCCATCCTGCCGGTCGCCTTAACCGGCGGCCACCGCGTGTGGGAACACCCCTATACGCCGCGGCTGCGTTACGGGCAGCGGATGAGCCTCCGCGTGCTCGCCCCCGTTCCAGTGGAGGAGGTGCTTGCAGCCACCGCGGACGATCTGCGGCGGAGGGTCCAGCGCGACATGAAGGAAGCCGCCCTGTCGGCCACGATGGCCCCGCCGCGACGCTTCGTCCCCGCCAGTGACGGCTACTGGGATGGGTACGCCTACCGCATCGATCCCCGGTTCGCTGACCTGGCCGCCGAGATCGCCCGTCACCGCGGGCAGGGATCGCCAATGCCCGTACAGGACTGCGACGCCGTGGTCCCCCACGCCCAGGATGCAGGATGAGCGGGCAGCGCCGGTGACGACGGAGCGGCATGAGGTCGTCGTGATCGGGAGTGGCCAAGCCGGTCTGGCGCTCGGCTATGAGCTTGCCCTACGGCAGGTTCCGTTCGTCATCCTCGATCAGTCCCCCCGGGTCGGCCACTCCTGGCGCACGCGTTGGGACTCGCTCACGCTCTTCACGCCACACCCGTACAACGATCTGCCGGGACTTCGCTTCCCCGCGGTGCGTGGGAAATATCCTACGAAGGATGAGGCCGCCGACTACCTGGAGCAGTACGCCGCCACTTTCGGGCTTCCGGTACGGCTGAACTGCCGTGTCACCGCGCTCCGCCGGGTGTCATCCGGTTACCTCGTCGAGACGGCCACTACCCGCTTCCAAGCCAACCAGGTCGTGGTCGCGACAGGCCCCTTCCAGCTGCCAGTCAGACCGGCCTGGAGCGACGATCTGCCGGCGCACGTCTTCCAGATCCACACCAGCCAGTACCGCAATGCCGAGCAACTACCTCCCGGCGACGTGCTGGTTGTCGGCGCGGGCAACTCCGGCGTCCAGATCGCAGCGGAGCTCGCTCCGAGCCGCACCCTCTACCTGTCGGTGGGCAAGCGGCTGCTCCACCTGCCCCAACGAGTGATTGACCAGCGTCTGTTCTGGCGGCTGTACACGCGAGCGGCGCGGCGGGTCGCCATCGATTCCCGCCTGGGACGGTGGCTCAGCCACCAAGACGTCCTCTTCGGGACCAGTCTGAGGGGACTGGCAGGCGAGCATGGCGTATCCATCGTGGGCCGGGCACGGGGCATGGCGGGTGACCGGGTGGTGGTCGGCCGGAAGCGCGCGATTCGCGTGCGCAACGTCGTCTGGGCCACCGGCTACGTTTCCGACTATCGGTGGGTCGAGGTCCCGGTGTTCAATCGACGTGGAGCGCCGGTCCACCGGCGGGGGGTAACTGCCGTCCCCGGACTCTATTTCCTGGGCCTGTTCTGGCAGCAGTCTGCCAGGTCGGTCATGCTCGGTGGGATCGGCGACGACGCCACGTTTATAGCCTCGCAGATCGCCGCGCGAGTCCGTGGTGACACGGTTATGCGCAGACTACGGTAGCAGTTGCCGGTCCCTTGGCACCTCGCAGCATGCATCTCATCATCCTCGGGATCCGCGCGCTCGCTCCAGCGTTTGTGCGGTCTCCATGATCACCCTGGACACTGCGGGCACTCCGGTGGGGTATTCCCTGGTATGTTGGCTTGAATACGTCCTGTTGATGCACCACATCGGCATGCTGCTCAGTTATCGCCGTTGGACAGTGATGCCAGGTCGTCTGCAATCTCACGGAGCGCGTCCTTTGGGAACTGCCCGGGTGCGAGCGCCGCGATCTGGGAGAGGGTGAACCCCCTCGCCATCCCTAATTGAGGGCTCTCAGCGAACCCCGGCAGTCGTCTCTCGAGCACCGCGCGGGCCGCGTCGTCGGCCAGGAGTTCTCGCAGAGATGTGTCGATGCTCAGGTCGGCGCGGCGCATTTCCGGGCCACCGAAGGTTGAGGTCTCCGTCAGCCGAAACGACGCGCGCCCGCGGATGTCGCCGGAGGAGCGGCCGACTAAAACCTCGAACTCCCCCGCCTCCGCTACCCACGTGTGCCGTGCGTCGTCCCAGTATGCGAGCGAGCACCGGTCGAGCGTCAAGGTAGCGGTCCTCGTCTCCCCTGGCTCCAGCACGACCCGGGCGAATCCCTTGAGCTCCTTCTCCGGACGGAAGACGCTGGCCTCAGCGTCGCGCACATACAGCTGCACCGCTTCCGCGCCGGCTCGTTCCCCGATGTTGGTCACGTCCACCTCGACGGTGAGCGTCTCGTCCGGTCCGATGGCCTCTGCACTGAGGCGTGGTTCACCGTAGGAGAAAGATGTGTACGAGAGACCGTGGCCAAACGGGAAAAGCGGCTCGACTTTCTTTTTGTCGTAGTAGCGGTAGCCGACTGAGACACCCTCGCCGTAGCGGACGCGGCCGTTCTCACCGGGGTAGTTGATGTAGGCTGGGTTGTCCTCCAGCCGCACGGGGAACGTCTGAGGCAGCTTCCCGGACGGGTTCGCCGCGCCGAACAGGACGTCCGCGATGGCGTTGCCGCACTCCTGGCCCGGATACCAAGCTTGGAGCACGCTGGGGACCGCATCGAGCCAGGGCATGGCAACGGGCGAGCCTGTTTGCAGCACGACCACAGTCCGAGGATTTGCAGCGGCGACGCGTGAGACGAGCTCGTTCTGGCGACCGGTCAGCTCCATATCGTTACGGTCGTGTCCCTCGCTCTCCCAGTCGCCGTTGAGCCCGATGAAGAGGAGAGCGGCGTCCGACTGCGCAGCGAGATCGACCGCCCGCTCGATGGCGTCATCCGGCACGGGCGGCAGATGCCCCAGCCGGAACGCATTGAGCATCGCCGCGCCCTGGCTGCTGTACTCGACGCGCAGATCGTACTCGCGGCCAGCCTCCATGTGGACGGGAGCCGTCGCCTCGGCGCTGCCGAACCCGAAGTAGGTCTGTCCACGCTCCTGCCGTGTCCAGTTGTCGATCGCCTCACGGCCGTCCACGTAGAGGCGGCACAGCCCGGCGCCGCACAAGCTGAATGTGTGCTCTCCGGTGTGCTCAGGCGTGATCCGCGCCGTCATGCTGGCGGAGAAGGCGCCCGGATCGACACCCTGGACCACCTCCCCTAGCCACACCTGTTCCGATGTCCGGGTGGTCGCCACGTGGACGGGTTCGCCGTCGAGGTGGTGGTTGTCGTGGTACTGGATCAGCAGGCCGGGTTCGCCGGTGCCACCCGGATGGGTGGTGAGGGATGTGTCGAGGTGCGGGATCATTTTGTGATTCGTGCAGCCGATTTCGTAGCCGAGCGCCACGCTGCCCCCCACAGCGGCAGCGATCCCTGCGTACGGGCTGATGGCGTAGTGGGCGTTCACCTGCGCACTTCCACCGCCCATCATCTGCGCCGCTCTCGCGTTCGGCCCGATGATCGCCAACGTCTTCAGCTCGTCGCGGTTGAGGGGGAGAAGGTTCCCCTCATTCTTCAGGAGCACCGTGCCCTCTGCGCCAGCCCTGCGGATGAGCGTCCGGTGTTCCGGCCGATCCACCGACCGCTCCTCATCCGGCAGAGGGGCATCGAACGCGCCGGCCCGCTCGATCAGCCGCAGCATCCGCCGCGCGGCCTCGTCTACCGCCGCAAGGTCCACATTCCCCGCCTCGACGGCGGCGAGCAGCTTCTCCCCGCGCCATGCTGGCGGGCCAGGCATCTCGAGATCGAGCCCGTTGTTCGAGGCGTCTTCGGTGCTCTTCGTGCCGAACCAGTCGGATATCACAATCCCTTGGAAGCCCCACTCGCCCTTCAGGAGCTCGGTGAGAAGCGTATGATGCTCGCCCGCGTATGTTCCATTGACTCTGTTATAGCCGGACATCACCGCCCAGGTATCCGCCTCGCGCACCGCCGCTTCGAACGGTGGGAGGTAGATTTCGCGCAGCGTGCGCTCATCCACCTCGGAGCTTATCGTATTGCGCTCGAACTCGGAGTCGTTGCAGACGTAGTGCTTGACGGTAGCGCCGACGTCCTCACTCTGGAGGCCCTTGATGTAGGCAACGGCCATGCGTGCCGAGAGATACGGATCCTCGGAGAAGCACTCGAAGTTCCGGCCATTGAGCGGGGATCGGTGGATGTTGACGGTCGGCGCGAGGAGCACGCTGGCCCCCTTCGACTTCGCCTCCTGGCCCAGCGCCGCGCCGATCCGCCTGACGAGCTCCGTATCCCAGGTGGCGGCCAGGGCGATGCCTGCCGGGAAGCACGCCGACGTCACAGCTCCGCCGACGAAGCCCCCGCCGCCTCGCGCGCCGTTCGGACCGTCCGTCACCTTGATGGCCGGGATGCCGAGCCGCTCGACGGGCGTCGTGTGCCACATATCCGACCCGGCGAGGAGCGCAACCTTCTCCTCGGTGGTCATCTCGCTCAACAGCGCGTCGATCCGCGACTCGCGAGCCGTTCCGGCACCGATGTCCTGTTTCGTAGCCATGCGTGCTCCCCTTCAGCGTTCGTCCGGAACCGGACGAACGCTCTAGCATCACGAGTGATGCCACCACCGCCTCACCACTCCCTACGTCAGTTGCGCAATCCACACCCTCTGCACCATGAGCCAGTAGTAGCGTGATGTAGCCGGGGTCACCTGAAAGACGGCTGAGTCAGACAGCGCATATAAAAACATGTGCCGCTGGACCAGGGGGTAATCTAGGGATATGGTATCCGCGGACGTGGGGCGCTTGAATCCTTTTGGCGGTCCTATCGGATGTTTGAGTTGGCCATGACCCCGCTGGCATAGATGCGTACGATCCTGCAGCCGCCACCGCACCCTCTGCCCAGCGAGCGATTGTTCCCCTTGCTCTTCACTCGTCGCTCAGTGCCTGGTAGTAGCGAACAAGCGGCAGGCCCGTATATCCGGCTTTCTCATACGCTTTCCTCGCCGGCGCATGCCCCGGATCGCCCCCCGTGGCGGCGACGGCCATCGTCATACCCCGCGCCTTCATCTGCGCGAGCGCGAATTCGTTCAGCTGGGTGCCGATCCCCTGGTTCTGATACGCCGGATGCACCACGAGCAACTCCACCTCGCCGAGCTTCTCCGCGTCATTCATCGAGCAGACGATAAAGCCGGCAATGGTTCCATCGACCGCTGCTACCCAGACGCTGTTGCCCTCAGAATCGTCGCAGAGCCGCTCGACCGCCGCTCTCTGGCTCGCTTGCCAGTTCGGATAGATCAGGGTGTAGATGCGAGATCCCAGGACCTGCCCGAAGGAGCGAAAAACCGGCGCCCACGCCAGCAGGGACAGGCGAACCACATCCTCGATCTCGCCGGCATCCAACGACCGGATCTGTACGTTCAGGGCAGTCCCCCGGAATCAGCGGCGTGTCTTTATTCGGAGTCTGGAGGTCGATGTCGATCCCGGGGGCACGTTCAACAGAGCACCCAGCGGCACCAGTGCAGGGTCGGGGCGTCTCGTTGAACGCCCCGACCCTGCACTGAGCAGTCGGCCGCTTGCTCAGCGCATACCGCCCGCTCCCTCCGCGGCTAATACCGCCTGGGGCGCGAGTCGTTCGTGGGCCTGCGCCGCGGACCAGAGGACCGATCCCTAGGCGGCACCCGGTCACCGCCTCGGTTATCCCGTCCGCCGCGGTCCCACCCGCCATCGCGCTCATTCCCCCGATCAGGCAAGCCACTCCCCGGACGTGCGATCACCGCCTCGGGCTGGCGTCCTCGGATCGTCGTGGCGTTCAGGGCCGAGAGCACCCGGTGGGCGATCCCAGCGGGTACCTCGACGAACGAGAACGCATCCCCGATTTCGATGCCGCCGACCGCCTGCCCCGGCACCCCTGCCTCGTTCGCGATCGCGCCGACCAGGTCACCGGGCCGCAGGTTGTCGCGCTTGCCGATTCGGACGAACAGACGGGTCATCTCCCCGGAGTCGCGGCTGTCCTCACGACGCGGCGGGCGCTCAGCGCCCCGATCCGGACGGTCGCTCGAGAATGGCGGGGAGAACGGCGCTGGTCGCCGATCGAACCTTTCACTCTGATCACTTTGATTGAAGGGGCGCTCAGGGGCACGATCCGGCCGCCGATCTGGAGCACGGCCCCCACGGAAGCTCTCATTGGCCACCTCTGGCTGCGCAGGTACCGACCGGATACGCCGCTGCGCGGTGCGGCGCGTCCCACGTGCCTGCACTGCCATCTTGAACGCCGCCGCGGCAACGTGCGCGGGATCGTGCGTTTCCGAGAGCTCATCCACGAGCGTCTGGAACGTATCGAGCTCGCCCGCCTCCAGAACCTGCAGTACCTCCTCGCGGAAGGCAGCCCGCCGGCGCGCGCTGACGTCGTCCGGCGTCGGCACGTGCAGGCGCTGCAGCCGGGTATGGATCAGCCCTTCGATGATCTTCAGGTTCCGCCGCTCCCGTGGAGTGACAAGCGTGAGTGCCACGCCGCTGCGTCCGGCTCGCGCCGTCCGGCCGATCCGGTGGACGTAGATCTCCGGGTCCTCCGGCAGGTCGTAGTTGATGACGTGGCTCACTTCAGGGATGTCCAGCCCGCGCGCCGCGACGTCGGTCGCCACGAGCAACTGGGTGTGCCCGGTACGGAATCGGCCGAGCACGCGCTCCCGCTGTGCCTGGCTCAGGTCCCCATGGATCGCCTGTGCCGGGTAGTCGAGTCCGTTCAGCCGCTCCCCGAGCGAGTCCGCCTCGCGCCGCGTACGCACGAATACGATCGCGGACTCTGGCTGCTCCAGGTCAAGGATGCGGGCGAGCGCCTCGGGCTTATGGTACTGCGGCACTTCGTAATACACCTGGCGCACGAGCGGCCCGACTGCCTCGCGCTGCGCCACGCTCACGCGGACAGGATCGCGCAGGTACTGCTCTGCCAGCCGCTGCACGCGAGGCGGCAGCGTCGCGGAGAACAGCGCGGTCTCGTGCTCCTCGGGCAGCTCGGAGAGGATCGCCTCGATGTCCTCGATGAAGCCCATGTTGAGCATCTCGTCAGCCTCGTCAAGCACGACCGTGCGCACCCCGCTCAGGTCGAGCGTCCGGCGCCGGAGGTGGTCCAGCAGGCGGCCGGGCGTGCCCACCACCACCTGCACCCCGCGGGCGAGCGCGCGGAACTGCCGGTCGTATGCCTGCCCGCCGTAGATCGGCAGGGTGATAACCTCGTGGTACTTCCCGAGCGAGTGCATCGCCTGCGCAATCTGAATGGCCAGCTCGCGGGTCGGTGCAACGACGAGCGCTTGCGGACGGAGCTCGTCCTCGTCCAGCCGCTCCACGATGGGCAGCGCGTACGCCGCGGTCTTGCCCGTGCCGGTCGGCGCCTGCGCGATCACGTCCCGGCCCTCCAGCAGGTGACGGATCGTCTGTTCCTGGATCGGCGTCGGCGCCTCAAAGCCCGCCTCGGCCACGGCGCGAAGGGACTCTGGCCCGAGCCCGAGTCCGGCGAACCCGTCCATCTCCACTGCTTCGGGGTTATCTACCACCGGTTCGATCCCCTGCGTTCCCTCTGTATCCATTGTCTCAACTGTCATGACTTACACCCATCCCCTGTTATTCAAACAGACACTTTTCCGCCCACACACCGGGTTCACTACTTGCAGAGTGCATACCACCGCCGCACTCATCAATTAAAGGATATCAGTTCATGTCCCCTTCACGGCACTTCCACGCACCGGGGTTCAGCCGCGCCAGAAGCTATAATATCGCCATACAGTGCGACCACATACGAGGGACGGAGGGATACGTTGACTGAAACGCTACGCCGCGTCGTATCCGAGATCGAGCGCCTGCCAGCGGACGAGCAGGACGCGATCGCGCACGAGCTGCAGGTGCGGCTCGAAGAACGCGAGTGGGATTCGCTCGTCCGCTCCCCCAAGTCTCAGCATCTATTGGAGCGCCTGGCAGCAGAAGCGCGTGCCGAGGATGACCAGGGCGAGACCCGAGACCTGACCAACTCCTTGTGAGATCGCGGACAACTCGGAGTTTCCGCGCGCTACTGGCTGCGCTGCCTGAGCCCGTCCGCCGCCAAGCACAGGTGGCGTTTGGCGTGTTCGAGCACGACCCGTATCATCCCAGCCTCCAGTTCAAGCGCGTGGTCCCGAGCGACCCGACCATTTACTCCGCTCGCGTCGGTCTCCGCTACCGGGCACTCTGCTCCCGGCGGGACGGTGATGTGGTATGGTTCTGGATCGGCTCGCACGCGGAGTATGACAGGATGCTCCGTAGCTGATGGCATCGTCTACGCCCAGAAACGAGACGGACTGCCGACACGCACTCTCGATCGGCTTCCGAGTTGGGTCGTCTCCGCCGAGCCGCTACGGCTCCCAGTAGGTGCGGCCTCTCAGGCTCTCGGGCAGGTGCTCCTGCTCGACCTTCGCGTCCGCGTAATCATGCGCGTACTTGTACCCCGCGCCGTAGCCGAGATCCTTCATTAGGCCCGTTACCGCGTTTCGCAGGTGCGGCGGCACAGGGTCGTTGCGGGTGTTCCGCACGTCCTCGCGCACCGCACCGTACGCCCGGTAGAGCGCGTTGCTCTTGGGCGCGAGCGCGAGGTAGACGGTGGCCTGTGCGAGCGCGAGGTTGGCCTCCGGCATTCCCAGGAAGTGGACCGCCTGCTGCGCGGCCATCGCCATCACGAGCGCCTGTGGGTCCGCCATGCCGATGTCCTCGGTGGCCATTCGTACCAGCCGCCGCGCGACGTAGAGCGGATCGTCGCCAGCCTCAACCATGCGGCCGAGCCAGTACAATGAGCCGTCCGGATCGGAGTCCCGCACGGACTTATGTAAGGCGCTGATGATGTTGTAGTGCTCCTCGCCGCCCTTGTCGTAGAGCAGCCCCCGGTGCTGGAGTACGTCGGCCAGCAACTCCAGCGTGATCTGCCCATCCAGCGCCGCGTCCGACGCCAGCTCCAACGCGGTGAGCGCAATCCGCGCATCACCATTCGCATACGCCGCGAGTCGCCGTAGAACCTCCTCCTGCGCCCGTATGGCGGCTTCGTGCCCGCCCAGCCCACGCTCGGTGTCGGTGAGCGCACGATGCAGCAACGTCACGATCTGCTCATCCGCGAGGGCGCGAAGGACATAGACCCGGCAGCGGGAGAGCAGCGCCGCATTCACCTCGAAGCTCGGGTTCTCCGTCGTCGCCCCGATCAGGGTGACCGTCCCCGTCTCCACGTGCGGCAGGATGGCATCCTGCTGCGCCTTATTGAAGCGGTGGATCTCGTCGATGAACAGCACGGTGCGCCTGCCGGTCGCCGCGCGCAGCTTCCGCGCGTCCCCAACAGACCGACGTAAATCAGCCACCCCCGCGGAGACGGCGCTCAGGCTGACGAACGAGGACCGGACGCTCCGGGCGATGACGCGGGCAAGCGTCGTCTTCCCGCTGCCCGGCGGTCCCCACAGTATGATCGAGGGAAGGCGGTCGCGTTCGAGCGCGACGCGCAGCGCCCGTCCCCGCGCGAGGATGTGCTCCTGCCCGAGGATCTCATCGAGCGTGCGCGGACGCATCCGCGCCGCCAGCGGCTGCCCGGGGTCCACCATCTCATCGTCCGCGAGGCCGGGCAACATCTCGATGCTCATACGGCAAGTATAATGCGCCCTGAGTCGAGTTGCAGACGAGGGACGGAGCCCGTATGGTTGATGACGCATTCTTACGCCCGTGGGTCGATATGCTGCGTTCTGAAGAGCAGGGCGTGCTCGCCGTGCTCGTGACGGGCAGCCACGCGCGCGGGGTGCCAGAGCCGCACAGTGATGTGGACCTGCTCGTGCTCACGCGCGACGAGCCGCTGGTCGAATACCGGACGCGACTCGTCGAGCTCCCGGATGGGCGGCTGCTGCACGTCTCTATAGGCGCGGAACGATGGGAGGCGTGGCTGGCACAGGAGACGGAGCCTGCTGACTGGTCCTGGTACCTGCCCGCCGTGGAAGTGGCGCGGGTACTGTGGTCGGCACCCGAGGTCGAAGAACGGCGGCGACAGCCCGTGATCGAGCGGCCGGCGGCGGAAATGGAGCTCGAGGACTTCATGGAGTGCGCTGGGAAGGTGAAGAACGCCCATCTGCGCGGGGATGAGCTGGCACTCCGGCTCGCGGCGCAGGGACTCGCCGAGCGCTGCCCCTCCGTTCTGCGTCCGCTGAACCCGGTCCAACGCCCCGGAACCCGTTACCAGGCACTCCTTGCGGCGTTAGATCTGCCTACGGCCCCACCGGGCTACCGCGACGATATGCTGCTCTGCCTCGGCCTCACCGGCCGCCCGAGCACGATGGACGACGTGTACGCCGCGGTCCTCCGCCTCACGGCGGGCACGCTGGAGTTTCTGCGCCCGCACGCTGCGCGACTCACCCCAGAACTGGAGCCGGACCTCGGGGAGTATCTCGCCGACGGCAGGCTACAGCGCTACCTGGCCCAGCAGTAGACCTTTCCCGCACCAAGCCCTGAAGACAGTCAACCGCACGTTGAGTCACCAGCTAGCCGCGCGGCTCTGCGTGGATGATGACGCTCTCCACGTTCGCGATCCGACGGCGCAATTCCTGCTCGATCTTTTCCGTGCGGCGGTGGATGTCTCCCATCGGGATGTCGGGCGGAAAGCCGCAGTGGAGGGTGAGATCCCACCCCGGCTCGGACGAGCCGTACAGCCGCGCCTCGTGCAGCAACGCCCCGACTCCGGCGGCCTCCACCGCATGCGAAACCGTCTCGACGATCTCGGGGTGCAGGCCAGCGACTTGACGCCGGAGGCTGGGCTCCGGCACTGCCACTTCGATATGGGTATCAACCTGCCGTAGCAGCGGGTTGTCCGCACGAACTGCTTCGGTCAGCCGGTGTGCGAGCGCGTGCGCCTCCGCGAGCGTGAGTTCCGGCTCGACCTCGATGTGCAGGCTCGCCTCTAGGTGGTCGCCGACCCGCGACACGTGCTCGTGGTGCGTGCGCGCACCTATCTGCCACGCGACCGCGCGGATCGCCTCAGCCGCCGTTTCTGCCTCACCAATCG
>JADDPA010000054.1:11393-19392 GCA_016782125.1 Thermobaculum sp.
CGGACTCTGAGATTCCATGCGCCTCGGAAAGGCTCGTCGTGCGCGGCACCTGCACCGTGATGTCGGCGAAGAGCCGGTCGCCCGATTCTCGCAGCCGAACGGGCTGCGCCTCCACCACGCCCGGGACCGCCGCTACCGCCTGGGTCATGCGCTCGCCCAGGCGCACCGGCGCACGATCAAGCAGTACGCTCACTCCCCGGAGGGCGAGTCTCCCACTCATCACGATGATCACGAGCGCGACGAACAGGGCAGCGGCGGCATCCGCGTGGACCGGCCCGCCGAGCGCGATCACCGTGAGGGCCACGATAACCATTGCGGAGGCAAACATGTCGGCCCGGAAGTTCAGCGCGTCGGCCTCCATCGCTCGGCTGTTGTACCGCCGCGCCGCGGACGCCAGCATTCGGGAGCGCCAGAGATCCACGCCGACGCTCACAAACATCACGACGAAGATCCACACGGAACTATGGATCTCCGGGGGCTGGAAGAAGATGCGGCGCACGGATTCGTGGATGATCACGAGCGCGGTGCCGATGAGCAGCACGGCCTGCAGGATCGCGGAAAGGTTCTCCACCCGACCATGCCCGTAGTGATGGTCCGTGTCTGCCGGAAGCCCCGCGATGCGCACGGTGACGTACGTGATCACGGACGCCACACAATCGAGCCCGGAGTGTACGGCGTCGGAGAGCAGCGCCAGGCTGCCAGTCAGCAAACCAGCAACGAGCTTGAGCAGCGCGAGCGCCAGCGCAGCGACAACGCTCACCAGCGTGATCCGGTTCTTCTCCCGTTGTTCGCTTACAGCCGCCACCGCCGCCTCCATGCGATATCGCGACCACCGTCACGTGTCCCCCGCGCCGATCCGGTACCCACCTTCTTCGCCCCGGAATCGCCCGCTGACTGGGCCACAAGTGCACACTACAGTGCGGCCGCGCCCCTCACTCGGCCAGCCGTCGGCGGTGCGTGGCGGACCCTGCAGCGACTCCACGATCGCGTCCCCGGTGCTCCGCCTCGGCGCCTGCGGGCACATCATAGCATTCGGCGGAGGGAGGGTTGCGTTCGGGGTACCGCGGTCTCAGAGGCGGCCGATTCGCCGCGCGCCGCTCATCAACCGGCTTCCCGAGCCACCGTCAGGACCTGCTCAAAATCCGGCAGATCGCCTGGTGCAGCGTGCCAGGCATAGCGGATCGTACCATCGCGGCCGACGACGAACACGGCGCGAGCCGAGACGTCCTTCCATGTTCCGTAGTCGATGAGCACCCCGTAGTCCCGCGACACTTCCTTATTGAAGTCGGAGAGCAGCGGGAATGGGATCTCCCGCTGGCGGGCGAACGCGGCGTGGCAGTAGATACTGTCCACCGAGATACCGAAGACCTGTGCGTTCGCCGCCTCGAACGCCGCCGCCATGTCCCCGAACTGGGTCAACTCCTGCGTTCAGGTACCGGAGAAGTCCCAGAGATAGAAGACGAGCACCGCCGACTGCCGCCTGAGGACGCCCCGCAGCGACCATCGCTCCCGATCACCGCTCATCAGCGCGAATTCCGGTGCGGCGGAACCCACCCCCGGCGCCTGCTGTGACACGATGCTCCCCTCCTGCCAACTGATTCGCCGGTCGCCCGGCCAGGTCGCGAATATTGTACCGTCCGAATGGCTTTGAACGCGCGCGACCCGGTCATTGCGCGATACCCCGAAACTCGCTCCGGCAATCCTTGACATACAGGCACGGTGGTAGTATCGTACCGACACGCGCCGGACGGGTCCCACGGCAGCGTACGCGGCGTCTCGCCACCGGGCCAGGTGCGCGCGCGCGGTACCCGACAGGAGCATCGGGCGGCACACGAGTGGACTCGCATATAAAAGGAGGCCCTGGTATGGCGGGAGTGGTATTCGAGAACGTAAGCAAGCAGTACAGCGGTAACACGGTCGCGTCTGTTCAGGACCTGAACATCGACATCAAGGACCGCGAGTTCCTGGTACTCGTCGGGCCGTCCGGTTGCGGCAAGAGCACGGCGCTCCGCATGATCGCGGGGTTGGAGGACATCACGCAGGGTGACCTGTTCATCGGGCAGCGGCGGGTGAACGACGTCGCGCCGAAGGACCGCGACATCGCGATGGTGTTCCAGAGCTACGCGCTCTACCCCCATATGAGCGTGTACGACAACATGGCGTTCGGCCTCAAGCTGCGCAAGACTCCCAAGGCGGAGATCGACACCCGCGTGCAGGAGGCGGCGAAGATCCTGGGCATCCAGCAGTTCCTGGACCGCAAGCCGAAGGCGCTCTCCGGCGGTCAGCGCCAGCGCGTTGCGCTCGGCCGGGCCATCGTGCGCGAGCCACAGGTGTTCCTCATGGACGAGCCGCTCTCGAACCTGGACGCGAAGCTGCGCGTGCAGACCCGCTCGGAGATCTCCCGCCTGCACCAGCGCGTGCAGACGACGACGATCTACGTGACGCACGACCAGACCGAGGCGATGACGATGGGCGACCGCATCGCGGTGATGCGCGACGGCGTACTGCAACAGCTCGACACCCCGGAGACGCTGTACGACAACCCGGCGAACGTCTTCGTCGCGGGGTTCATCGGCAGCCCCGCTATGAACTTCTTCGATGTGACCGTCGAGGGCACGGGCGATGGCGTGTACCTGAACCACGAGTCGTTCCGCATCGAGGTTCCCGCCCGCATGCGCAACGAGGTGGGTCAGTATCGCGATCGTGAAGTCATCCTCGGGATGCGTCCTGAGGATGTCGACGTGATCCCCGATGTCGAGGAGCGCGCGGCGAACATCAAGGTGGACGTCGTGGAGCCGCTCGGAAACGAGAACGTGCTGTACCTGCTCGCGGGCGACAACCCGTTCGTGGCGCGCGTCGCACCCGAGTGCCGGGTTACCCCCGGCCAGAACGTCGCTGTCTCGTTCGACCTCGACAAGGTCCACGTCTTTGACAAGGAGACGGAGAAGACCGTCATCTAGCACGGACGGCGCAACCGAGGGCGTGTCGTGGCTTGATGCCCGGCACGCCCTTTGTGCTGTCTGGTGATCGAATCGGCCGCGGGGACATGGCCACGCGCGCCGGTACCGACAGAAAGCGAGGAGCGATGAGTACGGAGCCCGCGTGGCTGGAGCTGCGCATCGAGGCCGATCGCGAGGCGGTTGAGCCCGTCAGTGAGCTGCTGGCGCGGCACGGCTATCAAAACGGCATCGTCGTGCAGGAGCCGATCATCGATGAGCTGAGCTGGGGCGAGTACGTCACCGACCCCGCGAAGCCGGTGATCCTGACGACGTACATTCGCGAGGACGAGGCGAGCGATGCGTCACTCCAGGCGGTGCGCGAAGGACTCTGGCACCTGGGCCGCATCCGCCCCGTCGGCGAGCTGGCGATCATGCGCCGCACGGAGAAGGACTGGACGGAGACCTGGCAGAGCTTTTACCGCGTGATGCGCGTCGGGCAGCGGACGGTGATCGTGCCCTCCTGGCTGGAGTACGAGCCGGAGCCGGGCGACATCGTGCTCGACCTCAACCCCGGCATGGCGTTCGGCACCGGGCTGCACCCCACCACGCGCCTCTGTCTGCGCGCGATCGAAGCACGGCTCGGCGCGGGCGTGCGCGCGCTGGACCTGGGCACTGGCTCCGGCATCCTGGCGGTGCTGATGGCGAAGCTCGGCGCGGCGGAGATCGTCGCGCTCGACACCGACCCCGTGGCGGTGGATGCCACGACCGCGACGGCGGAGCGCAACGGCGTGGCAAACGTCATTCGCGTCGGGCACGGCTCGCTGGATGCCGCGGAGGGGGACTTCGGCTTCATCGCGGCGAACATCATCGCGAACGTCATCATCGAGTTGGCGGGTGGGCTGGCTGGCGCGCTGGAACCAGGCGGCACGCTCGTGGTCTCCGGGATTATCGAGGACCGCTACGAGGAGGTCGCGCTCGCCCTGGCCGCGGCCGGGCTGGTGCTCGTGGACCTGCTACGCGAGACCGACTGGGTCGCGATCGTGGCGGAGAAGCGGTAGCGCCGCAGTCGGGATGTGTTGTCCCACTACATGTTGATAGGAGTTGAGACGGTTCGGTTGGGCGCTTTTGCGGGGTTTCTAACGGAACTCAAACCTCAGGGGTTCGGGGTCGACGGCACCCGCACTGGGAGCCATATCTTCTGGGATATGTACGGCGTCCGCCCGACTTCGTTGCCTCTGCGTCGTACGCCCGGATATGGAGCCTTTTCCAACCACGGCGTTGAGCAGGCGGCCTTAATCTCCCTTTCGGCCACGGCATAGGGACGTAGCCCCGCCCCCTCGCAACACAACCTGTATGCCCACTGCTCTGGGGACTAACCGCCCGGCCTTGTCGTAGGACGACACCCCGTGGTCCGTTGGGCTGTCGCTGCATCGACCCCGTCATACGTGATCCGCTTGACCCGTGGTGCATGTCATCCCGAACACGGTGAGGGATCCGTAAACCGTACCACGGATTCCTCGCGGGCTCGGAATGACAGTTGCCCGACCGTTTAGCCGGAGTCCGTATTGCTCCGTGCGTGCCGCCCGGTTGGCCCCAATCTGGATGCGGATCCTTGGTCACAGCGCAGGTCCCCGGCAGGGCATGGGATCGCAAAGAGAACCAGCGGTCCATCCCGTGCGTATAGTTCCTGTACCTTCCAACCAACACGTCGCAATCGGTATATCGAGCGGACTCAAGGCGGGTGTTAGTGGGAGGGGGACCACAACCAGGTATAAGCACTGGCGCGCGGTGCGCCTAGCACAACGACCATGACAAGCAGAAAGACGCCAAGGGGGAATACCAACATGACAGCAGCCCTCGGGGGACTCACATCGACCGAGCTTTCCACCCTTAAGGGTGGGGCGGCGGGGTGCGAATCGGTCCAGACAATCATCGACATCGCGGTAACGGCGGAAGCGTTCGCGGTCACCGCCCTGGGCGGGGCGCTCCAGAACGCGGCCGACGGCAAGCTCGGCCTCAACGAGAACCACATCCTGCACATCAAGGCGGCGCGTGCCGCGGAGCAGGCACACTTCGACTTCCTGACCGGCGCGGGCGCCAAGCCCCTGACCATGACGTTCACGGTGCCTGATGAGAAGATCGTCACGGACGTGCCGACCTTCCTGAAGACGCTGATCACGCTGGAGGAGGCGTTCATCGCCGCGTACCTTGCGGCGGCCCAGGAGTTCGTTGTGATGGGGGAGGGCAAGCTCGCCCACGTCGCGCTCCAGATCGGCGCGGTCGAGGCCGAGCACCGCGCGGGAGTCCGCTTCTTCGCCATCGAGGCGGGGGTGCTCTCGGGCACGCCGAACGATGTGGCATTCGAGAAGTCGCTCTTCACCAGCGTCGGCGAGGCGGCTCAGGCGCTCAAGGACCTCGGCTTCATCGGCGGCAGCGGGACGGAGATCTCCTACCCCGGCCCCGGTGAGATCGACTACAGCGGCGTGAAGTTCCTCAAGCCCTAACGCCTCAGACAGAGACAGGAGCACGATCGATGACCATACACGACACAGCAGCGAGCAAGCCCTTCTCGCGCCGCACCCTGCTCAAGAGCGCGGGCGCGATGGGCGCAGGTTTCACGGCAGCCCAGATCGGCATCGTGCGGGCGGCGGCCGCGGAGTCCGAGGAAATCCAGGAGATCCTCAACATTACCGCCACCACCGAGCGGTTCGGGGTGACGGTGCTCGGGGCGGCACTGGCGAGCGACGCCGAGGGCAACTATGACAAGCCCTTCCCGGCGCCGGTGCGCGCGATCGTCACGGCGGCGCGGGCGCAGGAGCAGTTCCACCTCGACGCGTTCGAGAGCCTCGGCGGTCAGGCGATCACGGGGACCTTCACCATACCGGAGGTTCTGCTGACCGACTTCAACGCCTTCTTCAGCGCGGTAGTGGCGTTGGAAGCGCACGAGATCGCCCTGCAACTGACCTCCATGCACATCTTCGCGGAGATGAAGAGGCCGGACATCGCCAAGGTGAGCTTCCAGTACGCGGCGGAGGAGGCCGAGCACCGGGTGCTGGCCAACTACGCGCGGGGCACCCGCCCGGCGCTCGACACGGCGTTCTCGCCCTCGTACTACGACCAGCCGTCGGACCACGTGGCGTTCGTGAAGGAACAGGGGCTGATCGGCGGCACGGGACAGGAGTTCAACTACCCGGGTCCCGGCGAGATCGACGCGAGCAACGTGACCAACAGGACCCCGGACGGGCCGATGGTCGCGTGCGCGATGAACATGCCGCAGAGCGGCGGCGGCGGCCTGTCGGGGACCCGCGACGGGGGCTGGAATGCGCAGGGATCCCTCGGGCTCCTCAGCATCCTCGGCCTCGGCGCAGCGACGCTGAGCCTGCGTAGCCGTCGCGTGGCCGCACAGCGGGAGAGCAACCAAGAGTAACCTGCCGGATGCTTGTGGCACGGGACATTACTTCCGCGCCACGGGCACCGGCCCGGAGCCGGACGTAACGGTGAATCGCGGCGCTGGTAGCGCGGAATCACCAGAACCGTACACGAGGGGCGAGGACACAGGTCCCCGCCCCTCAACTTGTCGCCGGCGTCCCATACGAACTCCGGCTGGAAAGCAGCGTATTTGTCATGCCGAGCGTGCGAGGAATCCGTGGTCCGGTTTACGGATCCCTGACTCCGTTCGGGATGACAGGCAATGGGGACCAACCGGATTGCGTATCACCCGGGCCACGATCCCGCCGCCCCCTTTGTACTGAGCGTCAGTCCAGCCGGAGGGCGATCAGGGGGACGATCATCTCCTCGGAGCTGAGACCGCCGTGCTTGCCGACCGTGGTGTGCTTGCGGTCGTGGCCGGGGTGTTGGTACTTGAGGTTCCAGTTCTCGCGCGGCAACAGGAGCAGCTGCCCGATGCGCTCTCGTGCCCGTGGCGAGGGCGGCTGCGGACCATACAAGCCCAACCCCAGTGACTCCTCCGCGGTGAGGACGTGCGCGGCGATGCCCAGGTGCGCCTCCACGTAGCGCCGGGCGTCTGCGTCCAGGCTGGGCCGGACGTACAGCACGACGGCGCGGTCGAGACCGGCGGGCGGGGCCTGCAGGAGCTCGAGCAGTTCCGGGTGATCGTTCAGCCATACGATGCGGTTCGGGTCAGAGTCGATGTGGCCGTGGTCGGCGAGGATCAGCAACAGCGTCCCAGGCGCGCGCAGGCCGCGCAGCAGGATCTCCCCCAGGGCATGGTCTATGACGCGCACCTCGGCGTCGTGCTGCGCAGACGACGCGCCATACTCGTGCGTGATGGTGTCGAGCGTGCCCCAGTAGGAGTGGACGTATGCGCGGCCGGTGGGTTCCTCCAGCACCGCCCGCAGGTTCACGCAGAGATCGGAGATCGTGCGGAAGCCGCGGTATCGGGCTCCTCGGTGGTTTATGCGAGACAGCGCGGTGCCCTCGAACTGCGCGTGGTTCACGACGATCGGCTCGACACCCGCCGTTGCAAGCTTCTCGTACACGCTTGGCAGCCCGATCCACGTTGCCGGCTCAACGCCCACCTTCTCGAGCGGTCGTCCCGCGACGACGGGGGCGAACGAGAGGATGTCGATCAGGGTGCCGAGCGCGGGGTCGTACATGCGCTGATTGGTGACCCCGTGCTGGCCGGGAGGGAGTCCGGTGCCAAGCGTGGTGAGCGCGCACACGGTCGTGGAGGGAAACGTGGAGGTGATCGCGCCCAGGTGGACGGAGTCGCGCTTGGTAATCTCGGCGAGATACGGCGCCTGGCCGCCGCCCAGCGCGCGCTCCAACTGGGCGTACCCAAGCGCGTCGATCAGGAGGGTCACGACCCGGTGCACCCCGTCGAGCATAGCGGGCGGGAGCGCCGCTTCTGCCAGGGAGGGGATGTCCGTCGGGATGCCGAAAAGGTGTTCGACGGTGGGCACGACGTTCGCGATGCCCAGCCCGCCGTACTCCGGCATGACGGTGTCAGAGAAGGGACCGGGCAGGAAGTGGCGGCTATCTACAGGGTCCACGCGGCACCTCGTACGAACGGAACTGTCCCGATACTGCTTTCGGCTCTA
>JADDPA010000135.1 GCA_016782125.1 Thermobaculum sp.
CCTATTTACAGAACTCTACGGACTCAATCCATGGTCCACTCGTCGTGAGGATGCACAGCCCTCCGGTATACTGCGTCCCATGCCCGCTGTGAGCCCATTCCGATTCGGCATCTTCCTTTCGAATGCAGCAGATCCGGCCGAGTGGCGGCGTCTCGCCCGTAAGGCTGAGGATCTCGGTTACGCGGTGCTCCTCGTGCCGGACCATGTGGTCACGCCCTTCTCTCCGAGCGTCGCGCTCCTGGCGGCAGCCGATGCGACCACGCACCTGCGCGTCGGCGGGTTTGTCTTTAATAATGACTTTCGCCACCCGGTGTTCCTCGCCAAAGAGGCGGCGACACTGGACGTGCTGAGTGGTGGTCGGTTTGAACTGGGCGTGGGCGCCGGCTGGAACGGTACTGAATATGCCCGTGCC
The DNA here is from genome assembly GCA_016782125.1 of Thermobaculum sp. GTDB lineage: Bacteria > Chloroflexota > Chloroflexia > Thermobaculales > Thermobaculaceae > JACDAU01. The sequence goes on from JADDPA010000135.1 coordinate 413, forward strand.
GGTATTCCGTTTCAGCCGCACTCGGTTCGCGTGGAGCGCATGGTCGAAGGGCTGCACATTATCAAGGGCCTTTTCGGGCAGGAGCCAGTGACCTTTGCGGGCCGCCATTATCAGGTGCAGGAGCTGCACGGGCTCCCCAAGCCCGTGCAGCGGCCCTACCCGCCGATTACGATCGGAGGTGGGGGGAAGAAGATGCTGTCCATCGCCGCGCAGGAGGCGGATGTGGTAAGTCTGGCACCGCGGGTGCGTGCCGATGGTCGCCCCGACCCGGAGAGCTACACACGGGCGAGCACAGCCCAGAAGATCGGCTGGATACGCGAGGCGGCAGGACCACGCTTCGAGGCCCTGGAGCTGAATGTCTACCTGCTCGCGCCGGTAATCATTACATCGGATCGCCAAGCCGCGGCCCGCGAGATGGTAGCGGAGCGCCGCGGCGGCGCCCCGCGGTCGACGCTGACCGAGGAGCTGGTGCTGGACTCGCCCCACTTCCTGGTGGGATCCGTTGAACAGATTGTTGATGAGCTCGTAGCTCAGCGCGACGAGCTTGGCATCTCGTACGTGGCAGTCGGACGCGCGGGCGAGGTTGACATGGATTCCTTCGCACCCGTTGTGGCGCGACTTGCCGGACAGTGAGGGCTGCGTCAGGGCGATCTCTATGCGCCGGCGACGCGGCGCTGCTCACCCACCCAATACCGCTCGCGCAGTACGCGCTTCAGCACCTTGCCTGTGGCGTTGCGGGGGAGTGCTTCGACGAAGTCGATTGAGCGTGGGATCTCGAATCCACCTAGACGCTTGCGGCAGTCGGCGATAAGCTCCGCCTCGTCAGCCATATGCCCCTCCTTAAGCACGACTACCCCCTTGACCGTTTCCCCCCAGCGTGCATCTGGTACGCCGATCACGACGGCATCCGCTACTGCTGGGTGCGCGAGTAGGACGTCCTCGACGGCTCGTGGGTAGACGTTCTCGCCACCGGAGACAATCATGTCCTTCAGGCGGTCGTGGACGAACAGGTAGCCTTCCTCGTCGAGTCTCCCAATATCCCCCGTATGCAGCCAACCGTCTCGAAGTGTCTCCGCCGTCTCCTCGGGCAAGTTCCAGTAGGCGCGCATCATCTGCGGACCGCGCGCGACAATCTCTCCCGGCGCCCCCGTCGGGACTGGGTGACCGTCCACATCAACGATCCGGATTTCAGTGTCTGGGATAGCCCGTCCCGCCGATTGGAGCAAGTCCGCACGCCCCGCCAATGCCCGCTCATGGTCAGCTGGAGTCAAAAACGTCAGCGCTTGCGTCGTCTCGGTCAGGCCGTAGGACTGCATGAACCCACAGCCGAACACTTGCATGGCAGTGCGAAGCGTCGGCTCCGCGATTGGGGAAGCGCCATAGTAAATGAGCCGCAGCGTCTCGTAGTGGCGCTCCTCGACGGCGGCCACGTTGGCGAGGCAGGCCTGCAACATGGATGGGACGAGCACTGCCACGGCAATACGCTGCTCGTTCAGGGCGTGCACCACGGCCGCCGGGTTGAACTCTGCCTGTAGGACCGTGCAAGCGCCGCAAGCGACGGCAGTGAATACCGTTGGCACGACCCCAACGTGGAAAATCGGGGCTACGGCGAGGCTTCGTTCACCCGGACGGAGCGCCTGCGCCTCCCCAATCCGCTCAATGCTCGCAGAGAGCGCGCAATGAGTCAGGATAGCCCCTTTGGGACGGCCGGTGGTGGCGCTCGTGTAGAGCTGCAGGGCGTCGGCATGGTCACCGAACGATGGTCGAGCAGTGGGGAGCGGCCCTTCCATCCATGCGTTCCAGCTCTCCCACCCCAACATGGGCTCGTCCGTCACTCCCACAAAGCGTTCGATCCAACCTAACTGCTGGCGCAGTCCGTCCAGATTCGCCGCGTACTCGGGCTCCGCGAACAGCACGCGTGGCCGTGCATCGGCAATAATGTACGACCACTCGGTCGGGGCCAGGCGGTAATTGAGCGGGACGAGCACCACGCCCGCCTTTGACGCGGCGTAGTACAACAGCACGAACTCGAACCGGTTCTTCGAGAGCACGGCGACACGATCACCGACGCGAAGCCCAGCGTCGACCATGGCTCCGGCGAGCCGCTCAGTGGCGGCGGCGACCTGGCCAAAGCTCCACCGCCGATGATCTTGCTGGGCCATCACCGCGTGCGGCGCTCGCCGCTCCCACATCTCCAGGTGCTCGTGCAGGCGCACGTGAACACCCCTAGGCCGTGGCCATGTGGAAGAGCTCCTGCTTTACCTTGGCAGGTTCCTTCCACACGTCTGACTGGAGGATTGTGCCGTGCTCCCGGTTGAACTGCATCTGTGTAAGGAACGTGTCGACGGTCTCAGACCGAAGTCCCCAAAGGGGCGTGGTCGCGCCGAGTGCCATCTCGACCACGTCGCTCGGAAGAGTCGTGACTTCCACGAACGCATTGACAAGTCTCGGATCTTTCTTCGTCCACAACTCCGCCACTTCGCGCTGAGCGTCGTTGAGGTCAGCGAGCAGTTGCGGGTGCTCGTTGACGACTTGTGGCTGCGCCATGTAGACGACATGCACCTGCGTTTCCTGCGACCCGGATGCCCGCTCCCAGAGTTCCTGCTGCGTCGCAAGTACGGTGGCCGCGCCGGACTGCACTATCTGGGTGGTAATCGGCTCCCAGAGGACCGCCGCCTCCACGTCGCCCCTCTGGATCAGGTTTGCGAGGTCCGGTGGCGCGGTTGCCTGTACGAACTGCGTATCCTCGAGCAGGTCAAACCCGTACACGGTCCGCACCGACGCGTTGATGTCCTGCGTCGCCGTCGCGCCAGCGATCGCGCCGAGCTTACGCCCCTTGAGGTCGGGAATGGACGCTACTCCGGCACTGTTCCGTACGACGAGGTTCCCAAGGGACCCGACCGCAGCCCCAAAGATGCGTAGTTGCACGCCCTGCTCGTACATCTGCGCGGCAATCACCGCCGACATATCGATGATGTCGGCCTGCCCCGAGCTGAAGGCATTTACTATCCCGCTGATCGGGCCAACTCGGGTCCACTCAATATCCCAGCCACGCTCCTTCAGCAGGCCGAGCACGTCGATCGCTTCGAGGCCTGCCCAGCCGAGCGTAAGGTACGCGATCTTGAACGTGCGCCCGTCGCTTTGGGCAGCACGGCTTGTCGAGGGCACTGCCTTCTCCATAAGGGGTGTGAGTGCTGAGGATTGATGATGCGTGGCGGCGGTCGCTGATAGTAGGCTTTGGCCGCGCGCCCCCATGATGGTGAGCGCCCCCAAGCCACTCATCTGCAGAGCCCGCTGTACAAACCGCCTTCGAGTCGCACCTACATTGCTCGTCACAGCTACCTCCTCTCCCACGCCTAACGGCGCCATCCGTTGACCCGGCGATCGGCTGTATCCAGCAATATTTTTTCAAGCAGAACCATTATCAGGATCAACACCAGCGCCCAGGCAAAGACCATGTCCGTGCGCAGCGTATCGCGGCTGAAGTTCATCATGTAGCCAATGCCGCTGCTTACGCCGAAAATTTCGGCAATGACGCTGATGCGGAGCGCGAGCGCGAGCGCCACTTTCATGCCAGCAACCAGGTAGGGAGCCATGCTCGGAACCGCCACAGTACGGAAGCGGTCGAACGCACTAAATTTGTACACGCGCGCCATTTCGAGGAGCTTCCGGTCAATGCTTTCTACTCCTGCAATGACATTGCTCAGCATGACCGGGAGGGTCACCATGAAAGTCGTGAAGATCGGCGCCGCATCCGACAGGCCAAACCAGATCAGGGCAAGCACAATCCAGACGAAGACGGACATGCTATTGAGGATGACGGTTACATCCTTGACAACCATTCGGGCAAATGGAATCTGAGCCACCAGAAAACCGGCGAGCAGCGCAATCAGGACGGCCAGCGAGAAGCCGAGCGTGACGCGGTAGAGTGTGGCAGCGACGTGCACCCACAATTCTCCACTCGCGCCAAGGTCGAGCAGGCCTTGGAGCACCCGCTCCGGCGACGGGAGCAAGTATTGGCCTAGGCGCCGCGAGAGCACCCACCAGGTCAGGATGACGGTCGCGAGGAAAAGGGTAGTTGGCAGACGTGTCTGTTCCGCCAGCGTGCCAAGCGCAAGCCGGCGAGATCCCACGCGTCCCACAGACGAACGACCTACCTGCCTCTCTAAGGTGCTCATAGGACAGCCCGATCCTGAGCCTCTGGGCGGTCGAGGGCGTGCTGGCGCTGCACCTGCTCGGACAGAAACGCGAGCAACTGGGCGCCGGCTGCCTGCCGGTCGGTGTTACAGTCGACGCTAATGTCCGCGATCGGCCGTGCCGGGCGGGCACTGAACAGGACAACGCGCGTCCCGAGGTTCAATGCCTCTTCGATGCTGTGCGTGACGAACACGACTGTCCTACCGGTTTCTCGCCAGAGCCGAGCCACCTCCATCTGCATAATTCGCCGGTTCTCGGGATCCAGTGCGCTAAACGGCTCGTCCATTAGCAGGAATTCGGCATCCACGGCCAGGGCCCGCGCAATCGAGGCACGCTGCTGCATGCCACCCGAGAGGCGGCCTGGGAAATAGT
>JADDPA010000136.1 GCA_016782125.1 Thermobaculum sp.
ACCCCTGGGACTCTACCCTTGTGGATGAGTTCAATATCCTGCCTAGCCCGGATTATTCATGGGATCGCCCAAAGCCAAGTAAATGCTAGGAGAAGCCGATTTCGCACTTTCCTGCCGTACCAGCGCTGATATAGCCTCTTTCGTGAGGCAGGAACTGGACTTTCGCCCGCTCCAACTGCTAAGCAACGAGTGCTCATGAATAATCCGGGCTAGAGGTCTCAATGCCTCGTTTTGACTTCTTCTGAAAGGCATACAGTACATACACGGCGTCGGAGTATCTCACGGTATAGACTGCCCTGTAGGTATCACCCTCAAAGTCGTCCACCACTTCGAGAACGCCGGCACCTTTGAAACCCTTGAGTGGTTTGGCATCCACATGCTTACCGCCCATTTGGGCGAGGTATAGGGCGTAACCCATGACAGACTTCACGTCGTCCGGAAACTCCTGCATATCCTCTCTACTGGATCCCACCCATATGAGTTCCTCCATCGTGCATCACCAGGTATACTAGTGATAGTATACCCTTCTAACCGAGACATTTCGACTTCAACCTCGCCTCCTCACACCAACGCTGCCTATGTTCCACGTTGATCAGGAACACTACCCACGTTGGCTGATGATCTCCGAGAACGCGCGCAGCCGGGGGATGTCGTCCATCTCCGTCCAGCGCAGCATCAGTTCCTCGACGCCCGCGGTGCGGAACGCCGCGACCTGCTCGGCGATCATCACCGGGGTGCCGATGATCGTGTTCCGGGCGCGCTGGGCCTCCAAGATTTCCGCTGTGGACTTGCCCCCACTGTCGGGCGTCGCGTCGCGCATCCGCACCAGCACGCCCTCCAGATCGGCCGCGTCGTGCGCGAAGAACACGCCGGTGAAGAGCGTCCGCTTCACGTCGCTAGGCTTTCGACCCGCCGAGCGCAGCAGATCGCCGAGTAGCGCGGACTTCTCGCGGAACCCGTCCGGCGAGGTGCGCAGCGAGTTCCATATATCGGCGTACCGCGCGACGAGCGGCAGCGTGCGCTGCGGCCCGCTACCGCCGACCAGCAATGGCGGTCCACCGAGCCGCTCGGGCCGGGGAAGCAGCATCGCCTTCGAGAGCTGATAGAACTCGCCCCGGTACGTCGTGGGCGTATCGGCGCGCAACAGGCGGGTGATCACCTCCAGCCCCTCGCCGAAGCGCGCCATCCGGGTCCGCATGTCCCCAAGCGGATAGCCAAACACCTCGTGCTCCCGCTCCTGCCAGCCCGCCCCCACGCCGAGCACCAGCCGCCCACCGGAGAGGTCGTCGAGCGCTGCTGCCTGTCGTGCGAGCATCCGGGGATCCCGGAACGAGAGCGGGGCGACGAGCGGACCGAACCGAACCCGCTCCGTGTGGCTCGCGAGGTACGTCAGCGAGACGATCAGCTCCAGCGCGTCAGCATCCGGCGGCTTCGGCTCAGTCAGGTGATCAGTGCGGTACAGCGCGGCGAAGTGCAGCGCGTCGATTTCCGCAACGAGCCCCTTCCACCGGGGCCAGTTCAGCCCCTGCTGCGCCTCGATAACTATGGAGACTTCCATTGCCTTCCCGCCCCGACGCGACCTACTCGAACACGACGGTGCGGTGGGCGTCCACGAGGACCCGGTCCTCCAGGTGCCAGCGGACGGCCTGGGAGAGCACGCGCCGCTCCACCTCGCGGCCGACGCGCACCATGTCCTCAACCCGGTCGCGGTGGGAGACGTGCGCGATGTCCTGGTTTATGATCGGCCCGGCATCCAGCTCCGCCGTGACGTAGTGGGCGGTCGCGCCGATGATCTTCACCCCCCGCTCGTGCGCCTGCTGGTACGGGTTCGCACCGACGAACGCGGGAAGGAAGGAGTGGTGGATGTTGATGACCTTCTGTGGGTATGCACCCACGAACTCCGGTGAGAGGATCTGCATGTAGCGCGCGAGCACGACGAGATCGATCTCGTGCTCCTCCAGCAGTGCACGCACCTGTGCCTCCTGCGCCTGCTTCGTGTCTCGGGTGACAGGCAGGTGGTGGTACGGGATGCCGTACGCCTCCACGCGGCGTGCGAGGTCGGGGTGGTTCGAGATGACGAGCGGGATCTCAGCGGCGAGCTCGCGCGCGTTCCACCGCCACAGCAGGTCGAGCAGGCAATGGTCATATCGGGAGACGAGGATCGCCATGCGCTGCGGGCGGTCGGTGTACGTCGTGCGCCAGCTCATCCGGTGCTGCCGGGCAAGCGGCGCGAACGCGGCGTCGAACTCCTCGCGGCGGAGGCCGAATCCGTCCCCCTCGATCTCCATGCGCATGAAAAAGGTGTTGCTCGGCGGCGAGCTCACGTACTCGGCAGCGGACAGGATGTTCCCGTTGTGCATCGCCATGAACGTGGAAACGGCGGCGATGAGGCCCTTGCCGTCGGGACAATCGATCAGCAGGCGAAGGTTGTAGCTCATGCCCTAGAGGTAGCCCAGCTCCAGCTTCGCGTCCTCGCTCATCATCGTGGGGTTCCACGCGGGGCTCCAGACCAGCTCGACCTGCGCCTCCTCAACCCCCGGCACACCACAGGCGGCCTCTTCGACCTCCCGCATGAGCTGCGGACCGGCGGGACAGCCCATCGATGTGAGGGTCATGCGCACGCTCGCCGTGCCGTCCTCGACCCGTGCCTCGTACACGAGACCGAGGTCCACGACGCTCATGCCCAGCTCCGGGTCGTACACCTCGCGTAGCGCTTCCGTCAGCGCGTCCTCATTCGCCGCGGCCTGAACCGATCCCGGCAGCGGGAGTAACGCCCCCGGCTGTGCTTCGACTTCGCTCATTGATCCCGCCCTTCGCTTCCCCGGCAACACGCCCACGCGTGGCCCGGACCAGTATATCACCCGCTGCCGCGAACGTATTGACGGGGCACGCACGCGGGTGTATCGTGCACCCAGAGCCGTCCACGCATTCATCGGAGCAACACCATGCCCAGCACGCCACTCGGACCCTCCCCCGAGGACCAGACCGACCTGGGAGCATCCACCGGCCACGAGCGGGGCAGCCGCACGCCGCTCGTGCGCGGCGGGGCTGTCACGGACCCACTCAAGGACGGGGAGCAGCGGCGACTGATCGGCCTGCCCGAGGAGGACGACGCGCTGCTGCCCATCGTCGTCGAGCTGAACCTGCGGCACGCCGAGGGCCTGCCGGGAGCCGAGAGCCGTTTCCACGAGGTGTACGGCCCGGCGATCGCTGGCGGAGGGGAGCGGCCGCAGCCGGAGGTGATCGCGAACACGTACGTCCGCTGCGACCTCACGATAGAGGAGGTGCGCAAGCTCGTCCAGCTCGACAGCGCCAACGCCAGCCCGAGGGACCGGGCGATCTACCGCGTGTGGCCGGACTTCCCGGTGCAGGCGCTGACCGATCGCTCCGTCTCCACGGTGAAAGGGGACGCCGCACAGCGCTCCTTCGCGGCGATGGGCACCGGCACCACATGGGCGGTGATCGATTCCGGGATCGACGCGAAGCACCCGCACTTCAAGGCGCACGATAACCTGGGCGGAGATGTCGCCCACCTTCACAAGGACTTCACGCAGCCGTATGAGCCCGACGACCCGAACTCCGTGAAGAACGCCCTCCGCGACGGGCTCGGCCACGGCACCCACGTCGCGGGCGTGGTCGCTGGGTGTATGCCGGAGAAGTCCCGCCGATTCCGGGTGGCGATGCACATCTCCGACGAGTTCGGGAACGAGACGGTCGAGGACCGGACCGTCGCCGAGGGGCACCGGCTCGCCGGGGTCGCGCCGCAGGCCAAGCTGGTTAGCCTCCGGGTGTTCGACGACGATGGGCGTAGCAGATCGACCAGCGTGATCAAGGCGCTCCAGTACGTGCGCGAGGACGTGAACGGCAACGGCAAGCTGCTGCGCATCCAGGGGGTGAACCTCAGCCTCGGCTACGAGTTCGACGCCCGCTGGTTCGCGTGCGGCCAGAGCCCCCTCTGCGTCGAGGTGGACCGGCTCGTCCGGTCCGGGGTGGTCGTGGTCGTCGCCGCAGGCAACACGGGATACGGCACGCTCAGCGCCCTGGAGCGGCAGTCGCGGACGGGGCTTTCGCTGACGATCAACGACCCCGGCAACGCCGCGCTCGCGATCACGGTCGGCGCGACGCACCGTGACATGCCGCACACGTACGGTGTCTCGTACTTCTCCTCGAAGGGTCCGACGGGCGATGGGCGCATCAAGCCCGATCTTGTGGCACCGGGAGAGCGCATCACCTCGTGCGCGGCGGGCAAGGCGCTGGAGGACCTGTACGGCAAGAAGCCGCCGGAGGGATTGGCGTACTACATCGACGACAGCGGCACCAGCATGGCCGCGCCACATGTCTCCGGCGCCATCGCGGCATTCCTCTCCATCCGCCGGGAGTTCATCGGCAGACCGGACGAGGTCAAACGCGTGTTCCTGGAAAGCGCCACGTCCCTCGGCCGGGAGCGGTACTTCGAGGGCCAGGGCCTCGTCGACCTGATGCGCGCAATTCAGTCCGTGTGACGGTTGGGAAGGAGGGGTGCACGATGGCGGAGCAGGTAGCAGGGTTCGCGTTCTGGGAGATCAGCTTCGACGAGAAGGCGCGCTTCACGGATCGTAAGGCGATAGACGCAATGGTCAAGGAGCTGCCGGGGCAGGCGCTCACGGACCTCCTCATCCTTTCCCACGGCTGGAACAACGACCGCCGCGTCGCGCGAGGGCTGTACGAACGATTGCTCGGCGAGATGCGCGAGGTGCTCGGCTCCGTCACCCTGCGCGAGGGGGCGAAGCTCGGCGTCGCCGGAGTGTACTGGCCCTCCATGCGCTGGGCGGACGAGTCCGCGCCGGACGGCGGTGGGGGCGGGGTGGCGAGCTTCGGCGCGCCGGCATCGGACAAACAGACCGTCGAGGAGCTCAAGGCGGTGTACCCCAAGGCGAAGCAGCGCAGGGCGCTCGACGAGCTTGCCCGCCTGCTCGACGAGCGGCCCGACGACCCGAAGGAGCTGGCGCGCTTCCAGAAGCTGATGGGCGCGCTCGTCACGGCGGACGACGCCACGGACGACCCG
>JADDPA010000189.1 GCA_016782125.1 Thermobaculum sp.
TGCTAGCGCCCCTACCCTCTAAAGTTCATAACAGGCTCTAGCGCGGCAGCAGGATCACCGCCAATGCCAGCATGGCTTCGTAGTTCGCCGCTCGCTTTTCATAGCGTGATGATGCGGCGATGGTCTTCCGCCGGTCGGCCACGCTTGGTGCCGTTGGCTGGTCTTTGCCTCGGAAGCAGTGGCTACAGGCGCTGCCACCGCGCGTCAGGCAAGTCGCCTCTACTCATCATGTCGCTACCATACCGGGTTTGAAAGCAGACCTTCGTATCGCCGTGGCGTGCACATGACGCGAATCCGGATGCCCGGTTCTCTGCCCCCGTCTAAGTCGATGGGAGGGTGCACCTGGCGAGCCGATCCCTGCAGCGCAACTGTGCTCAACGCTGGTGTCCAACAGCCGTCGGTGTTCACAACCGACACGGCTTATGCGGGGCAGCCGGATCGCCGGAAACCTCTTGACAGCATCGGGAGGCGATCGTATGCTATGGCTGAAAAAGATGCATGCTCCCATAGGAGCCGCGACGCCACGGAGGGTGCCCATGAGACTTCTATCGCTGGCTGTAATACCGACGCTCGTGAGCGCTGTTGCTGTGCCGTCAGCCGCGCTCGCCCGAGAGCTTGCCGAGCGATAGAGTTCCGGTGCAAGCCGGATAGCGCCTCCTCGTACCTTCTCCTTCGCGGGGCCAGTTCCCGGGCCTGCAACGTTCCGATGGCGCGGCCCACGCCGTTCACGAGCCCAAATCTTGACGACCCGTATTACCGTTCCGCCGCGCACTGCGTGCGGAGGGCACGCCACGGGCCTATGAGGAGAGGCTTGTTTTGAGGAGTCCCGGCCCATACAGGGTCTATCTGATCTTCAGTGGCGCGACATCGCTTTTGTTCGCGCTGATATTCACCATCATGGCGGTCTACCGCGTTCAGGTAGCCGGCTTAAACCCCTTGCAGCTCGTGCTCGTCGGCACAGCGCTGGAGGTGACGTACTTCCTGTTCAACGTGCCCACCGGTGTGGTCGCGGATACATACAGCCGTAAACTCTCGGTCGTTATCGGGGTGCTGCTATTCGGTGTGGGCTTCGTGCTGGAGGGTAGCTTCCCTATATTCGGCGCGATTATCCTCGCGCAGGTGATCGAGGGCTTCGGCTACACCTTCATGGAGGGTGCGCTCGAGGCGTGGATCACGGACGAGGTCGGCGAGGCGAACGTCGGGCGGGTCTTCCTGCGCGGCTCACAGGTCGCCAATGTCACCGGCCTCGTCGGTATCGGCGGCAGCGTGGCACTCGCAAGTATCGGACTCGCGCTGCCGATCGTCGTCGGCGGTGTGCTGTTCCTGGTGCTCGCCTGCTGGCTGATGTTCGTGATGACGGAGCCGTCCTTCCAGCGGCCACCGCGTTCGGAGCGCGAGTCTCTGGAAGGGAAAATGGCGGCGTCCGTGCGCAACAGTCTGCACGACATGGGGGACACGCTTCGGCAGAGCGCCAAGGTCATCCGCCGCAGGCCACTCGCGCTCACCATCCTCGCGATCGCTGGTGTGTGGGGTGGGTTTACGGAAGGGCTCGATCGTTTGGGTGAGGCGCACTTCATCCAGGTGATCGGCCTGCCCCGAATCGGCAACCTCGATACCGTTGTGTGGTTCGGCATCATCGCCGCGGGCGGGATGTTGCTTACCATCGGGGCGAGCGAACTGGCCCGCAGGCGACTCGCGCTGGAGCAGCCTTCGGTGGCGGTCAAGGCGCTCTTCGGGTTCAACTCTGTGCTGATCGCGAGCATGATCGTGTTCGCGCTCGCGGGCAACTTCGCGCTCGCACTCGGGGCGTTCTGGGTCGTCTCCGTGATGCGCTCGCTGCAGTACCCTGTGTACTCGACGTGGCTCAACCAGAACGTGGACTCCAAGGTGCGCGCAACGGTCCTCTCCACGAGTGGCCAGACCGACGCGCTTGGCCAGTTCACTGTTGGGCCGGGTATCGGGGTGCTCGGCACGGTTTACGGACTTCGGGTCGCGCTCACGGCGGCCGCTGCAGCGCTCTCCCCGGCCCTGTTGCTGTACGGATATGCCCTGCGAAAGAACAGGTCGCACCCGGCACCACAGGCACAGGTCCTGACCGCCGAGCAGTAATCTGCGCTTGCCAAGGCGAGCCGCGTAAGGAGGTAAGATATGTTGAGTGAAACGTACCGCACCCTATCGTCGAACAATACCCTCGCAGCGGGAGGGAGAGAGGCTGGTGCGGCCGACAATCTTCGGCGGTACCGCCGCAGTCAACGGAGAACATAGCATGCCCGAACGGGAGTCCGAGGAGCGGCGCGCAGCCGACGAAACAACGGACCCACAAACGACCCTAAGCGAGGGTACGGTATACAAGAAGTTGCAGGGATTCTACTGCGTAGACACTGGTGGAAATACCGTCCTTTGTACGATCTCGAGCACCCTGCGAAAGAACCTTGAGTATCCGGTAGCGGCCCCGTGGTCGCTGCGCCCACGCGTTGTTGCCGTCCATCAGATCCGCACGGTCGATCCCGTGGCGATAGGCGACAAGGTGCGCTTCACGGACAGCGGCGACGACACCGGTATGATCGTCGAGGTGCTGCCGCGCAGGAACTCCCTCGTGCGCCGCGCCGCCGGCCGCAAGGCGCTCCAGCAGGTGATCGTCGTGAACGTAGATCACGTCGTCGTCGTGTTCGCGGCTGCGCGTCCGGCGCCGAACTGGGAGGCGCTCGACCGCTATCTTGCGGCCGCGGAGTCGACGGGCCTGCCAGCCCGTGTGGTCATTACGAAGATGGATCTGGTGGACGGGGACGCGGTCGCGGAGGAGGTCGACACCTACCGCCGTGCGGGATACCCTGTGCTTCTCACCAGCGCCGTGCGCGGTGTGGGTATCGAGCCGTTCCGGGAGGCGTTGCGCGGGCGCGCTTCGGTGATCGCCGGCCCCTCCGGCGTGGGCAAGAGTAGCCTGCTCAACGCCATCCAGCCGGGTCTCGGGTTGCGCGTCGGGGAGGTGAGCAAGCTTACGAACAAAGGTATGCACACCACGAGCCACCTGGAGATGTTCCCGCTTGACGGAGGTGGGAGTGTTGTGGACACGCCGGGCATGCGCGAGTTCGGCCTGTGGGACGTGGAACCGCAGGAGATCGAAGGTCTCTTCCCGGAGATGCGCCCCTACCTGGGGCGCTGCCGCTTCCGCCTCGACTGCAGCCACACCCACGAGCCCGGCTGTGCCGTGAAGGAGGCGGTCGCTGCAGGGGCGATCTCCGAGCGGCGGTACCTCAGCTGCTTGACGATGAGGGCGGGATGAAGCATCGCAAAGGCAAGGGTCTCAAGGACTTCCTCAGGCAACGCGCCGAGCGTCCGTCGATGGCGCTTTGCCGCGCGGTCCAGGATGTCGAGGACTCACTGAATGTCGGCGCGGCATTCCGCATCGCGGACGCCTGTGGCGTCGACTCGACTCCTCCCGTGGGTGATACGCAATCGGCATGAACCGTGGTGCGGGTCGTCTCAAACGCCGTGAGGGATCCGTAGCCCGTACCACGGATCCCTCGCACGCTCGGAATGACAGATCCCCTACCGTTGAGCCCGAGGCTCACCTGGGTGGCAGCCCATGGCGAAACGGGAGAGCCATCGCTTAGCGTAACACGACAAACGAGTCCACGTCGACCCTTGGTCGGCCGGAGGTGCCAAGGACGCGAACTTCGAGGGTGTGGGTGACGGAAGGGTTCAGAGCGCCGCGGGTAAACACTATTCGGCGGGGGAGCAACGTCGATGAGTACAGATCAACAGTCGCCACCCTTGAACCGTCCAACCACAATTCCGCCTTGCCGCGGTCGGCGCCCTTTGGCGCCACCCAGGCGACGTTGCGACCCGTGAAGGTAAAGGTCGAGCGAGCGGCCGAGTTGGAGGCGTATCTGACGTATCCACCATACCAGGAACTCGATGTCCCTCGGGTCCAACTCCCGCTCGGATAGGTGAGCCCGCTGCTAGTCTCCTGGTATGGATACACCCTGAACGCCGGGGTAGAATCCCTCCAGTCGCTCCAGTTGCCTACTTGATCGCGTGCCCGGACCCTGAAGCGGTACTGCGTGCTTGAGTCCGCCCTCAGTAGCTCCACCTTGCTCGTGGTTGTGGGTGTGGGGAGGCTGACGGCGCTGTATGTGGAGCCGCCGTCGCTGCTCTTCTGCAGCTCATAGCGCGAGATGCTACTGCCGGTGTCTGTCGCCGACCAGTTGAGCCTGATAGATACAGTCGCGGGGGAGGTCCCCATGTTCACCTGGGAGCCGACGGCGAAGCTCTGCGCGAGCGTCCTAACCATTGGCTTCAGGGTATCCGCCCTTGTAGTGGCCGCGTACGCGTCCACCATGTCCCCGGTAACCGTGTACCCAGTGGTTTTGGGCAGCGCCTTTCCGGTGTCCATCAGTATCTTTTTGAGATCGAGGGGCGTCAGGGTGGGGTTGACCGAGGTCATCAAGGCCGCAACTCCCGTGACGTGCGGCGTGGCCATAGAGGTACCGCTGAAGTATACATATCCGCTGCCATTGTACTCCGTTGGCACGGTGCTGAGGATGTCCTCGCCGGGCGCCGAGATGTCCACTCTGGTCGCACCGTAGTTGCTGAACGAGCTGGGACCACCCTCATTGTGGACGGCGGCTATCGAGAGGATGTTTGCAGATGTGTAGGAAGCCGGATAATCGGGGGTAACGTCGTTGTTATCTCCTACACCATCGATTCCCCCATTGCCCGCAGCAGCCACGAACAGCTGTCCGGACCGGTCTATCGCATCCTTCAGCGCCTGGCTGTAGCCGGGTCCGCCCCAAGAGTTATTGGAGATGCGCACTCCCTTGCTCGTTGCGTACTCGATTGCGATGATAGCGTCGGACGTAGACCCGCCATCGGGTCCGAGGAACTTCAGCGCCATGACCTTGATGCCTGGTGCGACCCCCACCACGCCCTTGCCGTCCAGCGATGCCGCGATCGTGCCCACTACGTGCGTCCCATGTGAGTCCTCACCCACATCATGGACCGTGTTGTCGTTGTTGTAGAAGTCCCAACCGTTGATGTC
>JADDPA010000091.1 GCA_016782125.1 Thermobaculum sp.
CCCAGCCACGCAGACCACTCCGTGAATAATTCAGGCTAAGTACCTGCTGGTATATTCGCGTTCGCGGGTTTCTCGACACGGCAAGCACCGCACCAACTACGGGTATCTTCAGCCGGTAACGCTGTGCAAGAACTTTCCAGCTTCTACTTAGCTGGTAGATCGCACCGCGGAAATGCAGCGTGATCCAGTCCGCATTGTCGAGACCTCCCACCTGAAATCGTCGGCGGTGTACCGCCATATTTCGGCCAAGATCCGCCAGCGTGAGTCGGGAAACCTGGTCTGGAATCCCCCGCGCATGGTGGTACTCCCGCACATACGGCAGAACCGCCACGAAGCCATAGACGTAGAAGTAGCGGTGCAAGACTCCCATGCTTTCCGGGAGCGGGGGGAACCGGCAGTGGGCCGTCGATCGCGCCCATTTCCCGCACCAGAGAGTGCGCACAGCGCTCCAACAGCCACCATAGCCCTTCTGACCTCTCCCTCGTCGGCAGAGAGGCAAGCAGGAAGTCGATGTCCTCATGTGGCACCGCGAGGTCGAGCAGTATGGGGCGCAAGTCGTCCGTGGAGGGCAGCTCGATAGCGACCTCTGGCGCACCGATCGTCTCCAGAAACTCGACCCACGTCGCCGTCGTCCGGTCGCCGGCCAAGTGCTCCTTGAGCTCCGCCACGCTCAGCGGAGCATCCCGTCGTAGCGTCATCATAATCTCCTTGAACGGGGGCACAGACCTCGCCCATAGTCACCTGGGTGATTCAGGCTGCGCCCATACGGTAGCAAGGGAATCCCAAAGGGAACGAACTGCGCGGCGAGCCGGGTGGGAGTCGGCTTAGAACAGGCCCCGCGCCTGTTTGATGAAGGTTGGGTCCAGCGTCTTCGTCTTGCCCGCGATGCCTTCGAGCGGCACAGATGACAGCTGCCAGCCCTTGATAACCACCATCTGGCCGAACTCACCCCGATGCGCCATCTCCACCGCGGTCGCGCCGTAGCGCGTGCCGAGCACTCGGTCGAAGGCCGACGGACTGCCACCGCGTTGCAGGTGCCCCAGCACGACGGAGCGGGTCTCCCAGGCGAGACGCTCCTCGATCAAGCGCGCGAGCGTCTCGCCCACCGCCTTCTCCGCGAGCTGCACGTGACCAAATGCGTCCGTCTTCGCGTTCTCCGGCAATGGCATATTGCCCAGCTGTACCCCCTCCGCTACCACCACGAGCGCGTACGAACGGCCGCGCTCGCGCACCGTCTCGAGATGCGCGTATAGCGCCTCCAGGTCCGGCTCCTCCTCCGGCAAGAGGATATAATCCGCCCCACCCGCAACGCCACCGATGCCTGCCACCCAGCCCGCGTCTCGTCCCATGACTTCTACGACCATCGCACGGTGGTGGGATGCGGAGGTTGTCCGTAGCTTGTCGAGCGACTCGGTAACCGTGTTAACGGCGGTGTCGAACCCGATGCAGTAGTCCGTCTCCGGTACGTCGTTATCCATGGTCTTTGGCACGCCCACCACGGGAAGCCCCCGCCGCGAAAGCTCTGCTGCGACGCTCAGCGTGTCGTCGCCGCCGATCGCGATCAGCGCGTCGAGCTTCTTCGCCTTGAAGTTCTCGATGACGGCGTTCATCGTGTCCTCGGAGCGCATGGGGTTCGTCCGCGAGGTGCCGAGGTTCGTCCCGCCCTCGTCGTAGATGCGCTCCGCCCATGCGAGGTCGATGGAGATCGTGTTGTTTCGCTGCACGCCCCGCCAGCCGTCAAGGAAGCCGATCACCTGGTCGCCTTGCGCGAGGGCGGTTAGCGCCGCGGCACGGATCGTAGGGTTGAGGCCGGGAGCGTCGCCCCCGCCGGTGAGCACGCCGATAATCATCGCAACCTCAGTCCTGCTATAATGTCGCCGCCGCGACCGTTGAGCGTTGGTGCCGAAGGTGGGATTCGAACCCACACGAGGTTTCCCTCACTCGCTTTTGAGGCGAGCGTGTCTGCCGTTCCACCACTTCGGCTCCGCCAAAGTATAGGTGCCTGCCCGGTACCAGTCAAGCGAGCGAAACCACCGGGGCAGCGCCGCTGGAAAAGGATCGGAGCGGCTATCAACCGGGCGTGGATCTGCTGCAGCGGCAACGCTTTTCCTGCCGGTTTGCCGGCGGCGCAACGATGGGGCCGTATATAGCCGCAGCTCGATGGGGGTGTCGATGTCCTCGCCGATCGGTCCCGTGCCCTGTGTTGCCCCGGCTATCTGGGAGCGCGCGTGAGCGAGCCGGGCGACGAGCAACTCGTCCGGGAGGCGCAGGCCGGGAATCTGCGCAGCTTCAATGCGCTTGTCGAGCGTCACGAGCGGTCCCTGTACAACCTCGTGCTGCGCCACGTCTCGGATCGCCAGCTCGCGGAGGATGTCACCCAGGAGGCGTTCATTTCCGCGTGGCGCGCCATGCACACCTTCAAGGGCGGTTCGTTCAAGGCGTGGCTGTTCCGCATCGCGGTAAACAAGGCTCGGGACCTGTATCGCAGCCGGAGCAGGCGCCCCGCCAGCTCCCTCGACGATATGCTGGAGCAGGGGGTCGGGCTGGGATACGAGGCCGACGCAGGTCCTGGGCCGGAGGATGCCGCCCTTACCGCGGCAACGGTCTCCGCCGTGGAGCAGTGTCTGCTCCGGCTGCCCGAGGAGCATCGGATTGTCGTGCTCCTCTCGGATGTGCAGGGGCTGACGTATGATGAAGTAGGTCAGACCCTCGGCCTGCCGCTCGGCACCGTAAAATCGCGGATCTTCCGCGCGCGCGCCGCTCTGCGCAAGCTCCTCCTGGAGTCCGGGGAACTTTCCTGAGTTGCGCAGCGTCTTACAATCGTACGAGAGTATGCGAATGAGTCCAGCCACGCCCGGCGGAAGTGCCGGTTGCGGTGTGACAGGGAAGGGGGGATGCGAGTGACCGGGCGAGACGAGCCGTACGCGGGCGCGCATCCCGAACCGGAAGTGCTCGCCGAGTACGCCGCTGGGGAGTTTGAGGAGGAGCGCGCCTGGGCGGTGGCAGCGCACCTCCCGACGTGTGCGCGGTGTCGCGGCGAGGTTGAGAGCTATGGCACGATGGCAGCTTTGCTTCACAACCTGCCGCAGTTCTCCCCACCCCGCTCCTTCGCGCTCGACGAGCTTGCGGTCCGCCGCGAGCGCCGCCCCTCGACCTGGCCCGCGTGGGCATCGCTCGCCGCCTCGATCGTTCTGGCAATCGGCATGATCAGCGCGCTTGGAGGGTTGCCCGGTGCGAGTGACAGTACCATGATGAGTACAGGTGGCAGCACAGAGCGAGCAGCGGACCAGGGCGGTTCCGCGGGCGCAGAGGCTGACCAGCCGCGCGGCAACTCCGCGAGTGCGCCCGGTGCGCCGGAGAACGGAGCTCCCGCACAGGATGCCGACGCTTTGGCCGGGGCGACTTCAGTCGCCAGCGGACCTGCTGCCCAGGAAGGCGCGATAGCCCCAGCACAAGCGACTACCGGGGTACCTCGACAGGCAGGGAGTGTCGCACCAAAGACCCCTAGAGCAACCAGTCGAAGCGTTTCTGGCGGCGCCGGTGCCTCCGGTCAGCCTGGCCCAATCGCGACGCTGATAGCTGATACCCCCGCCGTAGAGGCCGCTCTGAGCAGTCCCACGCCCGTCAGACACGCGGTGCTCGTAGCGCCAACCATGACGCCCGTGTTTATCCGCGACATTCCACCAACTTCCGAGGTCGCATTCGACAACGGCTCGGGGAACGGCTTGCTGGCGCTCCTTTTGGGTGTGATGTCCGCACTCGCCTTCGCGTTCTCCGCGTACTTCTTTGTCCGTGCCCGGATTGCGTGACCGCGCACCACACAAGCCTTTCACGCCTTCCGAAACCATAGGGCGGTGACGCCACGCCATACGATATACTTGGGGCGTGAACATGCTCGGTGATCTGCGCAACAAGCTCTTCCTCGGCTTCAGTATCGGGGTCGCCGTCGTGCTCGCGCTCATCATCTTCTCCGATCTGCGCGAGCTCGGCCGCACGCTGGAGGACTTCCGGTGGGAGTTCCTGCCGCTCATCCTCGGTCTGACGCTGGCCAACTACGGGCTGCGCTTCGTGAAGTGGCACTACTATCTCGCTCGCATCGGCGCGGGTGCCGTTAGGGTCGGTACCAGCCTAGCGATCTTCCTGAGCGGGCTTACGATGGCGATGACCCCAGGCAAAGTTGGCGAGATCCTCAAGAGCGTGCTGCTGCGCCGTGTTTCCGGCACGCCCGTCAGCGTTTCCGCCCCCATTGTTATGGCGGAGCGGCTCACGGACGGTGTGGCGCTGCTGATCCTGAGTGCTGGCGGATTGGTCCTGTTTCGGGTCGGCTGGCAGGTGTTGCTGCTGATGGGCATCGGCGCGCTCCTCATTATTGTCGTGAGTGCGACGGACATGGGACGGCACCTGATCCTCTCGCTCGCGGAGCGCCTGCCCTTTCTGCGCACCCGCACCGCGCATGTCACTGCGCTTTACGACAGCTCCCGCAGCTTGCTCGCCCCCGTGCCGCTTGGGGTCGGCGTGGGTTTGGGTATCATCTCGTGGGCGGGCGAGTGCGTTGCGTTTTACCTGGTGCTTGTGGGGCTTGGGCAGGAACCGAGTTGGCGGCTGCTCCTGCTTGCCGCGTTCGTACTCGGCGCGTCCACGCTGCTCGGCTCCGCGTCGCTGCTACCCGGCGGACTCGGCGTCGCGGACGCCACCGTCGCCGCACTCCTGCTGCTGACGCTGCCCGCTGGCGCGATGAACCGCTCGGAGGCCGTCGCGGCGACCTTGCTGATTCGCTTCTGCACCCTCTGGTTCGGCGCGGCGCTCGGCGTGCTCACCCTCCTGCTCGCGCGCCGCACCTTCGAGCTGCGCCCCGAGGCCGCGGCTCGCGAGCTGACCGGCAGCAATCTGGCCTAGGTTCGCTGTCCCGCCAGGTGGCCCGTCGCCGGCGAGTCGACCTTTTCCCATTCAAGATGTGGTAGGGCCGCTGGAACGCGTACGGGTGGAAGATACTCACTTCTGACCCCGGTGTTCACGGTGCAGCTTGAC
>JADDPA010000005.1 GCA_016782125.1 Thermobaculum sp.
CTGCGACCGCAGGCTCCACTGGTTGCCGTCCTCGCTGTGGTGCTGTTCGGGAGCATCGCGCTGCAGCTCATCAACCCGCAGATCCTCAAGCGCTTCATCGACACAACCGCCTCTGGCGGCGGTGAGAACCTCACCGCCGCCGCGCTGCTCTTTATCTTCCTCGCGATCCTGCAACAGGTGCTCGCCGTCGTTGCGACCTACTACAGCGAGCGCGTGGGGTGGACCACCACGAACGAGTTGCGCGCCGACCTGGCGCTCCACTGCCTGCGGCTCGACTTGGCGTTTCATAAGGGCAGAACGCCCGGCGAGTTGATTGAGCGGATCGACGGGGACGTCACGGCGCTCGCGAACTTCTTCTCCCGTTTCGTGATTTATGTGCTCGGAAGTCTGTTGTTGCTGCTGGGCGTGCTCGCCGTCGTCTGGACGCTCGACTGGCGCGTCAGTGCCGCGCTTGCGGTGTACGCCGTCGTCGTGCTCGTGCTGATGCTGCTCTTCCGCTCCATCGCGGTCCCCTACTGGACCCGCGATCGTGAGGCGTCGGCCAGCTTGTTTGGTTTCCTGGAGGAGCGGCTCGCGGGCACCGTGGACATCCGATCCAGTGGCGCACAGCCATACGTGATGCGCCGCCTGTATGAGCGAATGCGCGAACGCCTTCGTGCGGGCAGCAAGGCGCGTCTTGTCGGCACCATCACCTGGTGCGTGCCGGTGCTCGCGTTCGCGGCGGGCAACGGGCTCGCGTTCGCGCTGGCCGCGTTTCTGTACCGTGGCGGTGCAGGCACGATCACCCTCGGCGAAGCGTTCCTGATCTACTTCTACACCCAGCTGCTGTTCTTCCCGCTGCACCAGATCTCGAACCAGATAGACGACTTCCAGAAAGCAGGCGCGGGCATCGTGCGCATCCAGGAGCTGCTCGACACGCAAACCACGTTGCCCGACGGGCCTGGGATTGCCTTCCCGCAGGGCGTGCTCTCGGCGGAGTTTCGCGATGTTACCTTCGGCTACGAGGACGAGACGGTACTACACAACCTCTCATTCCAACTCCCGGCGGGCGCGGTGATGGGGGTGCTCGGGCGCACCGGCAGCGGCAAGACCACGCTCGGCAGGCTCCTGCTTCGGCTGTACGACCCCACCACCGGAGCGGTGTATCTGAACGGCGTGGACGTGCGCGAGGCGCGCCGGGCAGAGGTACGGAGCCGCATCGGCGTGGTCACCCAGGACGTGCAGCTCTTCCGTGCGACTGTGCGCGACAACCTGAGCTTCTTTGATCCGTCGGTGGACGACTCCCGCATAATGCGGGCGCTCGCGGAGCTGGGACTGGAGGAGTGGGTTCGTCGCCTGCCGGAGGGGCTCGACACAATGGTTGACGCCGGTGGCTCGGGGTTCTCCGCGGGCGAGGCGCAGTTGCTCGCCTTCACGCGCGTGTTCCTGAAGGATCCGGGACTCGTTCTGCTCGACGAGGCGTCCTCGCGGCTCGACCCATCGACGGAACGGCTTATCGAGCACGCGGTGGACCGGCTGCTGACGGGCCGCACCGGGATCATCATCGCGCACCGACTGGCCACGGTGTGGCGGGCCGACACGATTCTCATCCTCGAAGAGGGCAGAGTGGTTGAGCACGGCCCGCGAGCGGCGCTGGAGGCTGATCCCGGATCGCGCTTCTCGGCGCTGTTGCGCGCGCAAGGCACCCAGGAGCGGGACGCGGCTCGACCAGTGGGTGCGCGGACTCGCTGACCCGCAAAGCAGGCGGCGCACGCGGTACGAAAGAAGCCGAACCGGTCGCGGACAACGGAGATACCGATGGCAAGTACCCAAACCCTTTCACCAGAGAACGTCACGCCGGTTCGTCCGTGGCGCTTTTTCTGGAGCCTGACGCGTTTCGCGCCCGGGCTGTTTTGGCTCAACTGTGCGGCGATCACCCTGCTCTTCCTGATCGAGATGGTGCCCGGCTTCGTGGCGCGCGCGTTCTTCAACCGGCTGGACGCGGGGGGAGAAGATCTTGGCCTGTTGTGGCTGGTTGCGCTGCTCACGATGGCGGCGCTGGGGCGCATCGCGTGTCTGTTTGGGCTCGCGCTGACGAACGTACCCTTCATCCTCACGAGTGCGGCGCTCATACAGAAGAACATGCTGGGGCGCATCCTCGAGCTCCCGGCGGGGCGGGCGCTCCCAGGCTCCCCTGGTGAAGCGATCAGCCGCTTCCGCGACGACATCGAGGAGGTCACCGAGTCGATGCTCGTGTTCAACGACTTCGTCGCCTCGACGGTGTTCGCGGTGGTCGCGCTCGCCGTGATGCTCACAATCAACGTCACGATCACGCTCGCCGTGTTTCTGCCGCTCACGATAATCGTCGTGGTCGTGAACCTCGCGAGCAAGCGGATCGAGGTACTCCGCAAGGCGAGCCGGGAGGCAACCGGGGATGTGACGAGCTTTCTCGGCGAGACCTTCGGCGCGGTGCAAGCGGTGCAGGTGGCGAACGCGGACGAGGGGATGGCCGGCCATTTCCGCAAGCTCAACGCCGTGCGGCTGCGCACGACCGTTCGCGACCGGGTCTTCGATCAGGTGTTGCAGAGCATTTTCTGGAACACGGTGAGTGTTGGCACGGGGCTGGTCCTGCTCTCGGCCGGACGCTCGCTAGGCACCAGCTCGTTTACCGTCGGCGACTTCGCGCTGTTCGTGTACTTCCTGGGATGGCTCACGGAGTTCACGGCGCTCGTGGGGTTACTTCTCGCGCGGTACAAGCAGAGCAGTGTCTCGTTCGGCCGTATGACCGCGCTGATGCAGGGCGTGCCTCCGATGAGCCTGGTCGAGCACGGGCCGGTGTACCTGCGCGGCCCGTTCCCCGAAGTCCCCGCCGTGCCGCCACGGAAGCTTGGCCGCCTGGAGACCTTGGAGGTCAGGGACCTCGCGTACGAGTATCCCGGTGCCGGTCGCGGCATAGGGCCGGTGAGATTCCGGCTGGAGCGGGGCTCGTTCACCGTCGTCACCGGGCGGATCGGTGCGGGGAAGACCACGCTGCTCGGTGTGCTCCTGGGTTTGCTGCCGCGCGATTCCGGGGAGATACGCTGGAACGGCGTGCCGGTCGACGATCCGGCCTCGTTCTTTGTGCCGCCGCAGAGCGCGTACACGCCGCAGGTCCCGCGCCTTTTTAGCGATACCCTGCGCGACAACATCCTGCTCGGTTTGCCGGAAGACGAGCTGGACCTTCGGGCGGCGGTGCGGCTCGCAGTGCTCGAACCGGACCTCGCGGACATGCCGCACGGGCTCGACACCCGCGTTGGCTCAAAGGGCGTGCGGCTCTCCGGCGGGCAGGTGCAGCGGGCCTCGGCGGCACGGATGTTTGTGCGCGGGGCGGACCTGCTCGTGTTCGACGACCTCTCCAGCGCGCTCGACGTGGAGACGGAAAACATCCTGTGGGAGCGGGTCTTCGCGCACCACGATGCTTGGGGCCGGGAGGACCGCCCGACCGTACTCGCGGTATCGCACCGGCACGCGGCTCTGGAGCGCGCCGATCAGGTGATCGTGCTCCAGGATGGGCTGATCGAGTCCACGGGCACCCTGGATCAGCTTCTTCGGACGAGCCCGGAGATGCGGCGGCTGTGGCGCGGCGAGCTCGTGGAGCAGAGCCTTTCTACGTAGTGTCCCGGCCGGTGAATCCACGGCATGCCCCTGCGCTGTGGGCTCGCGCGGCCACCATCGTGCGATACGCCTCGTGCCGCGTTGATCCGAACCGGATCACCACGCGCGCAGAACCACGGCGTTCGACACAGCGGCAGGAGGCACTTTTGAGGACCAACCACATAGGGGAAGCGACCGTTAGCGCAATCGGACTCGGCGGGATGCCGTTTTCGCTAGAGGACCGCCCGACGGACGAGCAAGGGATCGCCACGGTGCACGCCGCTCTGGAGGCGGGCATCACGTTGATCGACACCGCCGATGCCTATTCGCAGGGCGGCGACGATACCGGGCATAACGAGCGGCTGATCGCGCAGGCGCTGAAGAGTTGGAGCGGTGACCCGTCGGAAGTACTGGTCGCGACGAAGGGCGGGCACGTGCGGCCCGGCGACGGTTCGTGGCAGGTGGACGGGCGGCCCGAATACCTGCGCGATGCGTGCGAGGCGAGCCTGGGGCGGCTGGGCGTGGAGGCGATCGGGCTCTACCAGTTCCACCGCCCGGACCCGGACGTGCCGTACGCGGAGTCCATCGGCATGATGAAGCAGCTGCAGGACGAGGGCAAGGTGCGGATGGTCGGCATTAGCAACGCGACGGTCACGCAGATCGACGAGGCGCGGTCCATTGTGGACATTGTGAGCGTGCAGAATCAGTTCTCCCCGTCGTACCGCTCCAGCGAGGGCGAGTTGCAGCGCTGCGCGGGGCTGGGCATTGCGTTCCTGCCGTGGTCCCCGCTGGGCGGGATCAGCAGCGCCTCGAAGCTGGGCAGCCGGTATGACGTGTTCCAGGAGGTGGCCGACGCGCACGGCGTCAGCCCGCAGCAGGTCTGCCTCGCGTGGATGCTCGGGCTCGCGTCCGTCGTGATCCCCATCCCCGGCTCCAGCCGTCCGGAGACGATCCGCGACTCTGCAGCGGCCGCGGACCTCGATCTCAGCGAAGACGAGCGCGCCCGCCTCAGCGCAGCGTAGTATCACAGCGGTACCGTTATGTGCGGGGCGTTCCGGTGAACGCTGCTCACCCTGGCCGTACTCTCTCGCGCTGCAACATTCTGCGCTGCTCTACTGGCGGAAGAGTGGTATGCCGTGCGGTGGGCCGATGCTCGTGCTCGTGTGCTCTCTCTCTCGCGCTGGCGATCATTCGGGCTTGTCTGTTCGGGTCGCTGATCTCTACTACCGTTACTGCTCGGAGTTCTTGGGGATGGCTGCCTGATGCGTGCACGGGGTCAGCATCAATCCTCATGGACATCTAGATGAGGCCTGGTCATAAATCAGGCGGCCTTGA
>JADDPA010000011.1 GCA_016782125.1 Thermobaculum sp.
GAACCCGCGCCGCCACCCCGACCGTTGCACCGCCGAGGGCCACCACCGGCAGCCGCCCGAAGTCCCCTCGCCGCTCGGACACGAAACGTCGGGACCCAAGGAAGCCGCGCGCATCGGCCACTCCAGGCAAGCCAAACCGGGTACCGCCGAGGAAGAGGACGCCCACCTCTAACCGGCCCGCGTTCGAGGCCACGGTCTCTCCCCTCGACCAGTGGACTATCACGCGGATCACCCCCGTCCTCTGGCGGCCCGGCTGCCCGGTCGCACTCGCGGACCTGCGGCTCGTGCGGGCAGATCACTGGGGCTTCGACAACAGGGAGCATCAGGGCGAGGTCATCGTACACGCGGACGCCGCGCGGGAAGTCGCCCTGGCGTTGCACGAGATCTGGCGAGCGCGCTTCCCGATCGAGCGCATGGAGCCTATCAATACATACACCGGCCCCGATGCGGCGGTCGCGGCGAACTTCACCACCGCGCTGAACTGCCGCTCCGTGCGAGGTCAGCCCGGCGTCTGGTCCGAGCACTCGTACGGCCGGGCGATCGACATCAATCCGGTGCGCAACCCGTACGTTGCCGGAGACGGCACCGTCCTACCCGCCGGGGGCGAGCCGTACACGGACAGATCCCGCCGCGCCACCGGCATGATCCGCCCCGGCGACGCCGTCGTGCGCGCGTTCGCGGCCATCGACTGGGAATGGGGCGGCGCGTGGGCGGACCCGGTGGACTACCAGCACTTCTCGGCAACTGGGCGCTAAGCAGCGTCTCCATCGCGCCCCAGAGTTAGCTCCCACGACGCTCGGAATCCAACGCCCACGGGTGATATCTTCATCGCCAGCTTTCCGAGAGCACGACCTTTTGCGTTGGACAGCAGGATCGTGCCTGTAGATTGCTTGGGGGCACGACATCTATAGAAGATTCTACGACCAAACTTGACAACAACTGTTAGATTTGTTATATTGTGCCCGTGAATAACGGCAGCGACTCCAATGGGAGCCACAAGGACGACCGGTTCCCGAAATACGCGATCAGCGTGGTGTGCGTGATGACTGGGGTCCACGCGCACACGCTCCGGCAGTACGAGCAGTACGGCCTGGTTGAGCCCGCACGCACGCAGGGCAAGACCCGCCGCTACTCCGATGCTGACCTGGAGACGATCCAGGAGATCGTGCGCCTCGCCCGCAAAGGTATCAATTACGCGGGTATACAAGAGGTGTTGCGGCTCCGGCGCGAGTGGCACCGGATGAAGTCGTGGCCGGGAAACGAAGACGAAGCATAGGTATGGTTTGGTAGTCGTAAACAGGAGGGCACACAATGAGTATTCAGCGTTTTGATCCGTTCCGCGAGGTTCTGTCCCTGCGCGACGCGATGAATCATCTCCTGGAGGATTCATTCGTCCGGCCCGGTGCGTCCCGTTCAAGTCAGGTAGGGGCCGGCTACGGCCTCGCGCTCGACGTCGAGGACAGCGGCGAGGGCTACACGGTACGTGCATCCCTGCCGGGCTTCAACCCGGAGGACGTGCAGGTGCAGGTGGTCGGCGACACGCTCTCGATCGCCGCCCAGTACAACCAGGAGCAGGAGCGCAACGAGAGCAATTACCTGCTGCGCGAGCGCCGCATGGGCTCCCTCTCGCGCACGGTCACCCTCCCGTCGCGCGTCCAGGCCGACCAGGCACAGGCCAACTTCAACAACGGTGAGTTGGTGCTGACGCTCCCGAAGGCCGAGGAGACCCGCCCGCGGCAGATCAAGATCGATGTCCAGGGCAGGCAGGAGCTCAGCGGCGGAAACGCGCCGCGAACGGAGACCACCGGTGCGGAGGGCCGCGAGAGCCTGGGCACCGAGCCCACCACGCCGGAGTTGAACCGCCAGCAGGCCAGCGGCGAACAGCATTAGTCCCGGTACTGTGTTGTAGGAGTTCCAGGCGGCAGGCACCGCTCCGGTGGCCTGCCGCCTTCTTGCAAACAGCAAGGCGGTCCGCCCGGATCGCCCTGTCATCACACTCAGATTGTTTTGGCCCATAAACTTATCGAAGACGTATACGTAAAGGCAGGTAGATATGAGCACAGAGAAATGGACTGAGAAAGCCCGCGAGGCGCTCGTCGACGCGCAGCGCGAGGCGGAGGAGCGTCATCACACCCAGATCGAGCCGGAGCACCTCCTGCTCGCCCTGCTGACCCAGGACGAGGGCGTCGTGCCGCTCGTGATCGAGGCGGCGGGGGCGCAGCCGGGGCGCCTCGCGGACTCGCTGCGCACGGAGCTCGGCAAGCTCCCGCGCGTGACCGGCGATACACAGGTGTTTCTCTCACCGCGCCTCTCGCGCATCGTCTCCGCGGCGGAGAAGCGCTCCACCGAGCTCGGCGACGAGTACCTGAGCACGGAGCACCTGCTGCTCGCAATCTCCGAGGATACGGGCGCGGCGGGGAAGCTCCTCAAGAGCCGCAATACCACCCGCGACGCCATCATGGGCGCGCTCTCAAAGATCCGCGGCAGCCAGAAGGTCACCGACCGCAACCCCGAGACGAAGTACAAGGTGCTCAAGAAGTACGGGCGCGACCTCACCGCGCTCGCCGCGGAGGGCAAGCTCGACCCCGTCATCGGCCGCGACGAGGAAATTCGCCGCGTTATCCAGGTGCTCGCGCGCCGCACGAAGAACAACCCCGTGCTGATCGGCGAGCCGGGCGTCGGCAAGACCGCGATCGTCGAGGGGCTCGCGCAGCGCATCATCCGCGGCGATGTGCCGGAGAGCCTGAAGAACCGCAAGGTGCTCGCGCTCGACCTGGGCGCGCTCGTGGCGGGCACGAAGTACCGCGGTGAGTTCGAGGAGCGCCTGAAGGCCGTCCTCAAGGAGGTCATGGAGAGCGAGGGCCGGATCATCCTGTTCATCGACGAACTACACACCGTGGTTGGTGCTGGTGCCGCCGAGGGCGCGATGGACGCATCGAACATGCTCAAGCCGATGCTTGCCCGTGGTGAGCTGCACGCCATCGGCGCCACCACGCTCGACGAGTACCGCAAGCACATAGAGAAGGACGCCGCGCTGGAGCGCCGCTTCCAGCCCGTGCAGGTGGACGAGCCCACGGTCGAGGACACGATCTCCATCCTGCGCGGCCTGCGCGAGCGCTACGAGGTGCACCACGGCGTGCGCATCAAGGACTCCGCACTCGTCGCGGCGTCGGTGCTCTCGCATCGCTACATCACCGACCGCTTCCTGCCGGACAAGGCGATCGACCTCGTCGACGAGGCCGCGAGCCGCATCCGCATGGAGATCGACTCGATGCCCGTCGAGCTGGACGAGATCGAGCGGCGCATCCTGCAGCTCGAGATCGAGCGCGAGGCGCTGCGCAAGGAGACAGACGAGGGATCGCTGGCCCGGCTCTCCGCACTCGACCGCGAGCTGGCCGACCTGAAGGAGCGCAGCGCCGGCCTGAAGGCCCGCTGGGAGCAGGAGAAGGCGGCGCTGGTGGACGTGAGCGCGCTCAAGGAAAAAATGGACCGCGTGCGCATCGAGATCGAGCAGGCGGAGCGCGCCTACGATTACGGTCGCGCCGCGCAGCTCCGCTACTCCGAGATGGCCAGTCTCCAGAAGCAGCTCGATGAGGCCAATCGGGCCCTGACGGGCCACCAGGAAGGGGCGCTCGTCAAGGAAGAGGTGGACGAGGACGACGTCGCCGAGGTGGTCAGCCGCTGGACGGGTGTGCCCGTCACGCGCATGATGGAGAGCGAGCTGCAGAAGCTGTTGCACATGGAGGACCGTCTGCGGATGCGGGTCGTCGGGCAGGACGACGCGCTCAAGGCGGTCGCGAGCGCGATTCGCCGCGCACGGGCGGGACTTCAGGATCCCGACCGGCCGCTCGGCTCCTTCATTTTCCTGGGACCGACGGGGGTCGGCAAGACGGAGACGGCGCGGGCGCTCGCGGAGTTCCTGTTCGACGATGAACAGGCGATGGTGCGCATCGATATGAGCGAGTACATGGAGAAGTTCGCCGTGTCGCGGCTCATCGGCGCGCCGCCTGGCTATGTCGGCTATGACGAGGGCGGGCAGCTCACGGAGGCCGTGCGGCGGCGGCCATACAGCGTGGTGCTCCTCGACGAGATCGAGAAGGCACACCACGATGTCTTCAACGTGCTGCTCCAGGTGCTCGATGACGGCCGGCTGACAGACAGCCAGGGCCGCACAGTCGACTTCAAGAACACGGTCATCATCATGACCAGCAACCTGGGCAGCGCGTACATCGCGGACCTCGGCCAGGGGCAGGAGGAGCTGATGCAGGAGCGGGTGATGGACGCCCTGCGCGAGCATTTCCGCCCAGAGTTCCTGAACCGAATCGATGAGGTGATCGTGTATCACCCGCTCGGGATGGAGCAGATCAGTGGCATCGTGGAGCTCCAGTTGGAGGGTCTGAAGAGGCGGCTTGCGGAGCGGCGGATCGGGCTGGAGCTGACCGAGCCGGCGAAGCAGTTGCTCGCGCAGCGGGGCTACGACCCCGCGTACGGCGCCCGCCCGCTCAAGCGCGCGATCCAGCACAACATCGCGGACGCGCTCGCGATGCGGGTACTGGCGGGCGAGTATCGCGAGGGCGACACCGTGCTCGTGGAC
Source organism: Thermobaculum sp. (assembly GCA_016782125.1). Lineage (GTDB taxonomy): Bacteria > Chloroflexota > Chloroflexia > Thermobaculales > Thermobaculaceae > JACDAU01. The sequence goes on from JADDPA010000011.1 coordinate 4,595, forward strand.
GCGCTGGACGGCGAGTTGGTCTTCGAGCGCCAGCCCGCCGCGGAGCCCGTCACGGTGTAGGCTTGCCCAAACCTGCGTCGCGTCGTCCATCAGTTCGGCAAGGCGTTACCGAGATTTCACTCGAAGGGGGCGTTCCTTTCATGGAACGCCCCCTTCTCGCTTCCCGATGGCACGAGCCGATCGCCAACCGGCTCATACACCGGTGGCAAGGAATCTTGAGCCTCCACGTCAGCAGGGCGGTGGGCTGCGGCCGATGGG
>JADDPA010000069.1:0-9767 GCA_016782125.1 Thermobaculum sp.
GATGAGGTGGACATCTGCAACCTCATCCGTGTTCACCTCGAGAACGACGGCAACATCGTCATTCAGGCGTTCGACGGCCCGACCGCTCTCTCGATGGTGGGCGCACACCGTCCGGACCTCATCATCCTCGACTGGATGCTGCCCGGGATGGACGGGCTGGCCGTCTGCCGGGAGGTACGCCGCGATCACCTCGTACCGATTATCATGCTCACCGCCCGGTCTGAGGAGATCGACCGGGTCCTCGGGCTCGAGGTGGGCGCCGACGACTACGTCATCAAGCCGTTCGGCATCCGCGAACTCCTCGCCCGCGTCCGCTCCATGCTCCGCCGCATCGAAATGGATACCCGCACCGTCGCCCCGCCTGCCACCAACGCCCCCTCTGTGGTCGCCGTCCCCCCCGCGCGTGAGCCGGTGGTCCGCGGTCCCCTGCACATCGACTTTGCCGACCTGCGCGTCACGATTGGCGGGCAGCCCGTTGAGCTGACCCGCAGGGAGTTCGACCTCCTCGATCTGCTCGCCTCGCACCCGGGCCGCGCCTTCAGCCGGGAGTTTCTCCTCGACCGCGTTTGGGGACACGATTACGATGGCTTCGACCGCACGGTGGACAGCCACATCGTCCGGCTTCGCCGCAAGCTCGGTCCCACGGGCGAGAAGATTGCAACCGTCTGGGGTGTCGGCTATCGCTTCCTGCCCTGAGTGATGCATCCGTCCGGGCACACTTTCGTCACAATTGCTTGATACGTAGCGCATACCACCCGGCGATAGTGTCCTTACAGCACGATCACACCGAGCCAACGCATAAGGGACCAAGAGGGACACTGTTATGGAAGAGTACGAGCACCTGCGCCAGCGGTTCATTCGTGGCGAGATCAACGTCGACGAGTACGAGCGCCGCCTGCGCGCCCTGCGCCGGCCCCTGACTCAGGATGACCTGGAGCGCATTGCAGCCGCCCGCTCGCGCCCCGCTGTCGGCGCGTTCGCCGTCACCCCGCGCCGCGGCTCGCCGGCGGCGCCGACGAGCGTTCGTCGATCCGCGCGCGGGCGCCGGGTGCGCTGGTACGTCCCGATCCTGGGCGGCTGCTTGATGACTATCGCGGCGCTCTGCGGACTCGGGGCGGCGGTTGGCGGTATCGTCGGCGCGTTCAACGACCATGATGCCAACGACGAGTACATGGCTGACGCATTCGCTGAGAACTCCACCGCCGAGTTCGTCCTTACCGACCAACCCACCATTCGGATACACAGCGAAGATGACAACGTCAGGGTGGCCGCCGCGGATCCGGGCCTGGTCCGCGTCACCACCGGGGGGCGCGACAGCGAACCCTGGGGTGCCCCGTTCAGCGCCGAGCAGGACGGCAACACGATCTTTATCGACAGCGATGGGGACGGTGGTCCCTTCCGGTCCCCTCCCGGTGGGCGTAGTGAGGACCTGATCGTGACCGTGCCGCCCTCGTCTCTCCTCGACATCGACGTTGAGTCCGGCAGCGTCGACGTGAGCAAGGTGCAGGGAGAGATCGTCATCGAGGTGGACCAGGGGAGCATCTCGATTAACTCATCGAGACTGTCGGACGACTCCTCGCTGCAGGTAGATAACGGGAGCATCGTGATAGACGGCGAGCTGGCGCCTGATACCGAACTGGACATATCGATAAACAATGGCAATGCCCAATTCGTTCTCCCTCGCGATGCCGACGCTCGGGTCGAAGCCGCTGTGGACTCGGGGAAGATCACCACCGGCGACTCGCGCATTGAGGTGAGCGATGATCCCGATGACGCGGGAGCGGAAGCTTCCGGGGACCTGGGGGATGATCCCACAAGCAACGTCGAGATTGACATCGACCAAGGGAACGTGACCCTTTCCCCGCGCCAATAGGGGGCAGTGCGGGGGGTGGGTTGTAGGGGCGTTCAATTGAACGCCCCTACATGGCGTGCCACAACACTCCGGCTCGGCTAGCGGCGCAGGCGCGGCGATTTCGTCCGCTGACCGCGTCCAGATCCTCCGCCCAAAACACAACACTGCCGATGTTGTGACGCATCCCTACCCGGTGGCTACCCCGACCTCCTCCAATCTCACTGGGCGGCGCTCCCGTAGCGACGTGTCCGCGGCCGTTGCCAGGCGCAACGCCTCCAGTGCCTCGCGCGGCGGGCACGGGTTCTCGGTTCTACCCCGCGCCACGTCCAGGAAGACGGCGATCTCGGCCCGGTATGCGTCTGCGAAGCGCGCGATGAAGCCGGGATAGCCGGAACCATCCGGGAAGCTCACATCCGGCTCAACCGAGCGCAACGGCGTTTGCGCGTCCAGGCCGACCGAGATGCTGTCCTTTGAGCCGAAGACCTCGGTGCGGACGTCGTAGCCCAACGGGTCGTGCCGTCCGCCCGTGAGCACCGCGAGCACCCCATCCGCCATCGTCACCAAGGCGGCGGATGTGTCCACGTCGCCGTGCCGCTCGAACGCCTCGAAGCCACGCACGCTGCCGCGGGCGTACACCTCGTCGGCCGTGCCCCCGGTGAGCCACAGCAGCACGTCAAAGTCGTGGATATGCAGGTCGCGGTAGATGCCGCCACTGGTGGGGATATACTCGTCGTGCGGCGGGTCAGGGTCGTGGCTGGCGAGGCGCAGCGAGTAGATCGTGCCGATCGCGCCCGTGTCGATGCAGCGCTTCGCCTCCCAATATCCCGCATCGAACCGCCGCTGGAAGCCGATCTGCAAGGTCGTGCCCGACGCCTCGACGCGCTCCACGACCGCCAGGGTCTCCTCTATTCCGAGCGCGATCGGCTTCTCGCAGAAGGTAGGCAGGTTCGCGTCGAGGCAGGCGGTGATGAGATCGACATGCGCGGAGGTGGTGGCGGCGATTACCACGGCGTCGAGTCCGGAACTGGTGAGGGTATCGGCGTCCGTCGCTTCTGCCCCAACCTGCTCGGCGAGGGTCCTCGCGCGTTTGGCGTCGGTGTCGGCGATGAGCAGGGTATCGACATCGGGGTGCTCCGCCAAGGTCCGCGCGTGGAACACGCCGATGCGGCCGGCGCCGAACAACCCAACTCTCATCGTAGTTCCCCCGTTCTTTCAGCAGCCGCGCCAACTTCCCCGGCAAGCCTTGCCACCGCCATGCGGCTTCGCCGCGGGATGCTCCCCGTGGTATATGGCGGTGCCCCGCTCACCGGACCGTCGCGACGCTCGCCGGGGCTTTCCCGCGCCCGGCCCGCGCCTCCTCCGCGAGCCGCCGTGGAGACTTCTGGGTTTCCGGCGACAGACGGCGGGTGACCCAGAAGGTGAGGCACGCGAAGCCGCTCGCGACCAGGAATGGCCACTGGTAGCCCACAAAGTTCAGCACGTAACCAGTCGCGATCGGCACCACAATCGCCGCAGCGTGCTGCATCGTGAGGCCCATGGCGAGCGATGGCGCGATTTCATCCGACGTGGCCACCTTGCGCAGGTACGTCGCCGCGCCGATGTGGGAGAGCGGGAAGACGAGCGTGTACGTCACGTAGCACAGCACCGCTACCACGACGTTGTCCACGAGCGCGTACCCGACGAGCGCAACGACGTACGCCACGTTGACGATCGCGAGCATCTGCCGCTCGCCGTGCTCGTCCACCATCCTGCCGATCCACGGTCCCGTGAGCATGCCGAGCGTCGTCCCGGCGAGCAGGATGGCGGAGATGCGTGGTACGTCGAGCCGGAAGTGGTTCACCAGCACCCACAGGCCGAATGAGAAGAAGATCTGCTGGCGGGCGCCGTCCAGCAAACTCAGCAGGTAATAGTAGCGGTACTCCCGCCGGAACACGATACGCTCCCGCCGGACCGCCTCGGCGCGAACCTCGCCATCGTGCATGTGCGGGAAGCCGACAATCGCCACAGCGGCCACGAGCGCGAGCACGCCACAGAGCGCGAACGTGGAGCGAAAGCCCAGCCAGCCGTATTGAAAGCCCGCGAGCACGACGAGCATCGCCGCGAGCGTACCCGCGCTGTTCGCCGCCGCCAGCCGGCCGAGCACGCTGCCGGATCGGCTCTCCACCGTCAGGCTCATGCCGAGCGCGGACTGCGTTTGCAGCCAGGTGTGGTAGCCCATCGAGCTCAACACGACCCAGGGAGCGACGGTCCAGAAGCTGTTCGACACACCGAAAAAGCCGTATCCGATCGCGAGTAGCACGAGCGCGCCCGCCGTCAGCCGGGGCAGCGAGAGCCGGTAGAAGAGCGCGGTGAGGAAGATCAGCAGAAAGCCGGGGATCTCGCGGATCGCCGTGATGTACCCGAACTGCGACCCCTTGAGCCCTAGCTCGTCCTGGAAGTAGTTCGCGACGACGTTCTGCTGCGCTGCCATCGCGAATCCCGTTGCGGCCGTCGCTATCGTCGCGAGCGCGAAGCCCCGTCCGACCGGCGTCCGCGCCCATGCAAGTCCTGCCCCCACATCCCCTCCCGCTGTCTCATGCCTGACCGCTCTGTTCCAGCAAGTATACTGAAGCGTGAGCAAGCAGACCTCCAGAGGGCGTCCGGGAAAGAAGCCGCGGGAACCGCGGGATCGCAACAGCCCTGCACCGACCCGGTACGAGCTGGAAGTCACGCCGGGGCTGGAAGAGTTTGCTGCCGCCGAGCTTCAGCGACGTCACGCGCAAGAAGTTACCCTCCTCCCCGCGGCGAAGCCCGGCAACGTTGGTTTCGAGTACGCGGGTAACCCGCGTGATCTGATTGAGCTGCGCACCGCTGGTGCGGTGTACGTCGTCCATAACTTCGCGATACCCCGCCCGCTTGCGCTGCTTGGGCACCAGCACCTCCAGCAGGTGTTGCGTCTCGTTCGGATGGCGCTCGCGCTGCACCCGCCCGGTGCCTTCGAGACCTTCCGTATCAGCGCGGCGGGCGAGGGGACGCGGGTGTTCGAGCGCCTGCGCGCAGAGATCGCGAACGACACGGGACTGCAATCCACCGTGGAGGGTGGGGACTTGATGGTGCGGGTCCGCCGGGCGCTCTCCGGGGACGGTTTCGATATGTCCGTGCGTCTCTCCCCGCGGCCACTCTCCGCACGACGCTGGCGGGTGTGCGACCTGCCCGGTGCGTTGAATGCAAGCGTCGCCCGCGTGATGGTGGACCTGACCCTGCCCACACCGGATGACCGGTACCTCAACCTCGCGTGTGGCTCGGGCACGCTCATGATCGAGCGGCTGGATCGGGGATCGGCGCGCGAGGTGCTCGGCGTGGATATCGATCCGCAGGCACTCACGTGTGCACGGGCGAACCTGCGCGCGGCGGGTTTCGACCGTGCAGCTCGGTTGGCTCGGGAGGATGCCGGGAGCCTGCCCCTGCCGGATGCGTCGGTTTCCGCGCTCTGCGGTGATCTGCCGTTCGGCCACCTCGTTGGCTCGCACCGGGAGAACGAGCTGCTGTATCCCCGGCTCCTCGCGGAGGCGGCGCGCGTCGCGGTTCCTGGTGCGCGGATGGTGCTGCTCACGAGCGAGGCGAGGCTCTTCGAGCAGGTGCTGGCGCTTGAGGCGCGCCGGTGGCGGCGGGCGCGCGAGGTCCGGCTCGTGATGGACGGCGTGCACCTGCGAATGCAGGTTCTGGTACGGCAGGCGGAAGTGAGAACATAGGGGCAGTTTCTGCGATCGAGTCCCGCGCGTCGAGGTGACGGTCGCGTGCTGCTAGTCCGCCGATAATCGGTGCGACGGTAGGATAACGAGAGGCAGAGCGGTGGAACCAGGTCTGCATTCGCGCATGCTCGGGTGGTATTACAACAACCCGGTGGACCCCGGCCGATCCGACCTCGATGACCCGGACGTGCAGCGGCTGATCGCCGGCATTGCCCCTGGTTCCCGCGCCACGGACCTCGGTGGCGTGATGAGCCTGAACGCCTGGTTGGAACCCGCTGGGTTGGTGCTCCGCGTGCACCGGCCGTTCGTCACTCGGCGTCGGCTCCTCGCGGTGCAGGAGGTGCGCTGCCGCCTCGCCGCCCGTGGACTGCTCGTGCCCGTCCCGATCCCGCACGACGGGTCGACCGTGCTGCGCTGTGGCCGGCGGTGGGCGGAGCTGGAGGGGTTCATACCGCACGAACGGTCCGAGCAGACGCCCGATACCTTCGTCTCGATGTTCGCGGCGATGGGCACGCTCCACCGTGCCCTGGCAGAGATCGATCTGCCGGTGCCGCGACCTCTCGTCGCCATATTTGCGCCGCCGGGCACGTTGCGCAGATGGCAGCCGATCACGGAGACAGCGGTACGCGGCGACCCGGAGGCTGCGGATGCGGCGAGCCACCTGCGCGAGCTTACGGGCCGCCTGCGAGGTCAGTGGATGTCCGCGTCTCGGCTGCCCGTCCATCTGGTGCACGGCGACATGCACCTGAGCAATGTGTGCCGGACGCCGGGGGGTAGGACCGTGTACCTCGACTTCGGCTTCCTTGCCCGCAGGCCGCGGATCCACGAAATCGCGTACTCGCTATCGTGGACGATCTTCGCGCTGGACGGACACCTAGCGCTGGACCGCTTCGACTGGACGATCATCCCTCAGCTTGTTGCGGCTTACGAGTCGGCGGCAGATACGGTGCTCACGGCGGCCGAGAGGGCGGCGCTGGCCCCGTATACCGCCGCCGCGCCGATGTACCACGCCGCAATCGCGGGCTTCACGAGCGATCCCGCGGGACACCTGAAGGCCGAGCTGCCGTACATGCGCCTGAGCGAGTGGCTCCTTGCCCACCCCGAAGCGCTGCTGGGCTGAATATGTTGGAGCCTTGGACTTCCCTCGTGCTTGCCGGGCTGCCAGCGCACCAGGAGCGACCCGGCCGGCATATGCGGCAGGTGCGGCGCGATCTCCGTCGTGCAAGGAGAGATCGGCGCATGGCAGCGGTTCCCCTTCTGTACTTTCGCCTCGATCTGGGCTGCTCAGCCGCTGCCCATCAGCGGTGCCTGCTCTTGTCCCCAGGCTTGTGCGAGTAGTGCCGCATCATCTCCAGGACCACGCCGATGGTGAAAGTTGGACTATACTAGCGTTCACCGGAGAGTGAGGAGCCATCCAAGGTTGGGCTAACGCACGAGCCGAGCATTGTCTGTACCGCGAGCACGATCTCCGGACCGTTCTCCATCCATCCTCTACCCGTATCCAACTCATGGAGTTTCTATGGCACACGCAGTAAGCTACTTCTCGCGATGGAACCCGTCGACCATCCCCCTGCCGGGACACATCGGCACGAGCCCGGACAGGGTCCGCGGGATGATGCTTGGTCTCGCGGTCGGGGATGCCCTGGGGAACCTCATTGAGGCGATGAACCCGCCGCAGCGTAGGGCGAAATACGGCGAGATCACGGATTACCTGCCGAACCCCCATGCGGGCGGTCACTGCGTGGGCACGCCGTCGGATGACACGCAGTTGGCGTTCTGGACGCTGGAGTCGCTGATACGTCACCGGAGCCTCGATCCGCACGACCTGGCTGCTACGTTCTGCTCTTCCCACATCTACGGCATAGGCTACGCGATGTCGGCGTTCGTGCACGCCTACCGGGACCAGGGTCGGCCGTGGTATGAGGCGGGACAGCCATCCGCGGGCAACGGGGCGCTGATGCGCATCGCGCCCGTGCTGCTGCCGCACCTGCCCGAACCCTCCCAGAAGCTGTGGGAGGACGTGATCGTGGCAACGGCGCTCACCCACAACGACGAGGCGGCGGTTGCCTCCAGCGTCGGATTCATCGGGTTGCTGTGCGCGTGTCTCGCGTGGTCGAGCAAGCAAGCTCCCCCTCCTGAGTGGTGGCTCGATACCTTCCTGCGCTACGCGAGGCCGGTGGAATCGGGCGAGCCGTATGAGCCGAGAACCCGGCAGATCGAGTTTCGGGGCAGCGTATCGGATTTCATCGAGCGGTTCGTGCGACCGGCGGTGCGGGACAGAACGCCCGTCCTGGAGGCGTGCGAGCGATGGTACTCGGCGGCGTACCTCCTCGAGACCGTGCCGGCCGCGCTCCTCATCCTGGCAACGCACGGCCATGACCCCGAGGCTGCCATCGTCCGGGCGGTGAACGACACGCGCGACAACGACACCGTCGCAGCGATTGTCGGCGCGGCGGTCGGGGCGCTGCACGGCGAGACGGCGGTGCCCGAACGGTGGCGAGACAACCTCCTGGGCAGGACCCGGGCCCACGATGACGGGCACGTGTTCGAGCTGCTGGACGAAGCGCTCAGGGTGTTTCCCCCGATACCCTGAGCGCCTACCATTGATACCCGGTCCCGCGGACTACCTGGCGTCTTGACTGGGAATCCGCAAATCCAACTCGGGCCAGTGGCGCACCAACTCCGTCTGAGCACCCGGCTCTGGAGAAATACGCTCGCATCTCGGCGCACCTTTGCGCAGCCGCTTGATCGCGTCCAGGGCGTCCTGCGGTGTGCTTCCGTGGCGCACCATGTAGCACCCGGCAACCGTACCGGTGCGGCCGTGGCCGCCCCAGCAGTGGAAATACACGATGTGGCCATTCGATGTAGCTGTATTGATTTCGTCCAGTAGCGCGTTCATCTCAGTCACGCCGGTAGTGCTGCCATCCTGGATCGGCCTGCGACAATGCTCCACCTCGCGTCCGGACAAGGGCGCGTTCGTAGGGAGCAATCCGTCGTATGGCAACAGTTGCTTGCCCGAGTGTGAGCGGTCATCTGGATGGGTAAGGTCGATGAACAGTGTGACGCCCGCGCCGAGCAGTTTGTTAATCTTGCGGAGTGCATCAGACTCTCGCTCCGACCCTGGATACTCCCCGGCGAGCACACGACCACGCTCTACCCAGTACGAGCGAGGGATCGGCCTGTCGACTATGGCATCTGTGTCATTCATGATTCCACCTCCGGTCTACTTTAAGTGCCCAGGACTGCTGCTCATCACCTCGGGATCGACGCTTTAAGCTGTTGCCGCAAACTGGTGCAGCCGGTCCGCGTATCCCTCGATGACCCTGCGAAGCGCCAACCGACTGCGCCAATTATTGGGGATGCCGCCCTCCCCGTAGTGCGCGCCGGCTAGCTGGCCGTACACCGCGCCCGTGGTGTCGGCGTCGTCACCGAGGTTCACCGCGAGCAGGCACCCCTCCTGGAAGCTTGCGCCTCGGTGGAATGCCCACAGCGCCGCCTCCAGGGACGCCACGACGTAGCCCGTCCCCCTGATCTCGGGCGGCTCCCGGCGCTTGAAGGAGCCTGAGGCGATCTCATCTATCTCCGGAACCAGGGGGCGGCCCTCCCATATGCCGGGTATCGGGCTGTACCGGTCTCCCAGCAGCTCCTGCTTGCTCGCGCCGCGCAGTGCCCCGATGAGCAGCGCGCCCAGGTAGCGGCAGGCATCGATCGTGGTGGCCGCACCGTGTGTGGTGCGGGAGCTGTCGCCACACAGGTCTACTGCTCTAACGGGATCGCGCCCATACGCCAGTGCCACGGGCGCGAGTCGCATGATCGAGCCGTTCCCGGCGCTATTGGGATCCGTGGAGCCGCAGTACGGTTCCTGCGTGTGAGCGAATGTGTGCAGCGCGGACCGGACGGTATTGCCGATGTCGAAGCAGTGGCCGGTGCTGGACAGGTGTCCGTCGCGGTACCAGCGGGTGTAGCGCTCGAGTTGATCGACGGGGTCAAAGCCTTGCCGCTCGATCAGGCTCTCGGCGAGGCACAACGCCATCGAGGTGTCGTCCGTCCACTCCCCTGGCTGCAGGCCGAACGGTCCGCCCCCCAGCATCATGTTGATGGGGGCGAACGTGCCGGGCGAGCGGAACTCCAGCGTGGTGCCCACCGCGTCCCCCACCGCCAGCCCTAGCAACGCCCCACGGTAT
>JADDPA010000069.1:9907-18546 GCA_016782125.1 Thermobaculum sp.
AACGCCCCACGGTATCGCTCTATCTGATCCATGTCATGCTCCTCTCCCTGTCGCGGTATGTCGCATCGATTAGCAGATGATTCTCAATGGACGGCGTGATGATTTATCTACCAGCCCGCCAGTCCGCAATCCTTTTAGGTGGTCGGTGTTCCGCCGCCCCTTACCGACCGATGTGTTCGTCCGGTCCCTCGAACAGGCCGAATGCACGTCCGGTGAACTTGTATAACTTCGCTGGCTTGCCCCGCGCCCGACGGGTCCTGGTCGTATCTTTTATCACGCCGGCGTCCAATACTCTGCGCCAGAAGTTGCCCCGATTGAGACTGATGCCCAGTACCTGCTCGTACATCGCCTGCAACTCCGGGATCGTGAACTCTTCGGGCAGCAGCTCGAAGCCCAGGCTGGAGTAGCCGAGCTTGCTTCGCAGCCTCCTGAGCGCGTAGTCGATGATCTCGCGATGGTCGAAGGCGACCTCCACCGGCAGGCGCCTGATGGGCTGCCATCCCAACTCACCACCGAACTCAGGTCGGACGCGGTCGGCAGGCACGACGGCGATATACGCCACCGAGATCACATCACCGCGAGGGTCCCGACCGGGCACGAGTACCGTGCCGTCCTCACCCCGCTGCTCGGGACGGTCGAACGTCCGAAGCTGTTCCACCCAGGCGCGTTCGAGCCCCGTGGTGTCGGACAGGAGGTCGCGCGCTACGCCATCGACCGAGACACCCCTACTGCGTAGCTTTCCAGGAAGCGCAGAGTAGCCCGGATAGGGAGGATGGGGACGCCTCCCAAGCAAGACACACAACTCCCCATTCACCAGACTGAGGACCACCAGGTCCACGGCCACCCGAAGCTGTTGCTCGTGTTTCATGCTTGTATTATAAGCATAACATGATGTATAGTCAACTCACACCGGATGGGAGGACGGACTGTGATGGTGAGTCGGGAAGGTCGGTAGCTACGAAGTGGGTGGATCCGAGAAGTGGAGAAAGTGGCTTGGAAACAGGCGATGTTATATGCGTTGGGTTCTCCATGCCGGGGCGACATTTCCGTTCCCATAGCGCGACGGTCGCGTCTCGTTCGCCTGCAGCGTGAGGCCCTCAGAGGTATCGCCCATAGGAGGTGCATAAATGAGTAGTGTGCTTTTGGAGAGGTTGGAAGGCCTATGGGTCGGGCATTCTGCCTCGCACGGTGCTGTCACCATCTTCCCTTTGACCGGAGGTAGACACGGGCATACCGAGTACGTTCTGCTGGACGAGGCGGTGAAGGCAGGTCATCTCGCGGTGCGGGAACTGCCCACTCCTACTATCCCTGAACTGCTCGCCGTCAACAGTTCTCCCACGCCGGCACTCCTATTGGATGGTGAGGTTTTGGTTGGTGGCTGGCAGCACCGGTCAGTCAACAGCACGGTCTTGGCACCACGCGGCCAGACGGTTCTGCCTGTGAACTGCGTGGAGCACGGCCGCTGGAAGGGCGTTGCAGCCCAATTCAGCAGCAGTGAGACGAGCTACCTGGGCCTCCGCGCGGCACGGACTGCACAGGTGCACCACTCGTTGCAAAGCTCGGGCAAGCACGTCTCGAACCAAGCTGCAGTGTGGGAGAGCATCAGCCAGCGACATCAGGCCGCAGGGGTGAAGTCGGCTACGGGAGCGATGTCCGACATCTATGTCAGCCGCCGTGACGCCATCGCGGCTTTCGAGCGGGCACTGCCATATGTGGACGGTGCTGTTGGTGCGATCGTCGCCATTGGGGGACAGATCGTCTCACTCGAGCTCGTCGACTCCCCGCGCACCATGCGCAAGCTATGGGGCAAGCTTGTTCGGGCGTCGGCCGTCGACGCGCTGTCGGGATCAGCGGGCAACCTGGTCGATATCAAGCGCGCTGTGCGTATGCTGCATAGGGCGCGGCTCGCACAGTTCGAGTGGTACCGCACGCCGGGCATAGGTGAGGATGTGCGAGTCGTCGGGAACGGGGTGAGGGGGGCAGCCTTGCTGCACGACGGCATAGTCGTACATGCTGCGCTCTTCCGACAGCACTAACCCATGGTGGTAGCGAGCGTTCGCCTCCTCGATCCACTATAGGACTACGGGCGGCTGGCATCTCCACGGCGGAATGGCCGAAACGACTCATATCGTACATTGGCCATTGATGATACTAACAGCGTCCATCCCGTTCACTACTCGCGCTCGAGACCAATAACAGGGCTCGCAGCAAGTGATTTGACGCCCTGCATGATTGACCCAAATACCGGACCACCATACAAGTTGACCGGGTCAAATCGAAGTGAGGTCCGAGGTTGCCGCGTACTGTGAGACCATATAGTAGAAGGTACCACCCTCCATGTCCACCGCGGCTGCATGGCCTCCGGTATGCGATCCACTCTTCAGTGTGCTGTACGCTCAAACCGCTCGCGTGCGAGCCTTACGCCAACTAAGAGCGGCGGCACAACAAGCAGTGCTGAGGACAACTCCGTCCCGCGTAAGGAGACTGCCAGTTCGGATGGAATGGATGCGATGACAATCGAACAACTCCACGAGCGGCTGCGCCGTCCACCGAGTCCCTCCTCAGTGTCGGGCTCGCTACCGGTGCTCTCCTTCGGCGACTTACGCACCGCCCGTGTGGCGACCATCGGACTCAACCCCTCCAAGCGGGAATACCTCGATAGCGATGGCCGCGAGCTGGATGGTCCCGAACGACGATTTGAGACGCTCCGATCACTGGGGACACTCGACCGCGCCTCGCTCTCCGACTACCGATGCGATGTGGCGATCGAGCGCATGCAACGTTACTTCGGGCCAGGCAAGCCGGTCTACGCCTGGTTCCGCGCCCCCGACCGAATACTTACCTCGATGGGCGTCAGCTACCAAGCTGGAGACGCTGTGCATCTCGACCTGGTACAGGAGGCTACCGATCCGACCTGGTCTGCGTTCACCCGTCGCAATCCCCTCGAGGCGCAGCGCCTGCGAGCCACGGACGAGCCCTTCCTGCGGTGGCAACTGGAGACCTGCCCGCTCTGCGTTGTCATCTGCAACGGCCGCACAATGTATGAGGCGGTGCATCGGCTGCTGGGATCTAAGGAGGCGATGAGAGGAAGGCTGCAGCGCGTGACATGGCGGGTTGGAGTTGGCTCAATCGGCGGGCGTGAGGTGGGGTTAGCCGGTTGGAACCTTTCCCTGGCACACGCCGGTCTTCGTATTGAAGAACAGCAGCACCTGGGGACTATCCTAGCTGCAAACCTCCGGGAAGTCGGCATCCAGTGGTGAATTGAGAGGGGGAAGGTTCGAGTATATTGTGGCGGTCGGACTACCCGACCCCTAACAATGCACATTCATAGCACATCCCATCCAAAGGCAGCGTCCCAACTACATGGCAGACGCTGCGACCTATGACTTGGGCGCAGCAGTTTGGTCAGAGTTGCGCCCTTCCCGTCTCAGTCGCCCCGGTCGATCCCGGCAAGATGCTGCCGGATGCTGGTCAGATCCCCCTCCGCCCCGTAATACGTCCCGGAGTCCTTGGCGTGGACGGCTTCGTAATCGAGCAACTCGACGTAGCTACGCGCGGCGGCCACCACGGCGTCGATGTCCTGCCCCACGAGCGCCTCCTCCAAGTTCCATATATACGTCACCTTGTGAATTGGGGACTCTGTCTTCAGCGAATCAACCATACCCCAACATTCGCGGGCCAGTTTCACCTGAGCGTCGGTAAGTTCCGAGCCGTCCCGCCACTCTCTCGGCTCCTTCACCGGTCCGAGAGGTACGGTGCCGGGCTCGTGCAGCTTGGCGTCCGGGTCGGGTGTCCAGTTCCCCGGTGGTGCGGAGTCGGCCTGCTCTCGCTCCCTGCCACAGGAGAGGCACCTCCAAAAATATCGGTAGGCTCGTTTCTGGATCTCCCTCACGCACTCGCATGGGGTGCCCTTCTCATACGGGGCGCGGTCAGGATCGCTCCAGCCGTCCACGACTCCAGCCCCACCGCATCGCGAGCAAGCAGAGTCAGGCTCGGTGCTGGTGAAGTAGTACACCTCATGGCGATCAGGCATGTCCTTGAGCCACGAGTCACACGCCGCACACCTCCCTTGGCCCCAATGGTTAAGACTTCCCCTGCCATAGCTAACCAGCTTTGGTGCACTCATTCTACGCTCCTCTCACAGATTCCCCCGGGCATACCGATGGCTATCCCGTAGGACGATCGTCTCACATGCCGTCCGGGCCCTTCTGATCGGTCGATTCCAGACGAATCGGAACAGTCGTCGCTACTCGTCAGTCATCAGTAGCTCGACGGGATGCATTGCCGTGCAGACCATCGCGAACCACCTTGTCCATGCAACGACACTCCCGGGTTCGGCCAATATGCTTCGCGGCTCTATCGGCTCAATATACAATGTGGCTGCATTAGAGATAACCATTCGACCCACTGCCTGAGACTCAAGCCGTCGCGGCACGATTCAACGGGAGTGGATAGGCGCGGGCACTTTGTGGACGAAGCCTGGACCGCCGAGGTACATCCCGCCGTCCACGTTCACGCAGCGACCGGCAGCGTACCGATGTGCGCAGACCACCGTTTCTGGCGAAGCACTGGTCACCTTCTGGATCGGCGTGTGGCCGTGCATGAGCTGATCGCCGCCGTACTGCCGCAGGAACCGTGCGGTGGAATCTGCGCCGTCCGGACCGTCGAAGGCGTGGCGCTCGGAGAAGTCGTCGAGCAGTTGGTCCCATGCGGATTCATCGCCAGCCCGTAGGAGATTGGTGAACGTGGCGTTCACGTCCTCGATGGTGTCGCCGTAGCGCGTGTAGAAGGTCGCGTCCGCGTGCGCGTACAGCACGTCGCCAACTCGGAGCATCGCGGGTTGCTTCGTGATCCATTCGACGTGTTCATCGCGGAGGCGTGAGAGATCGGCATGGTTGCCGCCGTTTCGCTCCCACGCATCCAGCCAGTACTTGCCGCTAAACCGCCGCGCCGCCAGGATCAGCGCGTCGTGGTTGCCGAGCAGGGCGTAGACCTTGCCCCCCTCGGCCCCAGCCTGCCGCTGAAGCCGCATCACCAGCTCGACGACGCCAACACCGTCCGGACCGCGGTCGAAGTAGTCACCGATGAAGAGCAACGCCGCGTCGCCCCCGGCCCAGCGTTGAGCATCCCCGAGCAGACCGGCGTCCGAGAGCAGCCGGGTCAGCTTCGGGAGCTGGCCGTGCACATCACCGATCACGTACATCGCAGCGCCTTCCTAATAACGTGGAGATTATAGCGCCGCTGCCGCTGTTTGCCTGCGTGTGGTATAAGAGTACGAAGACGAGCACGCGGAAGAGAGGCGCGCTTGAGCGAGATGGTCGAGGGGCTCTATCGCAGACACGCGGGCGAGCTCACCGCCGCACTGGCCCTCCATACCGATGATGCGACGCTTGCCGAAGGCTTGGCGCATGATGTGTTTCTGCGTGCGGTGGCTGCGGAGGATGAGGTCCGCGCGGCCCGCGACCCCCGGGAATGGCTCTTCCATACGGGCCTGAAACTCGCTCGCAAGCGCCGGTTGCCGTTTCGTCCGCGCTACTCATTTGCCGAGGTGCGTCCCCTGCTCCGATCCCGGCAGTGGCAGGCGACGGCGGCGCTTGGGGAGATGTTGCAAGCCCTCACCCAGACACAGCGCGATATCATCTACTTGCGGGATTACGTGGGGCTCAGCATCCCCGACGTGGCCGCCGCACTCCGCCGGGACGAGGACTCAATCGGCGTGGATCTCGATCATGTCGCCAGGGCGCTCGAAGGTGATGTCGACCCACGCGAGGCGTGGCGGACGCTCACGGAGACGTCCCGCCCGGTTGGGACGGCGCGGCTGGAGGATCTGACGTACTCCGACCTGGAAGGTGGGTCGATGCCCATGCCGCTCGTGGGCGTCGTTGCGCTCGTGCTGTTCGCCGTGTTCATCGGCCCTCGGCTGCTCGGGGGAGCGGAAGAGTCGCCGCCAGCGACGCCTCGAACAACGACGCGACCCGTGGCCACGGCTGTCCCACGCAATGCATCGCTCGACCGCCTGCCCCCCGCAGCCGGTGAAGGGCGTGAGGTGTGCGCGCAGGGGCGCCGGGAGCGGACACGCGAAGTCGAGTGCGCCGGTGACTCCATATACTCCGGCATACGGCAGTGGCCGGCTCCAGATACAGTGCCATACAAACCGGTGTCGGCATCCGAAACCGTAGTGCATATAAAGGCCCGGTATGTCCGGCGGACGACGGCGGGGCGAAAGTTCGATTCCGGGCACACCGAGTTTTGGTTCGACCCGCGCAACGGGGATGCACGTTACGTTGAGACCAGTGCCCTCTTTCCGCGGCTGCTCGTCTACGTGCGCAGCGGGCGCTTTTACAGCGTCGAGTTCCCGCTGGAAGGTACGGCGGACATGCACATGGTCCCGGACCCGGCAAAGCCGTACAGCGGACCACCCCAATCGATACCGTTCAAGTACCGGAACCTGTTTGCCGAGAAACGCGTGGCCGGCGCCCGAGCGGTGCGATTCCGGGGACGCCCTGCCCTGGTCCTCAACCTGGGGCTGTATCAGCATGGCCAGATGGTGCACAAAGTGTGGGTCGACCGGGAGACGAAGCTGCCTTTGCGCGTGATCGGTTATTATGTGAACGCAGGTATGCAGCTGGAACGGCGCGAGACCCGGGACACCGTGTATCTGCGCAATGAGCGCGTATCGCGCCGGAGCCTCCCGCCGGATACCTTCGCCGTGCGCCGCGAGATCGTCGAGTCCGCAGAGTCGGTACCGGCCAGTACATCGCTGGCGACCCCCTCGGCGCTGCTCTCGGAGCTTGGCCTCACGCCCGCAGCGAACGCGGAGGTGAGTGACCAGATGCGTGCGCTGCTCACCCGGCACAACGGACGGCGGCTGTTTGCCCACCCGTGGATGCGCGGCCGCCTGGGTACGGACGACTGGATGGGCGTGCTCGATGAGCGGTTTCGCTTCGGCTCGGCGGAGGACGCCCAGGCGTTCGTTGCCCGCGGCGTCCCGGATGCCCCGGAGTATGGCCTGCCCGAGCCCACGCGACTGGCCGGTCCATCCACGCTCGGCGCTGGCACGTATGCATACCGTGGACGGCTACGGTCGGGAATGCACGGCCATGTTTATTACTTCACGTTTCGCAAGGCTAACGTCGCCGCGCGCATGATCGTCGCCGGCGACCGGACCCTCACCCAGGACCTGGCGTTCCTCATTGCCCGGATCGCGCGTGACGGCATGAAGGTTCCGTCAGGCAAGTAGCCCCCTGGGCGGGCGTGGACACCTGCCCGTACGGTGGGATGCGTCCTCGGTGCACGTGGGCTATGGGGTCGCGTCAAGCTGCGGCGCGAGGAACTACTTGTCCGTCTGTGCGGGCATCGTGCTGCACTGAAGACCCCCGATATTCGTAGGCCTGACCGTGCTGCACGGCGGACGACCACCGCATGGAGGAGTGCCTGAAGGTCCGTGTTTGGCGCGGTGAACCGACGGCGCGGGATGCGGTGGCGGCCTCCGTGCGGGAAGGCCGTTTCATCCGTGTAGAGATGACGCCGTAAAAGGAGGAACGAGCCCTTGAATATCGGAGAGATGCACACGCGCAGCGACGCGCTCGGCCGGCACGCCAGCTTCAGCTTCTCCCTGCCCGATCCTGCAAAGGCAGGTCCCGGGCCATACCCCGCCCTGCTTCAACTGCACGGCGCGAGCGACGACCACCGGGCATGGCTCAGCCGCTCGAAGCTGAGTGTCTACCTGGAAAATCGGCCGGTGATCGCGATCATCCCCGACGGTGCGCTCAGCCTGTGGGGCAATCGCAGTCCGCGTGAGCGGTTTGAGGACCACGTGATGGAGCACCTGTTGCCGCTGTGCGAGGCGCTCTTCCCGGTGCGCCCTGGTCCTTGGGCGATTGGTGGACTCTCGATGGGTGGCTTCGGCGCCATTCGCCTCGGCCTCAAGTATCCCGAGCGCTTCGCCTCGATCTGGGCGCACAGCAGCTTCCTGCCGGACCGATCAATCCTCGCCGAGCGCTTCCCGGAGATGACGCCTGAGGAGCAGGACCACTTCGATGTGTACGCCATCGCGGCCAACACCGTGGCGCGACCTGACCGGCCCCGCCTGGTGTTCGACTGTGGGACCGAAGACTTCCTGCTCGACCAGAACCGGGCGTTCCACACCCACCTCGATGACCTGGGATACCCGCACGAGTATCGGGAGCATCCAGGCGCCCATACCTGGCAATACTGGGACGAGCACGTGCAGGATGCCGTCGAGTGCCACATGGAGGTCCTTGCGCCATACGCTGACGGGCACATTCACTAGAGCTTGTGATTACTTTTTGGGAATCCCCGCCATACAAGGAGTTACGACGGCACCGCACGCGGCGCGGTTGCGGCGAAATCCATGTCCCGCCCGCGGTTTTGTGAAGATGCTTAACGCGCTCTGGCCGCCGCGCATCGGCCTCGGGGAGCGCGCCTGTGAGGTAGTCCTCGTAGGTCTCAAGCCAGACCCTGCTCGACTTCGGGGGCGGGAAGGTGAGAGGCAATCACCGGCGTATCCGCACGGCTACTCTGGCGCGCACGTGCTCCCCCAGGCCCTGGAATGCCGCCTCCAGCAGCACGATCACAGATCGCCGGCGGACTACGCCAGCAACTCGCCGGATACCTGC
>JADDPA010000159.1 GCA_016782125.1 Thermobaculum sp.
AACGAGTGCTCATGAATAATCCGGGCTAGAGACTCGATTCGCGATCTGGCTCCTCAGGTCTCTGGGGCTGATACTCGTCTGCTGCTCGCTTGTGTTGTTCCTGCTGACATTGCGGTAGGTCGGTATTAGGTTGGTCTATCCCACGCGGACGAGGACTCGTCAATATGCGCGGTGAGAAAACCGGCACGGGCTCATTCAATAGCATGATGTGATCAGGATGAGGCCGGGGACGGGCGGCACGAACGCCAGGGATCTCAGCGATCCGGGTGGCGTGCGGCCCTCGCGCTAGCAGCACTCGGCGCGCTTGTGCCGATTCGGATGTTTGTGCCAGTATAAGAGCGATGGGCGACCAAGCCCCGCGGAGGCTGTACGCCTCGTGCCCAACAACATATGCACTGCCCCCGGAGGAGACCGCGTGAAGCTCTTGCTCGACTGTGATACCGGCATCGATGACGCCGTCGCCATCGCGTACGCCCTCGCCTCGCCGGAGGCGGAGGTGCTCGGCATCGGGACTGCCTTCGGAAACACGGAGGTGGAGCTGGCCGCGGAGAACACCTTGAAGCTGCTCGCGCTGATGGGACGGGCCAATATCCCCGTCGCGCTCGGTGCGCACAAGCCGATGCAGCGCCCGCTCATCACCGCGGGCTGGGTCCAGGGCGAGGATGGCCTGGGCAATACGAATATGCCCGCCTCCGGCCTCTCCGTCTCCGGAGAGCACGCGGTTGACCAGATCATCCGCCTCGCGCGCGCGCACCCCGGCGAGCTCACGCTCGTGCCCGTCGGCCGCCTCACCAACCTCGCGCTTGCCCTGCTCAAGGAACCGGCCCTCCCCTCGCTCGTGCGGCGCGTGGTGCTCATGGGCGGCACGGCGGTCGAGCCCGGCAACGTCGGCCCGCTCGCGGAAGCGAACATCTGGGGAGACCCGGAGGCGGCGAGCGTCGTCTTTGCCGCCAACTGGCCGATCACGATGGTCGGCCTCGATGTCACGATGCGCGCGCTGCTGCTGCCGGAGCATATTGAGCGCTGGCAACAAGCAGATACCCCGCTGACTCGCTGGCTGGAGCGGGTCCTGGAGTTCTACTTCGGCTACTACACCGCCATGCTCGGCTACCGGGCATGCGCGATGCACGACGCTGTCGCCATCGGCGTAGCTCTCGACCTTGTGGGGGTGCGGGAAGCGCACACGCTGCCGGTCACGATCAGCACCCACGACGGTCCCACGCTGGGCATGACGCTCGTGGACCGCCGCCCGCTCGTGTCCAGCCTCTACGGCGAGCAGGGCATTGACGCACTGGCCGCGAACCTGGCGGAGCACCACCGGCCCCACGTGCGCGCGCTCTTCCCAGCGGAAATGGGCAAGACCACCGTCCTGATGGAGATCGGCGCCCAGGAGTTCATGGCACACCTTGTGGAGCGCATCGCCACGTACCGCTCGTCGGTTTGACGGTCTTTCGGCCCGATGGTATCATCTCTGCGCTAGCGGGAGCGTCTCCAATGGTTCCGCGCCAGGTATCGCGCCTGCGTAGTGATGGTCCGGAAATGGCGGTTATGCAAGACAAGGTGAAAGTACTCTATATCGCCGGCTTCGGGCGCAGTGGCTCCACGATCCTGGACAATATACTCGGCCAAATCGACGGTGTCTTCTCCGGCGGCGAGTTGCGCTCCCTCTGGTACCACGGCCTCACGGGGAACATCCTCTGTGGCTGCGGGGAACGCTTCCGGGAGTGCCCGGTCTGGAAACAGGTGCTCACCGAGGCCTACGGCGGGGTGGAGAACGCGCCCGCCGAGGAGATGGTGCGCCTGAGCGCGGGGGCACGCTCTCGTCATCTGCCGCTTATGCTCCTGCCACAGGGCCGCGACCGGGTGCTTTCTAGTCTAGGCGCGTACCGGGAGCACCTGAGCACCTTGTACCGGGCGATACAGACCACGACGGGCTGCGACGTGATCGTCGATTCCTCGAAGGTGCCGCTCTATGGCCGTATCCTGGAAACGCTGCCCGAGGTGGACCTGTCCGTCGTGCATCTGATGCGCGATCCGCGTGCCGTCGCCTACTCATGGCTCCGAAAGAAGACCCTGCCGGACTGGGGTCGCCAGCAATATATGCCGACGTATGGCCCCATCCAGAGCGCGCTGAGCTGGGATCTGTGCAACGTGGCGTCGGAGTTGTTCTGGCGGCGCACACCGGATCGGTATCTCATGCTGCGCTACGAGGACTTCATCGCCGACCCGCGCGCCGCGATCCGCACCGTGCTGGACCTCGTGGACGTCGGCCCGGTCGAGCTTCCCTTTATCGATGGCTATACGGTCCGAATGACGCCGAGTCATAGCGTATCGGGGAACCCCAGCCGATTCCGCACCGGCCCAGTTCCGCTTCGCGTGGATGCGCGCTGGAAGCGGCAGATGCCGGGGAGCGCAAGGGCGCTGGTGAGCACCTTCGTCGGACCACTCGGCAAACGGTATGGGTACGATCTTTGGTAACCGTGATCAGCGCCAGCCCGCGGGGCGACCAGGAATGGCGAATGCTATGGTCGTGAAGGTTCCCGGAACGCAACGGCAGTTCGCGCTCAGCCCGATCAAGCTGCTCGGTATACTGCTGCTGCTCGTCCCCCTCGTGTGGCTGACGTATCTACTGGTCAATGTCTGGCGCACGGAGGCCGCGATCCATGAGACGCTGCCGGATACGGCGAGCGTCTCGTTCACGCCCGAGCCACAAGGTACCCAGCCGGTCCTGATCTTCCCAACGCCGGAGGCGGCGGACCGGGCATCCACCGGCACACCGCCAGAAGCGACGCTCGTGCCCGGTGTGCCCACGCCCTACAACGCGGGGAGTCTGGTGCCAAACCCAACCGCGAGCCAGCCAACCCCGGTGGCCGCGGACAGCTCGATCAAAGACTGGAACGGGAAGAAACGGATCAACGTGCTCCTGCTCGGCCTCGATCAGCGCGAAGATGAGGGCACGCGTCCGGATACGATTATGCTGGCGTCTTTGGACTTTGAGCACAACAGGGCATACTTACTCAGCATCCCGCGCGATCTGTACGTCAATGTGCCGGGCTTTCAGTACCACAAGATCAACGCCGCGTACGCAATCGGGGAGAATCCCGAGCACAAGAAGAAGGTCAACGGGGGGCTGGGGCTGATGCTGCTGACCCTGCGCTCCAACTTCGGCATCAAGAGCATCGACGCGCATGCGCGGGTGAGCTTCGAGGCGTTCGTCACGGGGGTGGATCAGATCGGTGGCATCGACCTCGTCGTACTGAAGCGGCTCGTTGACCGGCAATACCCCGAGGATGGCAAGAAGATTCGCGTCATCTTCGAGAAGGGCCCGCAGCACATGAATGGTGAGCAGGCGCTGAAGTATGCGCGTATCCGGCACACCGACAACGATTTTGGGCGTATCCAGCGGCAGCAGCAGGTGCTCCTCGCGATCCAGCAGAAGGCACGCACCCCGGCGAAGATCCTCAAGGCACCGGGGCTGCTCGGTGTGATCAAGGACAACGTCAAGACGAGCCTGAGCGCGCGTGAGCAGATCCGCCTCGCCCGGTGGGGGGCGAGCCTCCCACGGGAGAACATCGAGTTCTATACCCTGCAGGGCAGGATAGGCACTACCGAGCAGAATGAGTCCGTGGTCCGCGCCGATAAGCGCGAGGCGGACGCGACCCTCGATAGGGTCTTCGGCCCGAACGAAGCGGAGTTTCGCCCGTAGTCCGGCCCGTCCTACCCCCGATCATCCCGAAACGGGGGCACAGCGACAAGCCCTGCGTCGACTGCCTACGTGCGATACTCGTGTGAGGAATGGCTCGTGATCGAATACCTGAAATACAACAACGAGGTCGTACTCGCCCTCGGGGACGGCCGGCCCGTCGTCGCTTTGGAGAGCACACTCATAACCCATGGCCTCCCGCACCCTACCAATGCGGAAACGGCGCTAGCGATGGAGGCACAGGTGCGTTCCGCGGGGGCGGCGCCCGCGACGGTCGCGGTGCTCGGCGGCCTACTGCGGGTTGGGCTGGACGAAGAGGAGATATGGGCACTCGCGACGGCCGACGGGGTGCTCAAAGTGTCCAGCCGTGGGCTGGCGTACGCGCTGGTGTCTGGGCGCACCGCGGCGACGACGGTGAGCGGGACGATGTGGGCGGCGAAGCTTGCCGGTATCCGCTACTTCGCGACCGGCGGGATCGGTGGCGTGCACCGCGGAGTTGAACGCACCGGGGATATTTCCACCGACCTGCTGGAGTTGGCCCGCACCCCCGTCGCGGTGGTCTGCGCCGGGGTGAAGAGCATCCTCGATATCGGCCGGACCCTTGAGTACCTGGAGAGCGCGGGCGTGCCGGTGCTCGGCTATGGGACCGAAGAGTTCCCCGCCTTCCTCACCGCGAAGAGTGGCCACCGCGCGCCGTACACCGTCGCGGATGCCCCCGAGGCGGCAAGGGTGTTTCGCGCGCACCGCCGTCTCGGCCTTCCGAGCGGGATCGTGATCGCGAGCCCGCCACCATCAAGCGATCTGGATGAGGCAACGTTGGAAGAGGCGACGGTGCGCGCGCTGCGTGAGGCGGAGCAACAGGGCATGATCGGCGCGGCGCTGACTCCCTGGCTCCTGGCCCGCGTCGCAGACCTGACCGACGGCGCGAGCCTGCGGGCGAACACCGCGCTGTTGCAGCAAAACGCCCGGATCGCCGCGCAGATCGCCGTCGCCGACGCCACGCTCTGACGTAGTATCACGGGTGTGGGCGCGTCCGTAGGGGCGTTCAATTGAACGCCCGCGGCAAGATTCAAACGCACATGGCGTTAGACGCAATCTGACTGAACAGTGTTGGGTGTCATCCCGAACGCGGTAAGGGATGCGTAGCCCGTACCACGGAATCCACGCACGCTCGGAATGACATATGCCCTACCGTGCGCTGCGCTTAGTCTTATGCGGTTACAGCGTGATGACTTGGTCGGGTGGGTTGCCGGCGAGCGCGGCGTATAGATCCGGGAAGCAGCCCACGGTGACGCCCTCGACGGCGTCCTTCACCTGGTACCCGCCGTCCGGCGTGGGCTCCGCCAGCCCGCGCGAGTCCGCACACTGGTCGCACAGCATCAGCAGCATGCCTTGCTCGCGCGCCACCTTACCTAGCCTCTCGCCAATCGGATCGCCCTTGCGGAGAACATAGGTATTGTCGTCGAAGAAGAACATGCCCACGACGTCGACGCCGTGCCGCTGCTCCTCCAGTTGGGGCAGGATCATCTTCCCCAGCTTGTAACTCGCCGTGTGTCCTGATGTGCTGAATACGTACGCCACCTTCACGCGCTAATCCCCCTTAACTTGCGGTGTTTGATTCCGAAGGGATTTTACCTAATGCGCGGTCCGGCGTTATCGCATGAACCGTGCTGTCACACCGCCGATCAGCGCGCCGAGCACCAGTCCCGTGAGGATCACCGCGGGTAGTGTGCCAAGCACGCCACCGAGCGAGAGCAGGAGCCCAAGGCCGGAGAGGTCTGAGGTTGCTGCGATCCCGAGTGCGATCACCGCCCCCAGCGGCGCGGCAGTTGCGCCCGCGAGCCCACCCGCGACGATCCCCAGGGCGTAGCGCACCGCTAGTACTCCCGCTCGCGATCCACCATGTTGCGCAGCGGTTGGCCGTCGAGCCAGAGCCGCAGGTTCTGGCAGAAGAAGTCGACCACGCGCTCGGTCGTCCTCGGCGAATGCCCGGAAGTATGCGCCGTGATAACCGCACCCGGTGCGGTCCAGAGCGGATGGTCCGCGGGCAGGGGCTCGGGGTCCGTCACGTCCAGGTACGCCCCGGCGATCCAGCCCTCGGTGAGTGCCCGCAGCAGGGCATCCGTCTGGATGACCTTGCCCCGCGCGATGTTCAGGATCACCGCGGAGTCCCGCATCGCCCGCAGCTCAGGCTCGCCGATGAGTCCCGTCGTCTGGCTGGTGAGCGGCGTCGCGACAACAACGTAGTCACAGCGCGGGAGCATCTCGTGGAACTGGTCCGGCTTATACATCGTCGCGATGTGCTCCGTCGGCTCCCCGCTGGAGCGCGTGCCGATCACCTCCATGTCGAGGCCAAGTGCGCGCCTGGCGATGGCGCCGCCGATGCCGCCGGCCCCCACGATGCCGAGCGTCTTGCCGCCCAGTTCCTCGCCCCGCTCCGACTGCCACTCGTGGTTGCGATGGTGCTCCAGGAGGAGCGGCAGCTGCTTCGCGTGGGTCAGGAGCATCAGGATCACCCACTCGGCGATCGGCTCGCCATGCAGCCCCGCGCTATTCGTCACCGTGCCCTGGTAGTCGCCGAGCTGCGGCAGCAGGTGCTCCACCCCCGCCGCGAAGCTGTGGACCCATTCCACGCTCGGATGCTCCCGGAGCACGCGCTGCGTGGCATCGCCCGACAGGCCCCCGAGCAGCAACGCCCGTGGCTGGGTGGCGGTTGTGGTGCCGTCTTTCTCCACGACGTGCACGCGAATGCGTAGGTCAACCTGTGCAACCTTACCCGGCGACTCCCGCTCGACGTCCTGCGGGATCAGTACCTCTACATCCGCCACGGCCCCTCCCTGTCTCGGTTTGGTCGCAGCGTATCCCACTGTCGCGTCTCCTGTCAATTCCGCGCCGACGTGCCCGTGGCGTTGTTCGATACGGTACATTTACATCGCGCATGCGCACCCGCATGTCGCGTTTGGTTGACTTTGCGTTTACAGCATGTTTATACTCGACCGTGCGTTCTAACCAGTTCTTAACCTGAATTGGGTGGACACAGCATTTTCGTGCAGCAGTTTTGGCCGCACGGAAGGTGAACACCGGATCGAACACCACTAATGATCCGGTGCGTCTGACGCGAGAAGCGTCGAAACAATCAATGGAGGGATGTCGTGAGGGTACAATTGTCTCAGCTTGCCTGGGTGAAGGCGGCTCGCGTTGGGATGGCTGCGTTCGCCATTGGCGCGTTTGCGGTCACCGCGAATCCGGGAAGCGTAACCGCGTTGCCGACCGCGGCGACGTTCTATGAGGGGGACCGGGTCGAAGTTCGCAACACCGATAATCTTGGCCTCCGCGTGCGATCCGGCCCTGGGTTGGGCTACACACACCAGACAACGATGGAAGAGGGTGCGGTCGTTCGCGTCGTCGATGGTCCGGTGTGGAGCAATGGCTATGGCTGGTACAAGATGACCGGCTATAGTTCCGCCGGCGCCACCGGTTGGTCCGCCGGGGCGTTCCTGTATCGCGTCGGTCGCGACAGCGCCTGGCAGCAGGTTCAGGCTCCTTCCTCCGCTCGACGCGCGGCACCGGCACAGCAAGCAGCTCCGGCGCGGCAAGAGGCGGCGCCAGCGGCCCAGCCACGGGCCGGACCTATCAGATGCTTGCTACGGGCTACAACGGTGCGGAGTTCGGGTCCGCCGGCTATATGGCGAATGGACAGCACGTGTACTGGGGCGCGGTCGCCGTGGATCCCACGGTTATCCCGCTCGGCTCACGCATGTACATCCAGGGCTTTGGTGACAAGGTATTCGTCGCGTCGGATACCGGCAGTGCCATCAAGGGCAATCGCATCGACATCTGGTTCCCGACAGTGCAGGATGCCCTGAACTTCGGCGGCCAGACGCGCACGATCACGCTCATCTCGTAACCACCACCGTACGCGCGAGATGAAAACAAGAGGGGAGGGGCCGCAAGGCCCCTCCCCTCTTGCTCCTCCAGGTGGGCCGCTCTACGCGAGCATTCGCTCCTTCGCACAGCGGTCCAGCCGGTCCGTCACGACGTCAATGAGCTTCTCCAGGTTGAACGGCTTGGCGACGAACGATACCCGCTCATCAGGTAGGTTTGGCACCAACGCGGCGCTCATCAACACGATCGGTGTGCGACGAGTGTGTTCGTGACTCCGCATAGTCGCGACCAACTCCATACCGCTCGCGAACGGCATCATGAGATCGGAGATCACCAGGTCGAAGCGGTCTTCTACCGCGGCGAGTATCGCGTCGCGGCCGTTGTAGACCGTCTCGACCTCGTAATCCAAATCCTGGAACAGCTCACTTATCAGAACCGCGATGAACTCTTCGTCGTCGGCGACGAGTATCTTCCGCATAGGTAAATCGTTTCGCTTCGCCGCACGCGCGGCATCGTTTTGTAGTAATGCATGGACCCTGGCAGGCTCGTTACGCATACAGCGTGCCCTGAAGTGGTGAAACACCCTCTGTTATAATTGCCATGCGAAGTAGCGACATGAATGGCACAAACGATGGCCCTGAAGATGGAGTGGATTTGTGAGCGTACCCCGGAAGCAGATGAAGACCGAGCGGCGCCAGCGCAGGCAGATGCTGGAAGAGACGCGGGTGGCAGTCGAGCAGAAACAACAGCGCAAGCAGTATCTGGTCCTCGGACTCTCTGCCCTGGCGTTGTTGCTACTGGTCGGCGCGTTCGCCTTCTTCGCTTCGCGATCCAGCAGTAATATTGCCGCCAGTGACCCCGACCAGAGGCCACCAGACACCACGAGCAAGGGCTTCGAGGATATGGGCAATACCCACATTCAGGCGAGCCAGGCGGGCACGATCAAATACAACAGCAACCCACCGACCTCCGGCCCCCACTTCTCCAGTCTGGCACCCGCCGGCTGGCATGACCAGCCCGTACAGATCGAATATGTGGTGCACAACCTGGAAGACGGGTATATCGCGATCCACTACCGCCCCGATCTTCCGGCGCAGCAGAAGCAGCAGCTCCAGAGCCTCGTGCAGGAGTATGGGGACAAGATCCTCGCCGTGCCCTCGTCGAGTATCCAGTCTCCGATCGCCCTCACGGCATGGACCCGGCTTGACACGCTCGGTGGTTTTGACGAGCAGCGGATTCGGATCTTCGTCAAGGCATATCGCGGCATAGACCACCATAAGCAGTGATCCAGCCGGCAGAGCGCGCGAGTTGCCTGACATCTCGGAACTAATCGAGCGGGTTCTGCGCTGGGTGGAGCCGCTTTACCAGACCTACGGGTACCTCGTCGTGATTCTGGGCGCCCTCCTTGAGCACACCTTCTTCCTCGCCTGGGCCATGCCCGGTGGCATCCTCGTGGCGCTTGGCGGGCTCCACGCGCAATCCGGGATACTTGCGCTGCCGATAGTAATACTCGCAGGAGCCGCCGGGTTCGTGCTCGGCGACCACCTCGATTTTTTCGTCGGCAGGCACAGCGCGAGGCTCCTGGATCGGGTGACGAAGGGCCATGTGATAGACCCGACCACGTACACGAGCCTACGCGCCCTGCCAGCCCTGCTGCTGGCGTACACGAACGTCGTGCCGCGCGCGGCCCTGTTCATGGGCGGCGCCGCCTCGGGCATGACGTATCGGCGTTTTCTAAGCCTCTCCGTCTCGCTCGCGCTTTTCTGGAGTGCGGCGTTCAGCATCCTCGGCTACTGGCTGGGCAGTAATCGACAGCAGCTAACGCGCCTGCTGCAGGCGGTGGGCCTGGGTGGACAAGTCCTTCTGTTCAGCGCGATCGGGATCGGCGTCCTCATCTATCTGTTCCGCCGCCATCGTCAGGCGAAGCGGCATGCCGTGTAGATCCGTGCTCCTGGCGCAAAACTTGCTTGATGCTGTGGGAGGACCGGCAGAAACGATGCCCGTAAACCCGTGCTGAA
This sequence comes from Thermobaculum sp., assembly GCA_016782125.1. Taxonomy (GTDB): domain Bacteria; phylum Chloroflexota; class Chloroflexia; order Thermobaculales; family Thermobaculaceae; genus JACDAU01. The sequence goes on from JADDPA010000159.1 coordinate 9,607, forward strand.
AGGATGGACACACGATGGACTCCGACAGGATCAAGGGCAAGGCCAAGGATCTGATGGGCCAGGGCAAGGAGGGCGTTGGCAAAGTCACGCACGACTCTGACCTCCAGGCAGAGGGCAAGGGTGATCAGGCCGAGGGGAACGTCCAAGAGAAGTTCGGCAAGGCCAAGGACACGATTCGCAACGTCGTGGACGACATCAAGAGGTAACGTCGCGGGAAGTGTCGGGGGTGGGAACGAGTTTCCCACCCTCTTTTCAGTTGGGGTTCTGAAGTGTGAGCGGGAGGTATTGCTATGCTAGGTAGATTGCTGGGGCTGGGGCTCCTAGCGCTGGGCTGGGTGTTCCTGCGCCGTCGTATGGGCGCGAGCGGCTCCGGATCGGGAACCCAAACGGGCTCGGCAAGGCAGGTTCTCACCGAGGGCAGGACCGTCCTCGCGGACCGCGCCACCGAGCTAACAGGCACCGCGCGGGAGGTGGTGAGCAACGTCGTGCGCAGCACCCGCGAGAGCGCCGCGGAGAAGGCGGAGCGCCTCCGTTCCGCTGCCCCGTCGAGTTCCTCCGGGGGTAGCGTCGGCATACCGACCACCGCGCAGCCCGCCGACGACGCTTTGCTCGTGCAGGATGTCACATCGGTGAGCGCGACGCCATCGTCTGTGGTTGACGCGCCGACGTATGCGACGGGCGCCACTGGTCCGGATGTGCCTTTCGCCGACCCTATGCCCGGCGAAGTCGCGGGTGATCCCGATCTCACGATCAGTGGCCAGGCGGACGATACGACCGCCACCTCGCAGCCAGGGACGAGCAGCACCCATAGCACCGCTGCGGGGCAGCCGGTCACCTCCAACTACATCACCTTCACATCCGACGACGATCCCGCGAGCACCGTGACGCAAGAGCCTTCGGCTACGACTCGGCACGAGACAAGTGGTGATGCCGTCGACACCTCCGTGGGAGCATCGGGGACGAGCCTCGGTGCGGCGCAACCCGACATGGACGCGAGTGACGCCGGCACCACGAGCACGGAGGACACTGGGGGGGAGCCGGAGGGTCTCCTGATCGCGCCGGACGCCGGTCCTGCGCCGACCAGCGCTACAGGTACCACCTCGGTGCAGGAAGCCGAGACGTATCAGTCCTCCGTGAACGATGCCGATGTGCAGGGATCGACCGTCGGGGGCGAAGCGAGCAGCGCTGACGATGGGGGCACGCAGCACGACCGTAGACCGATCGAGGGCGGATCTGTCGACCGGATATACTCCTCGGACGATCCGCGAGGGGCGTACGATACACAGGACACCGCCGATACCATCGGCAGGCCGGGACCCGTCGCGAACGCCCGGCGGGAGGAACTGCAGAGCGTGAATATCACGCCGGAGACGGGTACCTCCACGGCCGATTACCAGTCGGTGGAGGTTTCGCTGCCGCCGGAGACCCTGGCGGCCATCGAGACGATGGATGAGCACGGGCCCGCGCATACCGTCGACTATCCGATCCAGGACGGCTACCACGTGGAGGCCACCGACGGCAAGGTCGGCACCGTGTCGAGCATCGTCCGCACGGAAGGGGCGGTCGAGAATTATATGGTCATCAAGGAGGGGCTGATCCTCAAGAAGGAGGTGAATATCCCCTTCTCCGCGGTGGATCGCATCGAGAACGACACGGTGTATCTGACGATCGATAAGCAGTACATTAAGCTGATGGAAGGTCAGGAGACGATCCACACCGGCGATGCCGGCCCGCCACTGTAGCGCACCTGCGCGTTAAGGGTTGAGAGCAATGAGTGATGAGTCAAACGTGGCTCGTCACTCGTTGCTTATCGCTCGTAACTCAGCGCTCAGCCACCTCACCCTCGGCTTGCAGGCGGTGTATGCACCGCTCGAAGGCGTCCAGCGTGTGGTCTATGTCCTGCTCGGTGTGCACGGCGCTCACGATCGCGCTGCCGGCGAATAGATCCACTCCCTCGTTGGCCATCGCGAGGCCCAGCAGCCACGCGAGCCGCCGGTTGCTCCCTTTGGTCTTGAGGATCTCCGGGGGAAGGTCGGGCCGCAACAGGTCCCCGGCGGTCCTGTTCCCGACCGCAACACCGAGCAACACATGGCAGATCGAGCTGTCGCCCCACGCGCAACCGGAAACGTTCAGCCTCTCCAGCCGCTCATTGATCCCGATGCGCAGCCGTAGGGCGAGGACCTGTGCGATCGCGCCGGGCGCCTCATCCGCGACCACCCGCAGGCATGCCACACCCGCCGCCGCGGAGAGGGGATTCGCGTTGAACGTGCCCTGGTGGACCACCCGGCGGTCCGCATCGCGGGCGGCGTCCTCCGTGTGTTCCAGCAGATCCATCACCACGTTCGGCCCGGCCACCGCGCCGCCGGAGAGGCCGCCCGCGAGGATCTTCGCGAGCGTCGTAAGATCGGGGTGGATGCCGTAGCGTTCCTGCGCCCCACCCGGAGCCCATCTAAAGCCCGTTACCACCTCGTCAAAGATCAGTAGAGCCCCATACCTGCTCGTCAGCTCCCGCACGGCCGCGAGGAAGCCCTCGGGCAGGGGGACCGCGGCGTAACCCGCGCCGGAGGGCTCCAGGATCAGTGCCGCGATCTCGGGGTCTCGTCGTAGCGCGTCCTCCACCGCCCCGACATCCGCCGAGACGGAGAGGGTCTGGTCGCTGACCGGCTTTGGCACACCCGGGACGGATTGCCGGTCGTACGGCGGCGCTTGTGTCTTCGTGACCGCGTCATGCCACCCGTGAAAATGCCCGTGAAGTTTGAGGAGCTTCGGCCTGCCGGTATGCGCGCGGGCGAGGCGGATAGCCATCTGTGTCGCCTCCGTGCCCGAGCTCGTGAACCGCACCTTCTCGACGCTCGGCATGAGGCGCGCGACGGCCTCCGCCCACTCGATCTCCAGCTCGTGTGAGCCGCCGAGGTGGCTGCCCAGCGGAACTTGACGCGCGACCGCCTCCGTCACCGCCGGGTGTCCATGGCCCAGCAGCAGCGCGCCGTGGCCCATAACGAAGTCGATCAGCTCATTGCCGTCCACGTCGCGCTTGTAGCCCCCGTGAGCCTCCGTGATGTACGCCGGATACGGCCTGAGCCAGCGCTTGTCGTGCGTCACGCCGTTCGGGAGCACTCGTGCCGCGCGAGCGTGCAGCTCCGCGGAGCGGGGCCGTCTGTGGGTGTACTCCTCGATGATGGTGCGGGTTGTAGTTACCATTGTCGTACTTTCCCTCGTGTTGCGCCGTTGCGGCGGACGTCCGATAGGATCGTTGCTGGATGCGCACCATGATAGCACCATCGGTTCGGGCTCAGGCGGGAGATGGACGTCTATGGGATTTGTTGTCGTCGCTGTAGCACGTGTGCCTGGACGAATGGGCTCGATCGCTGAGCCGGTGCCCGACTCTTGCGAATATCGGGCCGGTCCTGCGGCTTGCGTCGCGGGTAGACGGCAGTAGTTCGGGAAGAAGGCACCGTGCGCATCCTCTTTATCGGCGACATCGTGGGCCGCCCGGGCCGGGAATGCGTCGCTCGCCTGCTCCCCAGCCTGCGCGCCCAGCACAAGATCGATCTGGTGATCGCGAATGGCGAGAACGCCGCGGGCGGATTCGGGCTCAGCCCGAAGACCGCGCAGGAGATCCTCGACGCGGGCGTGGAGGTGATCACGCTCGGCAACCACACTTGGGCGCAGAAGGAAATCATCCCCTACCTCGACACGGATGTGCCCGTCATCCGCCCGCTCAATTACCCGCCCGGAACACCCGGCAGGGGATGGCTCCGCGTGTCCACCCGGCAGGGCACGGATATTGCCATCGTCAACATAATGGGACGTGTTTTTATGGACCCGCTGGACAGCCCTTTTCGTGCGGCGGACGCAGTTCTGGCGGAACTCGCGGACTCCATACCCGTGGTTGTCGACTTCCACGCGGAGGCGACGAGCGAGAAAGTAGCTATGGCGAATTACCTGGACGGGCGGGTGAGCGCCGTGCTCGGTACCCACACCCATGTGCCCACTGCGGACGCGCGGGTGTTGCCCGAAGGCACGCTGTATGTCACGGACGTTGGGATGGTGGGTCCGTACAACTCCGTCATTGGCGCGGAGACCGACGCGATGGTCCGCCGCTTCGTTACCCAACTGCCGGTGCGGCAGAACCGGCGAGACCAGATCGAGGGGCCGGTGTCCTTCAACGCCGTTCTGCTGGAGATCGACTCCGGCACGGGTCGGGGGCGAAGCATCCGGCGCATAGATATCATCGACGAGCCGCCAGCCGAGAGATGAGCCTTCGAGCAGGACGCTTCCCTGAGTAGTCAAGACAAACATTCGTGCAGATCGACCAGCCTCAAGAAGTAGGAGAGCACTATGCAAGAGATCATTCGGGAAGATGGCCTGCAGAGTGGTGCGCCAGATGGCTACACGGACGGGTACGCCGACGGCACTAACCCGCAAGGGCAGCAGCTGCTTGATTCCCCCGTCCTGGTCGCCGAGGCGCCGGTCGGCGTCCAGGTACTAAAGGTGTCGGCGCGCTCGCAGCCGAGTATGCTCGCGGGGGCGATTGCGGGGGTGCTGCGCTCCGGCGACATCGCGCAGCTCCAAGCAATCGGCGCGGGCGCGGTGAATCAGGCGGTGAAGGGCATCGCCACGGCACGCACGTATCTCGAGGCGGACGACATAGACCTGATGTGCATCCCTGCGTTCACCCAGGTGGAGCTTGAGGGCGAGCAGCGCACCGCGATCTCGATTCGCGTGGAGCAGTTCTAGCCACAGCTAAAGTGATCCTGACGCGTACCTCCCGCCGACCAGGAGCAGTCGCCGTGGGTCTGAGGTTTTGTGGGCTATGTAGCGCCTGAGTTGCAGCCCGGATTCGCGGCCATACCGGTGCAGCGGCAGATGCGTCCTCAGTTGTGGTAGGGTGTGCGGACGCTGACGGCAGGGAGGGGTGTCGATGGGGCTTGCACTGCACGATCTCGCCGGGCATAACGCCTGGGCGACCACACAGACCCTGGAGTTCTGTCGGGGACTCAACCAGCAGACGCTGGACGCGACGGTGCCGGGCACGTACGGCACGATCATCGAGACGTTGCGGCACATCATCAACGCCGAAGCGGGGTATCTGTTCCGATGTACCAGCGCGTGGTCCGAGTACCCGTGGCCAAGGGATGAAGCGGTCGAGCTTGAGGTGCTCTCAGAGCGCGCGGTCATGCTGGCGAGCACGTGGGATCGGTTCCTGGCGGGCGACATGGACACCGAGCGGCTGGGTGAGGCGCGAGGTGACGAGGGCGAGCTATTCGCCGTCCCGGCCGGGATATTCATCACCCAGGCGCTGCACCACGCGAACGAGCACCGCGCGCACATCTGCACGATCCTCGGCGCGCAGGGAGTTGAGCCGCCAGACGTGTCGGCGTGGGAGTATGCGCGAGTCAGCGGACGGATGACGCTGGAGCCGGAGTCGGCCGACGATTGACGGTCGAGGCATTCAAGAAAGCACACCGTCGGGGTCGCTCTGGGGTAGGGTGAGGTCTCGTTGGCGCCGGACACGGTACTGCTCGGAGCATGGCACCTGGCGCCGGAAAGCGAACCGCGCTCGTTGTATAGTAGCGGCATTCCAGCGAACACAAACGAGGCCGAACTATAAGCTCCCCTCTGCTCATCATTCCCCGCACCGCGCGCCGGCTGGCGATCCACCGGCAGCGGCTGAGCGGTCCCCGACCGGTCGGCGACATCCATGGCATCCGGCAGGTGTTTCGGGACCTCGGATGCATCCAGATCGACCCGATCAGCGTCGTCGCCCGGACTCACCTGCTCGTCCTCCGGAGCCGCCTGGGGGCGTTCGACCTTCGGGCGCTCGAGAGCCTGCTCTGGGAGGAGCGGTTCCTCTTCGAGTACTGGGCACACGCTGCCTCGATCGTGCTCACCGAGGACTACCCCATCCACGCGGCGATGATGCAAAAGTACCGCGAGTCCCCCTCCGCATGGTTCAGGGAGAACGAGGAGCTGCGCGCTCACATCATGAGCGAGATCGGCGAGAAGGGACCGCTGCCCTCGCGCTTCTTCGAGGACCGGTCCCGCGCGGGCTGGGAGTCCACGGGCTGGACCTCCGGCCGGAACGTGAGCCGGATGCTCGATCACCTCTGGACCCGCGGTGAACTCATGGTCGCCGGCCGCTCCGGCGGCCAGAAGCTGTGGGATCATGCCGAGCGCTGCCTCCCCTCGTGGACCCTCCGCGAAGCCCTCCCGGAGGATGAGGTAACCCGGCGTGCAGCGGTGAAGGCAATCCGGGCGCTCGGGGTGGCACAGCCAGCTCACATCCGGCAGCACTTTACGCGGGGACGGTACCCGGCCCTCCCTGCGGTGCTGGCAGACCTGGAGGCGAGCGGCACCGTCCAGCAGGCGCGAATCCAGGCTGACGGCGCGGCGTGGCGTGGGCCGTGGTACGTGCACGTGGACGACCTGCCGCTGCTCGAGCACCTGGACACGGACGGGTGGGAGCCCCGCACCACCCTACTCTCCCCGTTCGACAACCTGATCTGCGACCGCAAGCGTACGGAACTCCTCTTCAACTTCCGCTACCGGATCGAAATCTACGTGCCCGCGGGGAAGCGGAAGTACGGCTACTACGTGCTGCCCATACTCCACGAGGACCGGCTCATAGGGCGGATTGACCCGATGATGGACCGCAAGCAGGGGGTGCTGCGGGTGAACGCCGTCTACGCCGAGGCGGACACCCCGGATAGCCCCGAGACAGCGCGGGCGGTCGGCGGAGCCATCGAGGACCTGGCAACCTTTCTCGGCGCGGCGCGCATTGAATACAGCGACCGTGTGCCGCCGATCTGGCGGGCCAACCTGCGGTGAGGAAGCGAACGGGGTGACCAGCGCACACGGGACGCTCGCTCACAGACGAGGAGAAAGGCTATGGATCCCGCCGTCCAGACGTATATCGACGCCATTCCGGAGACGCACCGGCCGCTTTTTGATCGCCTGCACTCGCTCATCCTCGAGCTGTATCCGAACGCCAAGGTCGTGATCTCGTACCGCATACCCACGTACTGGGTCGGACGCAGACGGGTCTACCTCGGGCTGTGGAAAGAGGGGGTATCCCTCCACGCGGTCCGCGGGGACCTCATCGAGGGCTTCAAGCAGCGGCATCCATCCATCAAGACGGGCAAGGGAAGTCTGAACTTCCGGCTCAACGACGACCTGCCCGAGGCCGACATCCGGGACGTCATCCAGCAAGCAATAGATTAAGCTTAGTCGGCAGAGGTGGTCGACGCCGGGCACGTGCTCCTCGGCACTGGCTGCGTCCGGCGCCAACGATAACTCACCCTGCCCCAGAGCGCCCGCCTTCGGGAAGCAATCCTTTGTAGATTTGTGTGCGGTTTGCGGCCACGAGAGCGTCGTCGACCGGCGGGATGCGGGGCATACAGAAATGGGCACAGGGATCGGTCCGTCACGCCGCTCGTAGAGGCGACCCACCGGGTCGCCCGGTCCCATGTAACCCGCCACCATGCCCGTGCCGTGGGCGCACGCAATGCCCATGCCCACGGCTGTAGACTCGGGAGCCGGGTAGGTGCAGCGGACGATGGGGACCCCGGCCGAGGATGGGGGGAGCGAAAAGGAGCCGCTGCCGCGGCGACGAGAATGCTATCTAGACATTAAGCTATGATGGCTCGACCGCGGAAGATCGTAGGACGGAGGCCAGCAACAGTGGTCGTAGCACCCGACACACCCGGCCATACCCCTGGCTCTCCCGCCGCGGGCGGCGAGATGGGACGGCTCGTGCGCACCACGGACTGGGCGGCGACGCCGCTCGGCCCGATGGAGGATTGGCCGCAGAGCCTGAGGACGATCACGGACACGCTGCTCGCGGGCGCGCTCCCGATTGTGCTGCTGTGGGGACCGACCTCGTCCAGATCTACAACGACGGCTACCGCGACCTGATGGGCCGCAAGCACCCGGCGGGGCTGGGCCAGCCGACGCGGGAGTGCTGGCCCGAGGTCTGGCATATCAACGAGCCGATCTACCGGCGGGTGCTCGGGGGCGAGACGCTGACCTTCGAGGACAAGCTCTACCCGCTAGCCTGCCGTGGCACCCCCGAGGACGCCTGGTTCACGCTCTCCTACAGCCCGGTCCGGGATGAGATCAGGTGGATCGCGGGCGTGCTCGTGACCGTGTTCGAGACGACCGAGCGGCTGCACGCCGAGGCGAAGCTGCGCGAGAGCGAGGAGCGGTTCCGGGCGCTGGTGACCGCCACCTCGTACGCCGTGTACCGCATGAGCCCGGACTGGTCCGAGATGCGCCGCCTGGACGGGCGCGGGTTCCTCGCCGACACGTCGAGCCCGAGCGGCGTATGGCTGGAGGAGTACATCGACCCCGCCGACCGGCCCACCATCGCGGCGGCGATCAGGCAGGCGATCCGCACCAAGGGCGTGTTCGAGCTGGAGTACCGCGTCCGGCGCGCGGACGGCACCCTAGGGTGGACGCTCTCGCGCGCCGTCCCGCTGCTGGACGAGCGCGGCGAGGTCGTCGAGTGGTTCGGGGCCGCGAGCGACGTGACCGCGCGCAAGGCCGCCGAGGAGGCGCTGCGCGAGAGCGAGGAGCAGTTCCGGCGGTTCGCTGACGCCTCCTCCGACGTCCTCTGGATCAGGGACGCGGAGAGTCTGCGCTTCGAGTACCTCAGCCCCGCCTTCGAGGCGGTGTACGGCGCGGACCGGGAGGAGGTACTCTGCGGCGACCACGTCGCGCGCTGGGCTGGGCTCGTGCATCCGGAGGACCACGGGCGGGCGCTGGGCAACATCCACCGATTGCGGGCGGGCGAGCGGGTGACGCACGAGTTCCGCATCGTGCGGCCGACGGAC